>NZ_BAAAQX010000025.1:0-185159 GCF_039531895.1 Nonomuraea monospora
GGGGGTGGGGGTGGGGGTGGGGCGGCGGCGGTTCCAGGAGTCGAGGATGTGGCGGCGCATGGCCGTCGCCGCCCCCTCCGCGTCCCCCGCCGCGATCGCGTCCCGGATCGCCTGATGCTCCGCCAGGGTCTGCCGCATCACCGAGTCGTTGTACTCCCCGTGGTACCGCATGCTGGTACGCGCCTTGTCGTGGATGCTGTTGACGATGGCCCGCCCGAGCCGGTTCCCGGAAGCCGCCATGATCATGTCGTGGAACCGCACGTCGGCGGCGCCGAAGTCGGCCGGTGAGGCGAGACTGGCCCGCATCGTGCCCAGCTCCGCCCCGATCCGCTCGTCGTCTTGAGCGGTGTGGAGGCGGGCGGCGGCGGCGGCCATGTCGGCCTCCAGGGCCGTGCGCACCGACACCAGCTCGTCCAGGAATGTGGCGTTCTCGTCGTGCGTGATGACGGAGGTCAGGACGACGTCGTCGAGCAGGTTCCACTGGCGCGCGTCCATCACCTGGGTGCCGCGCCCGTGCTCGATCCTGACCAGGCCCTTCTCCTGGACGATCTTCACCGACTCGCGGATGACGGTCCGGCTGACGCCGAACTCCTCGCACAGCTCGCCCTCAGGCGGCAGTGCCGAGCCGGGGCGCAGGGCGCCGCGGACGATGTCGTCCACGAGTTGCTCGACCACGGTGGTGCCCAGCTTGGCCGGACGTGAGCGGCGCGGCCGGCGAGCGGGCTTAACAGTGCCATCGAGCGGGCCGGCGGGCGGGGGGTCGAGCGGGCCGTCGGGCGTGTCGCCGGTGAGCGCCGGTGCGTGCTGAGTCACGTGCCCTCCCGAGCACTGGTGGTCCTGATCTTCGGACCGCCTTGAGTATAGGCCATTGTGCGAGACATCACACGTATGATGTCATATCCCGAAACGCGGCGTTTACGTAGCTCACTTCGTCCCCCCGAGGAACAACCACATGAGACGACGCAGCCCGGCGATCCTCGTGACCGCGGTCCTGTTCACCGTCGCGGCCTGCGGCCCGCCCAGCCCCACCGGCGCCGCCGAGCCCGGCGCCGCCACCTCCGCCACCGCCTCCTCCCCGTACGGCTTCGCCCCCGCCGAGCAGAAGGACGGCAAGCTCGTGGTCTGGGTGGACTCCACCCGGCTGGACGCGGCCAAGGCCTACCAGGCGGCGCATCCCGGCGCGCAGCTCGACATCGTCACCTACGACGGCAACGCCAACGGCTCCAACACGCTCAAGACCAAGGTCCAGCTATTCAACCGGGCCGGCGAGGGCTGGCCCGACGTCGTGTTCACCACCGACAACAACACCGCCTCCTGGGCCTCGCAGGGCGACGACGCCTTCGTCGCCCCGCTGGACAAGGGCCTGATCGACCAGGGCACGCTGGACGGGTTCGCCAAGGGCGCGCTCGACGTGTGCACGGTGGACGGCACCGTCTACTGCCTGCGCAACGACCTGGCCCAGGTGGTGCTCTGGTACAACAAGAAGCTGTTCGACGAGTTCGGCTACCAGGTGCCCAAGACGTGGGAGGAGTACCAGGCGCTGGGTGAGAAGGTGGCCGCCGAGCACCCCGGCTACCTGGTCGGCACGGCCGGCGACGCGTGGACGCCCGAGATCTACCTGTGGGGCGCGCAGTGCCCGGCCAACCAGGTCACGGCCGCCAAGGCGATCACGGTCAAGGCCACCGACGCCGCCTGCGTGCGGGCCGCGAAGCTGATCGACAAGCTCGTGGCGAACAAGACCATGTCGCTGCTGCCGCTCTTCGGCCCCGACTTCGCCAAGAACCAGGGCGGCAAGGTGCTCATGCTGCCCGGCCCCGCCTGGTACGGGGGCGCGGTGTTCCAGGGCACGCTGAAGACGCCGAAGGGCGAGCTGGCGGTCGGCGACGCGCTGCACTGGGCGGACCAGAGCCCGCCGGTGACCGGCAACGTCGGCGGCGGCGCCTGGTGGGTCTCGCGGCACAGCGCCCGCCTGGAGGCCGCCAAGGACTTCGTCACCTGGGTCACCACGGCCGACGCGTACCAGGTGGACAAGTCGCCCGGCTACCCCGCCCACGCGGGGGCGGCGGCCAAGTGGATCGCCAGGCAGCAGGAGAGCGGCTACTACGCGGGCGACATCGCCGCCCCGATCACCGCCGCCGCCGGGCAGGTCTGGCCGGGCTGGGGCTCGCCCGAGTTCAGCCAGGAGGCGGTGTGGGCCAAGACGGTCATCCCCGCCCAGACCGCGGGCAAGACCGTCGAGTCGCTGCTGGCCGACTGGCAGATCGCGATCGAGCAGCAGGCCCAGGTGTTCGGCTACCAGGTCAGCAAATGAGCACACCCGCGCTCACCGCCGCCGGAAGCCGCTCCTGGCGGCCGGCGGCGGGGCACGCCTTCGTCTCCGGGTACGTGGTGCTGCTGGTGGCGTTCGGCATCGTCCCGACCGGGTACGCGCTCAACCTGGCCTTCACCGACGCCGGCGGGCGCTTCGCGGGCCTGGCCAACTTCGTGCGCACCGCCCAGGACTTCCGGTTCCTCGCGGCGGTCGGGCACGTGGCCACGTACCTGGTGCTGTGGCTGGTCACGCTGACGGTGCTGACGCTGACGCTGGCGCTGCTGGTGCACCGGCTGACCGCGGGCTGGTCGCGGGCGGTGCTGAGGTTCGTCTACTACGTGCCCGGCGCGCTGGCGGGCGCGTCCAGCGTGCTGCTGTGGCTGTTCATGCTGGACCCGTCCGTGAGCCCGATCGACGGCATCGTCCGCTCGCTGTGGGGCTCGACGTTCGTGGCCGTGGTCGCCCCCGGCCACCTGCCGTGGCTGTTCACGATCATCGCGTTCTGGACCGGCGCGGGCGGCTGGATCGTCATCATGTACGGCGCGCTGAACAGCATCCCGCACGAGGTGATCGAGGCCGCCCGGGTGGACGGCGCGGGCCCGCTGCGCACCGCGCTGCGCGTGCAACTGCCGATGCTGCGCAAGTGGATCGTGTACATGCTGATCCTGTCGCTCGCGGCGGGCACGCAGCTCTTCGTCGAGCCGCAGCTCATCTCCCAGGCCAGCTTCGGGGTGGTCGGCACCGACTACTCGCTCAACCAGCTCGCCTACCTGTACGCCTTCGACCAGAACGACTTCAACGGCTCGGCCGCCATCGCCATCGACCTCCTGATCGTGGCGCTGTGCTCCGCCGGCCTGTTCGTCGCCAAGGGAGGGCTGTTCGATGCGGACTGACCGCCCGGCCCGCCTGGCGGTGCGGGCGCTGGTGGCCGTCGTGCTGACCGCGTTCGCGCTGTTCTTCGTGCTGCCGATGGTGTGGCTGGTGCTGGCCGCCACCAAGACGCCCGCCGGCCTCATCCAGGACAACCCGCTCTCCCCCGGCTCGATCGCCGCGCTGCTGGACAACTGGCGTCATCTCATGTCCTTCCAGGACGGAACGGTGGCGACCTGGATGGGCAACTCGGTGCTGTACGCCGCCCTGTCGGTGGCGCTGACCCTGCTGGTGAGCATCCCGGCCGGCTACGCCCTGGCCCTGATGAAGTTCCGGGGCCGCCGCCTGCTGCTGATCGTCACGCTCGTGGTGATGCTGATGCCGGCCACCGCCCTGGTGCTGCCGATCTTCCTGGAGTTCAGCTACCTGGGGCTGGTCAACACGACCGCCTCGGTGGTGCTGCCGATGTCGTTCTTCCCGTTCGGGGTGTACCTGACCTACATCTACTTCTCCACCAGCGTGCCCGCCGAGCTGCTCGACTCGGCGCGGCTGGACGGCTGCGGCGAGTCGGCGACGTTCGCCCGGGTGGCGCTGCCGCTGGCCAAGCCGGTCGTCGCGCTGGTCGCGTTCTTCAGCTTCGTGACGAACTGGAACAACTTCTTCCTGCCGTACGTGATGCTCCCGAACAGCGACAACTACCCCATGCAGGTCGGCCTGACCCAGATGCTGGCCGCGACCCCCACCTTCAACCCCGTCGTCGGCGCCAACGCCGAGGTGCAGCCGCCGGAGCTGGTCCTGGCCACCCTGCTGTCGATCGCCCCCGTGCTGCTCGTCTTCCTGTTCTCGCAGCGCTTCCTGGTCGCCGGGCTGACCGCCGGCGCGACCAAGGGCTGACCGTGCCGACCTCGCCGACCGTGCCGACCTTGCCGACCTTGAGGAGTCCCCACCGCATGACGCACCGCCCCCCGACCGTGACGGCCAGCGTGCCCGTCCTCGACCCGCCCGCCTGGGCGCTGTCCCAGCGCGCCCTGCTGGACCTGCTCGACAGCGGGTGGCGGCTGTTCTCCGCCCGCTACACCAGGCCGGACGGCTCGCTGCGCTATGAGGGACGGCTGTCCTCCCGCGACGGCGCCGACGACTTCTTCGAGCCGTTCTTCAACTGGCCCCAGCTCTACCTGCTGGGCGGCGCCGACGACCTGCTGGAGACGTGCGCGCGGCACTGGCACGGCGTGGTGGCCCAGATGACGGAGCTGGGCATGTTCGCCGACGAGTTCGAGATCGGCTACGACTGGTTCCACCAGGGCGAGAGCCTGCTGTTCACGTACTTCCTGACGGCCGCCGACCCGCATTCCTGGGCCGAGCGGGCCACCCGCTTCGCCGACCTGTACCTCTTCCCCGCCAACGGCAACTACGACCCCGAGCTGCGGATCGTCAAGGCGCCGCACAACGGCGGCCGCGGCGCCCGCGAAGGCGTGTCCGACACGCCCGCGTACCCGTGGACGGAGGCCGAGGCCGCCCAGTACGGCTACCCGCTCGACTGGCTGGTGCCCGACGGCGCGCCCGTGCCGCCGCTCGCCAAGGACCCGCGGCTCGGCGCGGAGATGCAGCGCAGGCTCGGCAGCGGCGACGTCGTCGGCAACCTCAGCGTGGCGGGCCTGATCGCCAACGCCTACCTCGCGGGCGGCGAGCGGCGCTACGCCGACTGGCTGCGCGACTACGTCGGCGCCTGGCAGCGCAGGGCCGAGGCCAACGGCGGCATCGTCCCGGACAACGTCGGCCTCGACGGCGTCGTCGGCAGCCGGCTCGACGGCCGCTGGTACGGCGGCCACTACGGCTGGACGTGGCCGCACGGCCTCTACAGCATCGGCCAGGCGGTGGCCGTCGGCGCGCTCAGCGCCGCGTTGGTCACCGGCGACGACGGCTACCTCGGCTTCGCCCGCACCCTGCTGGACGCGGTCATCGAGCGCGGAGTCAAGCAGTCCTTCGACGAGAGCGACTCGGCCAACCAGGGCCGCTGGCGCGCCCATCTCGGGCCCGACGCGTACGTCCCGACACTGCTGGTGCCCTACCGGCACAGCGACAAGGGCTGGTTCGACCACAACCCGATCCAGACCTCCGTCCCGTTCGCACTCTGGCACCACACCGGCGCGCCCGAGGACCGCGCCCGCCTCGACGCGCTGCGCGCCGCCGCCGGGTACGACTGGGCGACCGTGCGGCCCTTCCGCGACAAGGAGGAGGCCGGCCACGAGGAGCCCTGGTACGCCTACCTGTGCGGCGACAACCCGGACTACCCCGAGCGCATCCTGGCCGCCGCGCACGCCCAGGCCCGCCGCCGCATCGCGCTGCTGCTCGCCAACGCGGACCGCGACCTGCCGGAGGAGGCCATCCACCTGTGGCAGAACGTCAACCCGGTGGTGACCGAGGCGCTGGCGCAGCTCATGTGGGGCGGCCCGCAGGTCGTCTACAACGGCGGCCTGCAGCAGGCGCGGGTCCGCTACTTCGACGCCCGCCGCCGCCGTCCCGGCCTGCCCGATCAGGTGGCGGCGCTGGTCAGCGCGATCGAGCCGGAGGCCACGGTGGTCACCCTGGTCAACCTGTCGGCGGTGGACGACCGGACGATCGTCGTGCAGGGCGGGGCGTTCGGCGAGCACGAGATCGTCACCGCTGCCGCGACCTCGGCCGAGCCGGGCTGGACGGGGCACGACACGGAGTACGTCCATCACGAGCCGGTCGTCTCGGTCACCGAGCACGCGGTGGGCGGGGCGTACCTGGCGGTGGAGCTGCCGGCGGGCACGACGATCACGCTGACGCTGCGGCTGCGGCTGCGCGCCTGCCGGCCGTCCTACCGCGCGCCCTGGGAGGCCCGCTAGACACGCGTGGCGGGCGGGCCCGAGGGCCCGCCCGCCGCCGCCTTGCCTCAGGGATCTAGCCGCAGTGCTCGAAGGGGCTGTCGTAGACGGACGAGCCCGCCTTGCCGCCCCACTTCACGCACTTGCCCGCCGCGGCGGCCCGGATCGGCCCCGCGTAGTAGGCGAAGCTGCCGCTGTCGGTGACCCGGGTCTTGCCCTCCACCTCCAGGTACGCGCTGGTGGCGCTGGCCGTGCCGATCGAGGTCTTCTTGATGGTGGCGACGCAGTTGTTGCCGTTCGCCGAGTTGTAGAGCAGGTAGACGGTGCCGGCCGTGCCGAGCGCGGCGCTGTCGATCGCCTTGTAGCCGCTGCCGCAGACCGACTCGGCGGTGTGCGGGTTGGTGGGGCCGCCGCTGCCGCCCGTGACGTAGTTCATGAACGTGGTCCAGTTCCAGTAGCCGCCCGGGTCGGTGTGGTCGGTGCCGGGGACCTGGCTGTGGCCGACGATGTGGGTGCGGTCCTTGGGGATGCCGTACCGGTCGGCGATGTTGCGGGTCAGCGCGGCCGACGAGCGGTACATGGCGTCGGTGAACCAGGTGGCGTCGTTGACGAAGCCCTCGTGCTCGATGCCGACCGAGCGGCGGTTGTAGTCGCCGGCGTGGAAGGCGCGGTCCTTCTCCCTGACCATCTGGGTGACGGCGCCGTCGGAGGAGCGCACGACGTAGTGGGAGCTGACCTTCGCGGCCGGGTTCTGGAACCAGGAGATCGTCCCGGCGTAGGAGCCCTGCGCCACGTGGATGACGATCCGGTCGATCGCGTCGCTGGTGGGGCGGCTGGAGACGGCGTAGTTGGCGCTGTTGGCCGCCACCCAGGTGGCCTGCGGGTAGTCCACCGCGGCGGCCAGCGTGCTGGGGCCGTCCAGGTCCTTGGCCTTGCCGTACGTGCCGCGGTCGGGCTCGACGGCGCGCGGCTTGACCGTGACGCTCTCGCCGCCCTCGGCGGTGCCGCGCACGCCCTCGGCCAGCAGGTCGTAGACGGTGTCGGCGTACAGGCGGGCCACGTCGGCGGAGGCGGCGCCGCCGTAGCGGGCGATGGGCGTGTACCAGCGGGCCGGGTCCTTGCGGGCGGCGGCGTCCAGGCCCGCCTCGTCGGCGAGGGCGCGCAGGACGGCGGCGCCGCCGGCGATGTTGGCGGCGTCGTCGCTCTTCAGCTCCGCGACCGGGCGGCCGGTGAGGGTGGCCGCGCGCTCCAGGGTGCGGGAGGTGACCAGGTGCATCACGCCGTAGCCGCCGCTGGCGCTGGGCTGGCCGTCGTGCCCGTCCAGGTGGGTCTCGGCGTAGGCGAGCGAGACCAGCAGGTCGCGCGGCACCTCGTAGGTGGTGGCCGCCTTGGCGAACGCCCCCGCCACGGGGCCGTCAGCGGACACGGCGGTAGATGCGGCGGACGCGGCCGGGCCGCTCATCAGCAGCGTGGCGGGCATCAGCACGCCGGCGAGCAGCGCGGCTGAGCGGCGCAGTTGGGCACGCACAGTGTTTCTCCTCAGGAAGTCTCGTTCGCAGGGGGTGTACGCGCTCTAGCCGCAGTGCTCGAACGGGCTGTTGTAGACGGCCGAGCCCGCCTTGCCGCCCCACTTCACGCACTTGCCCGACGCGGCGGCCCGCACGGGACCCGCGTAGTAGGCGAAGCTGCCGCTGTCGGTGGCCCGGGTCTTGCCCTGCACCTCCAGGTACGCGCTGGTCGCGGTGGCCTTGCCCAGCGACGACTTCTTGATGGTGGCGACGCAGTTGTTGCCGTTGGCGGAGTTGTAGAGCAGGTAGGCGGTGCCGGCCGTGCCGAGGGCGGCCGAGTCGATCACCTTGTAGCCGCTGCCGCAGACCGAGGCGGCGGTGTGCGGGTTGGTGGTGCCGCCGCCGCACTTGTTCTTGGAGGTCAGCGTCTGGTTCGGGTAGCCGAACGTGGCGCCGTTGAAGACGGCCTTGCGGATGTTGCTCGGGTAGCTGGTGCCCTGGCGGACCTCGTAGTGCAGGTGCGGGCTGATGTTGTTGCCCGGCTTGCTGGTGTTGCCGAGCGTGCCGATCTTCGTGCCCTGGGCGACCTGCGTGCCGGCGGAGACGGAGCGGGAGTTCAGGTGCGCGTAGTACGACGTCCAGCCGCCGCCGTGGTCGATCTTGACCAGGTTGCCGTAGCCGTTCGCGGAGCCCTGGTGGGCGGAGATGACCACGGTGCCGGCCGCGGCGGCCACGACGGTGTCGCCGAGGTCGGCGTTGGCGGTGCTGCCGCGGTTGAAGTCGATCTCGTACGAGCGGTGCGCGCTGCTGTTGCTGGAGTTGCCCGTCCAGCTCTGGCCGCAGGGGAAGGGGAGCTGGAAGCTCGGCGCGGCGAGGGTCGAGACCTCGGGCACGTCCACCTGGTTCGGCGGGTCGTTCTGGTCCGGGGCGGGGCTCGTCGCTGTGGGCGTGGGGGCCGGGGTCGGGGCGGCTAAGGCGGCCTGACCGGCCGTCAGACCGCACACCAGGACGAAGCCGATCGTGAGCGCCCTGCTGGCTCGCATAAGGATCCTTTCCGTACGGCGCCGGAACGGGATCCGCCCCGGCGCCGATCATGATCAAGTGGATCTGCGCTTACTGGGGCTCAAGATTGCGAGTACGGCGTACAAAGAACATCCAGGATCGATATAAAGGCTCAACCGGGCAATGGTTGCAATACCTCCAGGTAAGGAGTAGGTGCGGTCATAGTGGGTGAAATACCAGCCTTCGGTGTCCTCGGGCCGTTGCAGGTCCTGACCCCGGACCGGAGCCTGCGCATCGGCGGCACCAAGCCGCGGCTGCTCCTGGCCACCCTGCTGCTGGAGGCCAACCAGGTGGTCGGCTCGGACACGCTCATCGAGGTCCTGTGGGCCGCCGGCCCGCCCTCGTCCGCCACGGCCAACCTGCGCACGTACGTCAGCTCCTTACGCGGCGTCCTCGGCACGGCCGGGGCCCGCATCGCCGCCCACCCCTCCGGCTACGCCATCGAGGTGCCGGTGGAGCGGCTGGACCTGCTGCTGTTCGAGGACCTGGTGGCCAGGGCGCGGGCGGACGGGCGTACCGAGGCCGGGGCGGCGCACCTGCGCGAGGCGCTCGCGCTGTGGCGCGGCGAGCCCCTCGGCGACCTGCCCGCCAGCCCCGCGTGGGACCACCGGCTGCGGGCCCTGACCCAGGCGCGGCTGGCGGCGGCGGAGGAGCTCGTCGCGACGAAACTCGCCACCGGGGAGCACGCCTCCGCCATCGACGACCTGCGCGGGCTGATCGGGGAGCATCCCTACCGCGAGGATCTGTGGCAGCAGCTCATCCTGGCGCTGCACCGGGGCGGGCGGCGGGCGGAGGCGCTGCACGCCTACACCGAGATCCGGCGGCAGCTCGTGGACGAGCTGGGGATCGAGCCCGGCCAGGAGCTGCGGGAGGCCCATGCGCGGGTGCTGGCGGAGGACTTCGAGGAGCCTGGCGCCGCCTCCCGCCCGGACGCGAACGCCGGGGCGGGCGCGGGAGCGGGCTCGGGTGCCGGTGCGGGCGCGGGCACAGATCCGGGCACGGACACAGACCCGGGCGCGAGTGCGGGGGCAGGCACGGGCGGGGGCTCTGGCATGGGTGCGGGCGGGGGCGCGGGCGCGGGTGGGTGGACGGGGGCGCCGCCGCCGTACCAGCTCCCCGCCGACATCCCCGACTTCACCGGCCGCGCGGCGGCGGTCACCGCCCTGACCGAAGCCCTCGCGACCCACCACCCGGACGGCCCCCCGTCGATCGCCGTGGTCGTCGGACCGCCGGGCGTCGGCAAGACGGCCCTGGCCGTGCACTGCGCCCACGCCGTACGCCCCGGCTACCCGGCCGGTCAGCTCCACCTGTGCCTGGGCGGCACCGACCCGTCGCCGGCGGACCCGGCGGAGCTGCTGGCCGAGGCGCTGCGCGCGCTGGGCGTCGCCGCCGCGGCGCTGCCGCCCACCCTGCGCGAGCGCTCCGCCCTCTACCGCTCCCTGCTGGCCGAGCGCCCCATGCTGGTCCTCCTGGACGACGCCGCCGACACGGCCCAGGTGCGCGCCCTGCTGCCGGGCAACGGCTGCGCGGTCCTGATCACCAGCCGCCGCCGCATCACGGAGCTGCCCGGCGCGCTGCTGCTGGAGCTGGACGTGCTGCCGCCCGGCGAGGCGGAGCAGTTGCTCGGCCGCATCATCGGCCCGGAGCGGCTGGCCGCCGACCGGCAGGCGGCCCTGGACATCCTGGCCTGCTGCGGCCATCTGCCGCTGGCCATCCGGATCGCCGGCGCCCGCCTGGCGGGCAGGCCCGGCTGGCCGCTGGCGGTGTTCCAGCGCCGCCTGGCCGACGAGTCCAGCAGGCTCGACGAGCTGCGCGCCGGCGACCTGGAGGTGCGCGGCTCGCTGGAACGCAGCACGGGCAGGCTGACCGGCGAGGCGGCCGCCGCCTTCCACGCGCTCGGCCTGCTCGGCCCGGCCTCCGTGCCCGGCTGGGTGGCCGACGCGGTGCTGGGCCGTCCCCGTACGGAGGCGGTGGTGGACTCGCTCGTGGACGCCAGCCTCCTGCGCCTGGCGGGCACCGACGCGCTGGGCCAGCCCCGCTACCAGTTGCACGACCTGATGCGCGCGCAGGCCAGGCAGCACGTGGCGGGCGAGGAGGGGCGGCGGGCGCTGGCCCGCGTGGTCGGCGGCTGGACGAGCGCGGCCGGGCACGCCATGACCCGCCTGCCCACCACCCTGTTCAGCCTGACGCCCGGGGAGCCCGTCTCCTGGAGCCTGCCGGGTGAGACGCTCGCCCAGCTCACGGCCGATCCGCTGTCGTGGTTCGAGGCGGAGCGCGAGTCGCTGGTGGAGGCGGTGCGGCTGGCCGCGGGCACGGGGCTGGCGGCGTCCGCGTGGGGGCTGGCCGGCGCGCTGGTGCCCTACTTCGACCTGCACTGTCTCCTGGACGAGTGGCAGCTCACGCACAGTCTGGCCCTCGACAGCGCCAGGGCGGCGGGCGACCGGCGCGGCGAGGCCGCGATGTTGCGCGGTCTCGGCCAGGTGTGCCTGTACCAGGACCGTTACGCCGAGGCGGGCGACATGCTGCGGCGGGCGTGCGCGCTGTTCCGCGAGCTGGGCGACACGCGCGGCGAGGCGATCTCGATCTGCGGGCTGGGCGCGGTCAGCCAGTTCTCCGGCGACCATCTGCGGGCGCTCGGCTCGTTCCGCCGGGCGCTGGCCATGTTCCTGACGATCGGCGACCGCGGCGGCGAGGCGTACGCGCGGCAGGCGATCGGCCGCATCCACCTGTCGCTGCGGGACGTCCGGCAGGCGTCCAGGTGGCTGGCGGAGGCGCTGCGGCTGGCCAGGGATCTCGGCGACACGCACCGCGAGGGGTGCGTGTCCATGCATCTGGGACGCCTGCACGACATGAAGGCGGAGGCCGGGGAGGCGATGCGGTTCCAGGGCCGGGCGCTGGACATCTTCGAGCGGCTGGGCGACCGGCACTGCGGCGCGTACGCGATGCAGAGCCTGGGCGGGCTGCAGGCGGCCAACGGGGAACGCTCGGAGGGCTCCGACCGCCTCCAGGCGTCCCTGGCGATCTTCCAGCAGCTCGGCGACCGCAGCGGGGAGGCGGCGGCGTTCCAGACGCTGGGCGAGCTGTACCGGTCGGCGGGGCGGACCGCGCTGGCCTCCCACTACCTGCACCGCGCGGTCGAGCTGCGGCGGGAGCTCGACGACGCGGGCCCGAGCCCGCGCCGGGTGTGAAGCCGTCAGGGAGCGAGGTCGAGGGCGTCGATCGAGACGGCCGGGCTGGTCGTCAGGAAGGGCCGCTCGTCGCCGTCGCCGAAGTCGGTGGTGACCAGCCGCCCGGGAGCGGACCCGGGGCGGACGACGCGCCCGCCGCTGACGGCGAGGTAGCCCTCGAAGTTCCGCCTGGTGAAGCGGCGCTCCTGCCCCGTCCGCACGTCGATGACGATCAGCGGGCTCTCGTCGTCCGGCTCCGGATAGACGACCAGCTCGTGCCCGGAGACCCAGACGGAGTGCGGGCCCGGCAGCGCGACACGTTCGGGGAAGGAGGCGATCTCCTTGCCGGTGAGGTCGAGGACGACGGTGGTCAGCACGTCGTCCAGCGTGAGGTACGTCGCCGCGAGCAGCAGCCCGTCGGGCGACCAGCCGATCGCCGCCTCCTCCCAGTAGCCTTCGGCGTACCAGAGCCGCTCCCGCGCCCCGGTGCGGACGTCGATCAGCTCGATCCCGGCGATCTCGTCGCCGACGCCGGGAATGCCGGGCCCGTCGGACAGGTCGGCGAGCACGGCGAGGCGGGCGCCGTCCGGTGACAGCGCGGCGCGCAGGTAGTCGTCGGAGGTGAACTCCTGGCGGGCTCCGGTGGCGAGCGTGTGCAGCACCACCCGCCGGGGGCCCGCGCCGTCGTCCTGGTTCGCCGTGCAGACGAGCAGGCTACCGTCGGACGACAACGACACCGTCTCGGGCGCGAGGTGCGCGGGCAGCCCGGGGACGGACACGAACGCGTCGCCGCCGGCCTCCAGCACGACCACTCCGAAACCCTGGGCGGCGAGCACCATCCTGGCCTGGCGCACCGGCCGCGAAGCCAGCGTGTCGAAGGCGATCTGCCACGAGCGGTCGACGACCACGGCACCTCCTCTTACGGATCCGGTGCGCAGCCTAGCCGATCCCTATCGCGAAACGATCTTTTGGGTGTACGGTCCCGCTGCCAGACTTATGTCCTCTTTATCCGGGGTGAACGCTTGCGGCGTCTCAACGTCTTCATGGTGGCCGTGCTCGTGGCCGGGTTCCTCGTGCCCGTGCCCGACTTCTTGTTAGCCAGGTGGGCGGAGGCGGCGACTGCCTGCTCCCCCAACAGCACCGACTGGTCCAACGGCCGCAGCGGCCAGAAACGCTGTGTCTTCAACCACATGTACTCCACGCGCCGCCGCATCAACGACGCGTGCCTGCGTGACCGTCCCGTCCTCGGGACCCACATCTACCAGCAGCCCAACGAGTGCAGCCCGTCGGGCGGCATCGAGGCCATCGGCCAGGCCCGCGCCATCAAGTACCTCAGCGACCAGATCGGCGGGGGCGGCGGCCTGATCAACCCCGAGATCCAGTGGGAGCCGACCCTCAGCGGCGGCGGCGACCGGCCCGACATCGTCTACTACGACCGCGCCGGCAACAACTGGGGCCAGGTGATCGAGGCCAAGGTCGACGGCAACCCCGACTACTCCGGCTGGGGCGGGCAGGTCGCCCGCTACATCGCCGTGCTGACCGGCGACGGCGTCAAGAACGTCACCCCCGGCACGGTGCTCAACCGCTGGGGCACCTACGACGACTGGTTCCAGGTCTACACCAAGAACCCCTCCTGCAAGGTGGACGGCAAGGACGGCTACCAGCTCTCCACGTACCGGGCGCTGTCGCCCGTTCCGGGCCTGCTGCACATCGAGGAGGTGAAGAAGGAGCGCAAGTGCGAGGAGACCAAGCGGCAGCCCCCGCCGGGCAGCCCGCCCGCCGACATCCCCGAGCTGGACGAGAACGACGACGACCGCGACTGGCCCATCCCGCAGGGCCTGCGCCAGCTCATCGACCGCCTCACCAGGCCGCCCGGCGGCAGCTCGAACGACTCGCAGAACAACGACGTGGCCAGGTACGGCAGCGCCGCGGCTGCCGCCGCCGCGCTGACCGCGTCCGTCGTGATGTTCCTGCGCACCCCGCAGGGCGTGCTGTTCCTGCGCGCGGCCGGCTTCGCCACCGTCGAGATGGCGCTCGCGCTCGGGGTGAGCGCGCTGGTCGTGCTCATCCTGTTGTGGTACTTCTCCGAGTACGGCGGCCTGGTCAAGGGCGAGCCGCACTTCACCACCCTGGACGGCCTCGGCTACGACCTGCAGTCCGTCGGCGAGTTCGTGCTCGCCAACTCCGAGAGGCACGGCCTGGAGATCCACGGCCGGCTCAGCCCCGCCAGCGGCGGCCGGGACGTGTCGGTGATGTTCGACGCGGCGATGGAGGCCGGTGGCCACAAGGTCGAGTTCCACGAGGACGACCTGTACATCGACGGCCAGAAGCTCACGCTCGACACCGGCAAGATCCTCTACCTGGGCGAGGAGGCGTTCGTCCTGCGCGGGGACGGCAAGTGGCTCGTCATGTTCGACGGCCTTGAAGGCCCCGTCCTGTCGTGGCGGCGCGGCGCCGCCGGGCTCTACCTGCCGCCGTCGGCCGACAGCGACCTGGAGGGCCTGCTCGGCAACAACGACGGTGACCCGAAGAACGACCTGAAGCTGCGTGACGGCACCCAGCTCCCCGCCAACGCCACGCCCGCCCAGTTGCACACCGACTACGCCAACTCCTGGCGGCTGGACGACACCGAGTCGCTGTTCACCTACGGCCCCGGCGAGAGCACCGCGACGTTCACGAACCTGCAGTTCCCCTCCAGCATCGTCACCATCCACGACCTGACGCCCGAGCAGATGCAGCTCGCCACGGCGCAGTGCGAGGAGAGCGGCGTCGAGCCGGGCGTGCCGTTCAACGACTGCGTCCTGGACATCGCGCTGACCGCGGACACCTCGTTCGCCGAGGCCGCCGCCGAGCAGAAGACGGTGGCCCTCGACCCGGCGGCGCAGGTCGTGGATGCCAACGGCGACCTGACGATCGGTTTCGAGGGCACGCTGGGCAAGAACACGCTGCCCTCACGGGTGTCGGCCGACCCGTCGCTGACCTCGTTCGCCGGGCCGTTCAGCGGCAGCGACTCCTACCGGTTCTTCGTGCAGGCACTGCCGCTGCACAAGAGCGGCACGCTCCGCTTCGACCTGCTGGCCGTCGGCGACTGGACGTCCGACTCCGACACCGAGACGATCAAGGTCGAGACCGACCGCGGCGACCCGTACACGATCACGCCCGCCGACCTGACCCCGGTCGCGACCGGGACGCTGGCGGGCGGCCTGCCGTGGAAGAAGTACCAGGTCACGATGCCGATCTCGCACAAGAAGAGCCAGATCGAGGTCAAGGTCTCCGCCACCGGGACGGCGGGCCTGTCCAACCAGGCGTACGGCATCGACAACGTGGCGCTCGACCTGGAGGTCTCCCCGCCGCAGTCGTTCCCCGTGTCGCTGCCCTTCACGGCCTCGGACGGCGTGCCGGGCGAGGGCGCGGGCAACCTGGAGGGCGAGGTCGCGGTCGACGAGTACCGGTTCACGCTGGCGCAGCCGGCCTCGGTGTTCGTCCACGCGCAGGAGTGCCCGGGGTCCGGGTTCGGGCTCAGGTGGGAGCTGACGAACGCGGCCGGCGCGAGCCTGGCCACCAACTACCTGTGCGGCGCCAAGCGCGTGGACGCGCTGCCCGCCGGCGACTACCGGCTGCGCGTCTGGCCGTGGAACGACGTGTTCGGCCCGTACAAGCTCAGCGTGAACACGCTGGGGGCCGACGTCAGCACGACCGCGGCGATCGACGGGCCGAAGGTGCCGCTGCAGATCACCGACCCGGGCCAGCGCGGCACCTGGACGTTCCAGGGCACCGCGGGCCAGAAGGTCTCCGCCGTGCTCGACGACTCGACCCTGACCGCCCTCGGCGACGCCACCCTGCAACTGCGCGGCCCCGACGGGAAGATCCTCGACCAGGGGTCGTGCGGCGAGGGCTGCTTCATGGACACCGAGACGCTGCCGGCCACCGGCACGTACTCGATGGTGTGGGACCCGAAGGACGCCAAGACCGGCTCGATCGCGCTGCGCCTGTACGCGGTGCCCGCGGCCGTCACCGGGACGGTCGCCATCGGGTCGCCGTCCACGCTGACCACCACCGTTCCCGGGCAGACGGCCTCCTGGTCGTTCACCGGCACGCAGGGCCAGCGGGTCGCGTTCGCGGTCAGCGGCTCCGGAGCGGCCAGCGCCTCGATCGCCAAGCCGGACGGGAGCCGGCTGTTCGGCTCCACCTACTGCCCGGCGTCCTGCGCCTTCGACACCACCACCCTGCCGGCGACGGGCACGTACACGCTGCTCGTGGACCCCAGCGACCTGCACACGGGGCCGATCACCGCGAGCGTGATCGAGGGTGACGTCACCGGCGTCCTGACCGTCGGCGGCGGGCCGGTCAAGCTCACCACGACCGGGCCGGGACAGCGGCTGTACTGGACGTTCGCCGGCACGGCGGGGCAGCGCGTCGCGTTCGCCCTGGCGGACGGCACGTTCAGCGGCGCGTACGCGTCGCTGCGCAAGCCGGACGGCACGGACCTGTACAGGTCCACGTGGTGCAAGACGTCGTGCGCGCTCGACACGGTGGCGCTGCCGGCGGACGGCACCTACACGCTCGTCCTTGACCCGTCCAACACGGCGGTGGGCTCCATGTCCGCGCAGGTCACCGAGGGCGACGTCACCGGCACCCTGACCGCCGGCGGCGGCCCGGTCGAGCTGACCACGACCGGTGCCGGGCAGGCCGCCGCCTGGTCGTTCGACGGCACGGCGGGGCAGCGCGTCGCGTTCTCCCTGACGGGCGGCACGTTCAGCAGCGCGTACGCGCTGGTCCGCAAGCCGGACGGCACCGAACTGTTCGACTCCGTCTTCTGCAAGGCGTCGTGCGCGTTCGACACGTCCACCCTGCCGGCGGACGGCACGTACACGGTCGTGCTCGACCCCTCCGGCACGGCGGTGGGCTCCATCTCCGCGCAGGTCACCGCCGGCGACGTCACCGGCACGCTCACGGCCGGCGGCGACCCCGTCACGCTGACCACGAAGGGCCCGGGCCAGAACCCCACCTGGACCTACGCCGGGACGGCCGGGCAGCGCATCTCCGTCACCTTCACGGGCGGCACGTTCACCAGCGCGTACGCCTCCCTGCGCAAGCCGGACGGCACGGTACTCGTGCCCGCCGCGTTCTGCGCGAGCACCTGCTACTTCGACACGACGGTGCTGCCGGAGAACGGCGTCTACCAGGTGGTGGCCGACCCGGCCGGCGTCCAGACCGGGTCGATCGCGGCCCAGCTCAACATCGTGCCGCCGGACGTGACCGCGCAGATCACCGTGGGCGGCCCCGCGTCCACGCTGACCACCACCATCCCCGGGCAGCGCGGCCTGTGGACGCTGGCCGGGACGGCGGGGCAGCGGGTGTCGTTCGACTTCACCGGGCCGACCTTCACCTACGCCTCGGACGCCACCGTCCGGGTGCGCAAGCCGGACGGCACCGACCTGATCGCCGACACCAACTGCGGCACCGGGTGCCTGCTGGAGCCGGTCACCCTGCCGGCGACCGGCTCCTACCTGGTGGACCTGCGGCCCAAGGGCGCCAAGACGGGCGCGCTGACGCTGCGCGCGTACCTGGTGAGCGACGTCACGGCCGCGATCGCGACCGACGGCGTCACCTCGACGCTGACCACGACGGTCCCCGGCCAGAACGGCACGTGGACCTTCACCGGGGCCCAGGGCGGCTACGTCAACCTCGCGTTCATGAACGGCACGTTCACCGGCGCCACCGACGCCGCCGTCTCCGTGCGCGGCCCGGACGGCGCCGTCCTGCGGGAGGACACCTCCTGCGGCAAGCTGTGCGTGCTCGACCCGCTCACCCTGCCGGCGTCCGGGACGTACACGATCGTGTTCGACCCGCGCAAGGCCCTCACCGGCTCGCTGACCGCGCAGCTCACCGAGGGCGACGTGACCGGGACGGCCACGGTCGGCGGCCCGGCGTCCACGCTGACGACCGTCGGCGCGGGGCAGAAGGCCGTCTGGTCGTTCACCGGCACCGCCGGCAAGCGGGTGTCGTACAACTTCACCGGCTCGACGCTGACCGGCACCTACGACGCGTACGTCGCGGTGCGCAAGCCGGACGGCACCGTCCTGATCGACGACACGGCGTGCGGCAAGAACTGCCTGCTGGACCCGGCGGTCCTGCCGGTGGGCGGCGTCTACACCGTGGAGTTCAGGCCGCAGAACGCCAAGACGGGCTCGATCACCCTGCAGCTCCACGAGGTCACCCACCTGAGCGCGAACGTCACGCTCGGCGGCGCCGCCTCGACGCTGACCACCACCACCCCGGGACAGAACGGCACCTGGTCGTTCGCCGGGACGGCCGGGCAGCTCGCGTCGTTCAACTTCACCGACGCGAGCTTCGCCAGCTCCGTGGACGCGCAGGTGACGGTGAAGAAGCCCGACGGGACCGTGCTGGTGACGGCCACGTACTGCGGCAAGAACTGCTTCCTGGAGCCCGTGGCGCTGCCCGCCACCGGCACCTACACGGTGGAGTTCAACCCGAAGGACGACAAGACCGGCAAGCTCACCCTGGCGGCGTACGCGGTCACCCACCTGCTCGGCGTGGCCGCCGTCGGCGGCGCGGCCTCGACGCTGACCACGACGACGCCCGGCCAGAACGGCGCCTGGTCGCTGCCGGGGACGGCGGGCCAGGTGGTCGCGTTCAACCTCACCGACGCCAGCTTCACCGGCTCCACCGGTGCGCGCGTGTCGGTGAAGAAGCCCGACGGGACCGTGCTGGTCGCGGCCGTGTACTGCGGCAAGAACTGCTTCCTGGAGCCCGTGGCACTGCCCGCCACCGGCACCTACACGGTGGAGTTCGACCCGCAGGACGAGAAGGTCGGCAAGCTCAGCCTCAGGGTGCACCAGGTCAGTGACCTGGCGCCGGTCGCCGTCACCGTCGGCGGCGCGACCGCCACGCTGACCACCACGACCCCGGGCCAGAACGGGAGCTGGACGTTCAGCGGCACGGCCGGGCAGCAGGTGGCCGTCACCTTCACCGGCTCCAGCTTCGCCGCCTCCACCGACGCGCGGGTCGGGCTGCTGAAGCCCGACGGCACGGCGCTGGGCAGCACGCCCTACTGCGGGCGCAACTGCACCATCGCGGCGACGACGCTGCCGGTCACGGGCACGTACACGATCGTCTTCAACCCGCAGGCCGACAAGGTCGGCTCGCTGACGGCGAAGGTGGCGGTGCCTTAACACACGCGAAGGGCACGGCCGGAACCGATTCCGGCCGTGCCCTGCTTTTTTAGTAGAAGCCCTCCACCGGGACGCGCGCCTCCTCGAACAGCGCCGGTCCCTCCTGCGGCACCTGGGGCCAGCCGCCACCGGGCTTGAGCCCGGCGAGCTGCTCGTTGGACAGCGCGTACACCACCCGCCCGAGCCCCGACCGCTCGATCCCGCCCCTGCACATGTCGCACGGCTGGCAGCTCGTGTACATCGTGGTGCCCGCGGCGGTGGCGGGGTCCAGCTCGCGGGCCGCCCACCGGGCCAGTTTCAGCTCGGGGTGGGCGGCGATGTCGCGGTCGCCGGCGACCGTGTTGTGCGCCTCCGCCAGCACGTCGCCGTCCGGCCCCACCAGCAGGGACCCGAACGGCGCCTCCCCGCCCGCGCGGGACTTGGCGGCCAGCTCGATGGCCCGGCGCAGGAAGGTCTCCTCTTGAGGTGTCACTGTCGCTCCATTCGTCACTCCCGGATGTCGTCACTGCCGGATGTCGTCACTGCCGGATGTCGTCACTCCCGGAGGTCCGGGCTCCAGCGGTCGGCCACGGCGGCCAGCGCGTGCCAGGCCGCCTGCGGGTGCAGCGTCTCGGCGGGGTCACCGTCGAACGGGTCGAGCACCACGGTGTCGGCGCCGAGCGCGCGCAGTTCCTCCAGGTCCTCGGCGATCTGGCCGATGGTGCCCTCGCCCGCCCGCCGCTCCGGATCGGTGACCGGCGTTCCGGTCAGCCGCAGCACGATGCGCGGGGCGAAGGCGGGCACCGGCCGTTCCAGCTCGTCGGCGACGCTCTTCAGCCGGTGCGCCGCCTCCCGCAGCCACGGCAGCGTCGTGCGCAGCGGGTGGTAGGCGTCGCCCAGCCGCACCGCCCTGCGCAGCCCGGCCTCGCCGTTGCCGCCGACCCAGATCGGCACGGGCCCTGCGCGGTAGTCGTCCTCGTCCGCCCACGCGGTGCGCATCGCCTGGAGGTGCTCGTCCGTCAGCCGGCCGCGCCGCTCGAACGGCACCCCCAGCGCGGCGAACTCCTGCCGCGCCCAGCCGGTGCCCACGCCGAGGACCAGCCTGCCGCCGCTGAAGCGGTTGAGGTTGGCCGCCATCCGGGCCATCAGCAGGGGATGGCGGTAGGGCACGATCAGCACCGAGGTGCCGAGCCTGACCCGCTCCGTGACGCCGGCCAGCCACGCGAGCGTGGTGAACGGCTCGTAGAACGGAGCCGGATACTGCTCGGCGACGTCAGGCGTCACCACCACATGGTCGGAGATCATCAGCAGGTCGTAGCCGAGAGCCTCCACGGTCCGCGCCCAGCGCCGCAGCACGGCCGGATCCGTCCCTGGCCCGAAGTTGGGCACGTTCACCCCGATTCGCATGGCAGCGAGGCTATCGAGGCGGCGGCCCCGAACTGAAGGGATTGTTCACGGCGTCGCGGACTTCTCGCCGGGAACCTGCCGGTATCGTGGCCGGATGACCGAGGAGCTCGACGAGACGGACTGGTCGATCCTGGCGGAGCTCCAGCGCGACGGCCGCGTCCCCCTCACAGAGCTGGGCCGCCGGGTGAACCTCAGCGCCTCGGCCACCACCGAGCGGGTCAGGCGGCTGGAGACGCTGGGCGTCATCACCGGCTACCGGGCCGAGGTCGATCTCGCCAAGGTCGGGTACGCCATCCTGGCCGTCGTCCGGCTGAAGTACCCCGGCAACCGGCACGAGCCGCTGCGCCGCCTGCTCGGCGAGCGCGCGGAGATCCTGGAGTGCCTGCGCACCACCGGCGAGGACTGCTACACGCTGAAGGTGGCGGCCGGCTCCATGGCGCACCTGGAACGGATCGTGGACGAGCTGGCCCAGTTCGGCAGCACCACCACGAACCTCGTCTACAGCATGCCCCTCCCCTACCGGGGCCCGCGCACGCCGCCGCGGTGATCGCGGCCCGTCAGCCCCGCCCGTACCTGTCCTCGGCCCGCCAGAAGTACCAGAACCCGCCGACGAGCGTGACGACGGCCCACACCAGGCACGACATCCAGATGAGCTGCGGCGGGGTGTGGCCGGCGATGAGGATGTCGCGCATCCACTCGATGTAGGAGGCGGCCGGGTTCAGGTACATGGCGGTGGCCACCCATTCGGGCAGTTTCGCGCTGTTGACGACCTTGTCGTGGATGGCGAAGAACACGCCGGACGCGTACAGCCACGTCCGCATGATGAACGGCAGCAACTGGTTGAGGTCCCGCATCGTGGAGCCGAGCCTGGCCAGGATCAGGCCCGCGCCGATGTTGAACATCGTCTGCAGCACCAGCACGATCGGGATCATCAGCCAGAACAGGGTCGGCGGCTCGCCCGTGAGCACCACGATGACCAGCAGCACGCCCATCGAGATGAGGAGCTGCTGCAGCTCCTGGATCGTGTACGCCAGCGGCAGCGAGGCGCGCGGGAAGTGCAGGGCGCGGATCAGCGACAGGTTGCCGGAGATCGACTTCGCGCCCGCCGTGACCGTGCGCTGCGTGTAGGTGAACACGAACATCCCGGTCAGCAGGAACGCCGGATAGTTCGGGATGCCCTTGCTGCCGCCGAGGATCAGGCCGAACATCACGTAGTAGATGGCGGCGTTCAGCAGCGGCGTGATCACCTGCCAGAGCTGGCCCAGCGCGGAGCCCGAGTACTTCGAGACGTTGCGCGAGGTCGCGTAGGTCAGCACGAAGTGCCGCCGCTGCCAGAGCTGGCGCACGTAGACGGGGAGCTGGGGGCGGGCGATGGCGGGCCTGAGCCCGTGCCTGCGGGCCAGCTCCTCCAGTGACTGCGGTGCGGGGTCTTCCACCTGGCTCATGAGCACCTCGTAGCGTTGCGGTCACCGTGACGGACGGCTCTTGCGACGATCATGCCCCGTGGCGGGGGGCATCGGTCCAGTCTTGGGCCGGAGCGTCGCGGAGTCGAGCGTCGTTTATTCGGCGAGGTCCGGGAGGTGGCGGCGGGCGTGTTCGATGAACGCCCGGGCCGCCGGGCTCGTCTGCCCGTCCGCCCGCCACACCACGCCCATCCGCCCGCGCAGCTCCGGCTCGACGACCGCCAGCACGTGCAGCTCCGACTCCGCCCCGGCGACCGCCGACTCCGGCAGGACGGCCACGCCGAGCCCGCGCGCCGCGAGCTGCCCCAGCACGTACGGCTCGCCGGCCTCGAACGCCACGTGCGGCGCGAACCCCGCCCGCCCGCACACCTCCTCCAGCGCCGCGCGCAGCCCCGTGCCCGGCGGCAGGCTGATCAGCGGCAGCCCCTTCAGCTCCGCCACCCTGATCGACCGCGCCCCGGCCAGCTCGTGCCCCCGGTGCACGACCGCCACCAGCGCCTGGTCCACCACGACCTGCACGCCCAGGCCCGGCGGCAGCGGGCCGCCCAGCCCGAGCAGGCCCAGGTCGAACCGCCCGGTGACGACGCCGTCGAGGAGCTGCCCGGAGCCGGACTCGACGAGCGAGATCTCCACGGCCGGGTGCCGCTCGTGGAAGGCGGCCAGCATGCCCGGCAGGTCGAGCACGGACGGCGTGGCCACGCCGCCCATCACGACCCGGCCGCGCAGCAGCCCGGTGAACTCGTCGGCGACCTGCCGCATCCCGGACACCGCCGCCAGCGCGGCCCGCGCGTACGGCAGCACCGCCTCGCCCACGGCGGTCAGCCGGGCGCCGCGCCCCGACCGGTCGAACAGCGGCTCCCCCAGCTCCCGCTCGAGCTGGCGGATCTGCGCGCTCACGCCGGGCTGGGCGACGTGCAGCCGGGCGGCGGCCCGGGTGAACCCCGCCTCCTCGGCGACGGCGACGAAGTACTCGAGCTGCCGCAACTCCATGCCCACCCATGCTAGGCCCGCGCCTGCCCGGCCTCGCACCTCCGAGGCCCGCTCAGAACGGCCCGCCCAGGACGGCCCTGCTCAGAACGGCCCTGCTCAGGACGGCCCTGCTCAGAACGGCCCGCTCAGGACGGCCCTGCTCAGGACCGCCCGCTCAGGACCGCCCGCTCAGGACGGCGCGGTCACTCCCGTCACGGCGAAGCGTTCGACCTCCGCGATGTGGCCGCCGGTGGAGGCCACGATGGTCAGCGTCCGCCCCTGCCGTCCCGTGAACGTGACCCGAGCCGACCACGGGGCGTCCTCGCCACCCGCCGACAGGCAGCAGCGCTCCCCCACCGGGGCTTCCGAGCCGGGGTGGCGGACCTGGACCCTGATGCTCTCGTCCACGCCGGTGACGCGCCCGCCGACGGTCACCGGGGAGCGGACGGCGGCGCCGTACGCCGGCTTGGTCAGGGAGAGCGTGGTGTCGTCGGTGCCGACCACCTCCCAGGGGGCGTCCTCGCCGGAGCCGTACCGCATGAGGTGCACGACGGCCGCCACCATCGGCCGGGAGGCATCGTCGGAACGGAAGCCGACGTGGACGCGGGCGTGCGGGCCGTCCGTCACGGTCTTGACGGCGCGGTCGATGCCGGAGAAGCCGAGGAAGTCGCGGCTGAAGGCGACGGCGGTGAGGCGGGCGTCGAGGTGCCACGGCTGGTGGCCGCTCGCCCGGTACTCGCGCTGCCAGGCGGCCACCTCCCGCGGGCTGGAGAACGGCCACAGCGGCTGGTAGCGCCCGCCGACCAGGGTCTCGGCGGGGCCCGGCTCGGCCTGCGCGCTGCTGGGGGGCGCGCTCGGCGGCGGGGACGTGCCCGGCGGCGAGGACGTGGCCGGGGTCGCGTCCGGGGAGGGAGCCGATGAGGGGCCCGATGAGGGGCCCGGTGAGGGGCTGAGCGTGGTGGTGCCCTGGGAGAGCGGCGGCCCGGCGTCGCCGCAACCCGCCACCCCCACCCCCAGTGCGGCGAGCAACGACAACAGCCTCACGGTCAACGCTCTCATGCGGCGCCTCCTGCCATGCGGTGGGAACGGGGATTCACGTGGCGCGGCCTGGTGACAGACGTACCCACTGGGCGCTCCCGCTTCCCGTGTGACGGGCCGGAGGTAACGAGGCACGAGGTCGGACGGTCATGGCTGGGCGGCGTGTGCGCGGGTAGCGTCCAGGCATGGCCACCTTCGATCTGACCGGCTTGCGCGCCGTCGTGTTCGACACCGACGGCGTGGTCACCGACACGGCCCGGGTGCACGCGGCGGCGTGGAAGCACGTCTTCGACGCCTTCCTGCGCGGGCGCTCGGCGCCGTTCGACATCCGCGCCGACTACCTCGCCCACGTGGACGGCCGGCCGCGGCTCGACGGCGTGCGCACGTTCCTCGCCTCGCGCGGCATCTCGCTGCCCGAGGGCGGGCCCGGCGACGAGCCAGGCGCGCCGACCGTGCACGGGCTGGGGCTGGCGAAGGACGCCCTGTTCGTGGAGCAGATCGACCGGCACGGGGTGGCCGCCTTCCCGTCCACGGTCGCGCTGCTGCACGAGCTGCGGCGGCGCGGCTGCCGTACGGCGGTGGTCTCGGCCAGCAGGCACTGCCGGGCGGTCGTGTCGTCGGCGGGGCTGCTGCACCTGTTCGACGTGCTGGTGGACGGCAACGACGCGGCCCGGCTCGGCCTGCCCGGCAAACCGGATCCCGCGCTGTTCCTGGAGGCGGCGCGGCGGCTGGAGCTGGCGCCGCGCGAGGTGGCGATCGTGGAGGACGCGCTGCCGGGGGTGGAGGCCGGGCGGCGGGGCGGGTTCGGGCAGGTCGTCGCCGTGGACAGGAGCGGCACGCAGGCCGCCGCCATGCTGGCCGCCGGAGCCGGCGCGGTCGTGACGGACCTGGCGGACGCGGACGTGACGGGACGCGTGCCGGTGACCCGGCGGTGACCACCACGGGTGACGGCGACCCGGCAGTGACCAGTGATGGCAACCCGGCAGTGACCAGTCATGGCAGCCCGGCGGTGACCCGTGACGGCGACCCGGTAGTGACCCGTGACGGCGACCCGGCGGTGCACGCCCCCGCGACCGACTGCCTGCGGCGCACCAGCCACGGCCCAACCCTCAGCGCCGTCGTGCACGCGTGGGTCCTGGCCCGCTCGAACCGCGCCCCGGACAAGGCCCCGGATCAGGCGCGGTCGTGGCGGTTCTTCACCGAGGCGCTCTTCAGCGATATCAAGGACGTGCAGGGCGGCACCACCGCGGAAGGCATCCATCTGGGTGCCATGGGCGGCACGCTCGACCTGCTGCAGCGCTGTTACCTGGGCCTGGAGGTCAGGGCGGACGGGCTGCGGCTGGACCCGCTGCTGCCCGCGGAGGTCGGGTCGATGTCCATGCCGATCCGGTACCGGGGTCGCCAGGTGGTCATCGAGGCTGACTGCCGCGAGGCCCGTATCCATGACAGAGGGGACGTCATCATGGCAGGCACAGGCGATCTCGGCCGGCGCATCATCCATCACCGGGAGCGGCTCGGGCTGACCCGCGAGCAGGTCGCCGAACGGGCGGACATGTCACCCGGTTACCTGAAATATCTGGAGGAGAACGCCGACACCCCGGACACGGGAGCGCTCTACCGGCTGGCCGACGCGCTGCGCACCACGGTGGAGGACCTGCTGGGCGGCGGCCAGGACCGGCCGCCTGGGCACGGCCCCGCGATGGCCCACCCGACCCTGGAGACCCTGGACGAGCAGGAGTGCCGGCGGCTGATCGAGCCGGGCGGGATCGGGCGGGTGGCGTTCAACGGCTCGCACGGGCCGACGGTGCTCCCGGTCAACTACAAGGTGCACCACGGCGCCATCGTCTTCCGCACCGCCGCCGGCGGAGCCATGGACAAGGACCTGCGCAGCGGCCTGGAAGGCGTGGACATCCTGATCGCCTTCCAGATCGACAACATCGACGAGACCAACCGGGAGGGGTGGAGCGTGCTGGTGCAGGGGCCCGCGCACCACCTGCCGCCGGAGGAGGCGGCCCAGGTGGCGGGCTCGGGCGTCACCCCGTGGGCGGGGGGCGAGCGGCTGCTCTACATCCGCATCGTCCCCCAGCACATCACCGGGCGCCGCATCCACGGCATGTGACGGTACGAGGTCAGCGGCAGCCCGTGGCGCCGAACGCCATGAACTGCGTCACCTCCTCCTCGGAGAAGTTGTCGTCGGAGCCGATCACCAGCGTGCACTCGCCGCTCGCCAGCCTCGGGCCCCAGGCCATGCCTTCCAGGTTCTGCACCGGCGGCCGGAACTCGCCGAGGTCGCGGACCAGCCGCTTGGTGACGGGCCGGTAGGTGTCGGTCTCGGTCAGCGAGTCGCGGTCCAGGACGTTCGAGGCGTCGCGCAGGTCGATCTCGTACAGCTTGACCCGGTAGCCGACGCCCTGGATCCAGGAGCGTTCCAGGGCCAGGTAGCGGTGGTCGTCGATGGCCAGGAGCTCCGACACGCCGCTGTCGCTGAGGCCGGTCGGCGGGTTCGGCGGGGCCGCCAGCGCGTCGAGCGGGTAGGCGTACTGGGCGCGCACCTCGCCCCGGCGATCCCACACGGTCAGCCGGGTCATCGAGCCGCGGCCGGCCGTCGGCGTCGGCCCGTCCTCGAAGCGCGGGCCCTCGGTCACGGCGGTGATGGCGCGTTCCGTGACGGCCAGCCCCTCGAATCCGAAATTACGCCGGGGGCCGCTTTCCCCGCTCTCGAAACGCAAATTCGACGGCACCGGCAATTCCGCCTCCTGCCGCCCTTCCACACTCATTCCGCGCACCTTCGACTGCGAAATGGGAATATCCGGATTCCGGTCGTCTGGACGGTCTCCCTCGTCGCCCCACAGCAGCCGCCCGCTCCACCGGTCGACCCTGATCGACTCGGGGTCGGCCGAGCCGGGCTTGCCGTAGGCGGGGTACGGCGTCCCGTCCGGCCGGTACAGCGTCGTGACGCCGGTGATCCGGACGCCGGTGAAGTCGCCCGTCCTGCGGTGGAAGGCCAGGCGGCCGGTGTAGAAGCGGGCGGGGTTGTAGCGCCAGCGGTCGTCGGAGACGAAGTACCAGGCGCCGGTGCGCGGGTCACGGTCGAACCCGGACAAGCCGCCCACCGTCGTGCCACCGAACTTCACCAGGTGCGGGATCCGCTGCTCGCCGAGGAAGCGGGTGATCCGCACGGGCTCCTGCGGGGCGCTCGCGGCGGCGGGCGGGGCCGTGCCCGCCACCACCGCGAACGCCAGGGCGATTTTCATGATTCTGCGTGTACGCGCCAATTGTTCCTCCGTCCCGGCATTCGACGGAGGACATGAAAGCGTGTCCGGCCGTGGAAGTCCACGAAGAAAACAATGGCATGCCGCACTGCAAAAGGCGCAAATCAGTGCGCGGTGCCGGGGGCCGAGACGGCGACCCCGTCGAGGATGAGGCGCAGGCCGTGCGCGAACGCCTCGTCACTGGTGGGCGCGCCGCCCGTCCTGACCCCCTCGACCGTGAGCGGGTGGTCCCTGGCGTACGCGGCCAGGTCGGTGCTGTCGCCGCGGCTCCTGCGGTCGAGCCCGGCCTGCTCGTTCAGCACGAAACCGAGGGTGTAGTGGCTGATCGCCGTGATCGTGTGCAGGCCCTGGGCGGGGGTGAAGCCGAGGCCGGTGAGTGTCCTCAGCTCCGCCTCGAAGCTCCTGGCGACGTCGGGCCCGGGGTTGCCGGTCGCGATCAGCCGCGCGCCGTCGCGGTGGCTGAGCAGCGTACGCCGGTAGCGGTGCGCTCTGCGGGCCAGCCACTCCCGCCAGCCCTCACCCTCGGCGGGGCCGCCCATGTCGTGGGCGAGCAGCTCGCGGGCCATCTCGTCGAGCAGTTCCTGCTTGTTGCGGAAGTGCCAGTAGAGCGCCGGGTTCTGGACGCCGAGGCGGGCGGCCAGGCGGCGCACGGACAGGCCGTCCAGGCCGGCCTCGTCGAGCAGCTCCAGCGCCGCGCGCACGACGGTGTCCCGCGCCAGTCCCTTCTGTGCCATCGACGATCACCCTAACACCGCCGCATCCCACACCCTCCGGCAAGCGCACCCACCACAAGCACGCCCCACCGGAGGCGCAACCGCCCGAAGCGCGACCCGCCCGAGGCGCAGCCCACCCGAAGCGCCACCAGCCGGAAGCGTCGCCCGCCCGCAGCCCGCCACCAGAAACACGCCCCACCCGAAGCGCCACCCGGCCGAAGCGCCACCCGGCCGAAGCGCCACCCGGCCGAAGCGCCACCCGGCCGAAGCGCCACCCGGCCGAAGCGCCACCCGGCCGAAGCGCCACCCGGCCGAAGCGCCACCCGGCCGGAGTGCGGGTCGACGGGGAAGTGTGGGTCAGGGGTGGCGGGTGCCGATGACGGCCGTGGCGTCCAGGTCGTCCGAGGTGGTGACCCGCGCGTCCAGCCCGGCGGCCCGCACGGCGTCAGCGGTCGCCTCCGCCTGCCGCTCGCTCGTCTCCACCAGCAACCGCCCGCCAGGAGCGAGCCACCCGGGCGCCCCGCCGATCACCCGCCGCACCACGTCGAGCCCATCGGCGCCACCGTCCAGCGCGTGGAGCGGCTCGTGCAGGCGGGCCTCGGGCGGCAGCAGCCCCACCGACTCCGACGGAACGTACGGGGGGCTGGCGATGAGGATGTCCACCCGGCCGCGCAACGTGGCGGGCAGCGGTTCGTACAGGTCGCCCTCGTACACGGACGCCGTACCGGACAGGTTGCGCCGGGCGCAGCGGACGGCGGCGGGGTCGAGGTCGGCGGCGTGGAGTTCGGCCCTGCCGAGGCCCGCGACCAGGGCCGCGCCCATCGCGCCCGTCCCGCAGCACAGGTCCAGCACCACAGGTGTGCCCTCGATCTCACGCGCGAGCCCGACGGCCGCCGAGATGAGGAACCCGGTGCGCGGCCGGGGCACGAACACCCCCGGCTCCACGTACACGCGCAGCCCGCAGAACTCCGCCCATCCCAGCACGTGTTCGAGCGGTTCCCCGGCGACCCGGCGCGCCACCATGGCGTCGAGGTCGGCGGGGGTGGACGCGGTGGACAGGAGCAGCCCGGCCTCGTCCTCGGCGAAGACGCATCCGGCGGCGCGGAGGCGGGCGACGATGGCAGTGGTAGCGATAGATGACGAAAAAACCGACATGGGAGCCTTTCGGGATGCCGATGGGCGCTCCCGCGGTCACCTAATCCCTGTAGGCCGCGCTTCGTGAGGGGAGCACCCAGACTGGTACAGCGGTAATGGGTCCCACCTCCCAAGGACGATCCTCTGACGAGATCGTCACAGTATCAGGCCGCCGAATCCACCGCCGGGCGGGGGTTCGGCGAGGCGCCCACCTGGAGCTCCGTTAGGATGAGCGGTATCCCGCCGCAGTCCCCGGTGACTCACCGCGCCGCAGGGACGCGCCCACCCGCAAGACCGCCTTCTCAACGTGCGCCAAGCACGCGAGTCATGGCCGCAAACCTCTCCGACGCCAGCAACGGCGCGCGGAACGGCAAAAGCTCATCCAAGTGGCGGCGGGCCGCTGGGGTGATGACAGGTGACGAACCTACACTCATCCCAACGAACCCCTCGCTGACCGCTGAACCCATCAATATCGCCGCCTGGCCGGCGGCTGGAGTCATCCCAGTGATCACGGCAATCTTCTTCGCAATCGCGGCCGTCTCGGCCCTGGAAATCACCCTTTTCCTGGCCCTGCTGGGGTTCGGCGGCGCGGAGCTCCGCGCGTTCCTGCGTCACCATCCGGACGGTTCCGCCGGCGGCCTGCGTGACCTGGCCGCCGAAGCGCGGCAGCGCGGGCTCGTCGCGCGCGACGCCGTACGGCGCCGCTGGGAGTCCCACGGCCGGTAGTGCCCATGACGCCCCCGCGGACCCGCGGCCGGGCGAGGAAGTACAGATCAAGAAGGGGAACCGGGCTCAGGCATGGGCGACGTTCAGCGGAAATTGGACTTGACGGGGCCGCACCTCGCGGGCAACGCGCTGGCCGCGGCCACCGCCGCGGTCGCGGCCTCCCACCTCGGGGTGGCCGGCACCGTGCTCGGCGCGGCGCTGGTGAGCGTCGGCACCACGGCGGGGACCGCCGTGTACGCGCACTATCTGGAGCGCACCGGCGGGCTGAAGAGGCTGCCGTGGGGGAAGGTGGCGGTCACCACCGGGCTGGTGTTCGCCCTCAGCATGGGCGGCATCCTGGCCTACCAGACCGTGGCCGGCAGGACCGTGGCCGACCAGCTCACCGGCAAGCCCGCACACAAGATCGCCCGCTCCGAGCCCGCGCACGGCAGGGACAGAAACCCGGAGCCCGGCAACCCCGCTCGCCGGGTGCGGACGGTCACGACCCCTTCGGTGAGCAGGTCCGCCGTCCCAGAGGCTACTCCGGCACCGACCGTCACTTCGACGATCACGGCGACACCGGCGCCGTCCGGCGAGCCCACGCCCACGCCTGTACCGGCGGACACCATCGGCGCCTCCGGTCCCCCTTCCCAGAGCCCCGCCCCCGTCAGCTCCGTACCGGCGCCGCCGCACCTCGAACCGGCCGACCGCACCGGGCACCCGCCCGCCGTCCCGACGACCACGCCGGACGAGGCCGCCACCTCTCAAGACGATCCTCGTCAGTGATCAGGACGTCCGTGTGACGGGCGGGAAGGTCACCGTGACGCGCAGTCCGCCCTCCGGCCGCGCGGTGGCGGTGACGGTGGCGTCGTGAGCGGCGGCGATGGCCTGGACGATCGACAGTCCGAGGCCGAGCCCGTCCCCGCGCTCAGATGCCGTACGGGCCGCCGGGGTCAGCCGCCGGAATGGCTGGAAGAGCTCCGCCACCGCGTCCGGCGGCACGAGGGGGCCGGTGTTGACGACGACGAGCGCGGGCCGCCCGTCCACCGGCCCGGTCCGTACCTCCACCCAGCCGCCCGGCGCGTTGTAGCGCAGCGCGTTGTCGACGAGGTTGGCGGCCAGGCGCTCGGCGAGCGGCCGGTGCCCGGCCGCCTCCGCCGGCCTGATCGACGTCCGCAACGTCACCCCCAGGCCGGACGCCTGCCCCCGGCGCGCCTCGACGGTCTCGCGGGCGAGTCCGGCCAGGTCGAACGGCCGGCGGACCTCGATGCCGGCGTGCCCGCGGGCCAGCGTGAGCAGCGCGTCGATGAGCCGTTCCTGCTGTGCCCCGGCCACCAGGATGCGTTCGTGCGCCCTGCGCAGCGACTCGACGCCCGCCTCGGGGTCGGACAGCGCGAGCTGGCCGATGGCCCGCTGCCGGGTCAGCGGGGTGCGCAGCTCGTGCGAGGCGTTGGCGACGAACCGGCGCTGGGCCTCGAACGCGGCTTCGAGCCGGCCGAGCAGGGCGTCGATGGTGTCGCCGAGCTCCTTCAGCTCGTCGTCAGGGCCGTCCAGGGCCAGACGGCGGTGCAGGTTCGTGGCCGAGATGGCGCGGGCGGTGGCGGTGATCGTGCGCAGCCTGCGCAGGATGCGGCCGGCCACCGTCCAGCCCAGCACGATCGACAGCACGGCCATGACGGCGAGGGCGATGCCCGAGTTGAGCAGCAGCTCGCGCATGACGTCGGACTGCTGGCGTTCGATGACCTCCTTCAGACCGAGAACGTGCTGCCCGGTCAAAACGGCGGGCGACGGGGCCGTGCCGCCGCCGGGGGCGGGAAGGAACGAGGCGGCGGGGCGGCCCACGACGGCGTGGCGGACCAGGGCGTAGGTGATGGCGAGCAGCGCGGCGCCGGAAACCAGGAACAGGCCGCCGTACAGGATCGTCATCCAGAGCCGGACGGTGCGGCGCGGCGGCCGGGACGGGACGGGCATCGCGCTCAGATCCGGTAGCCGCCCCTGGCGACCGTCTCGATGACCGGCGGATCGCCGAGCTTGGTCCGCAGCCGGCTCATCGTGATCTTGACGGCGTTGGTGAACGGGTCGGCGGCCTCGTCCCACACCCGTTCCAGCAGTTCCTCGGCCGACAGCACCCGCCCTTGCGAGGCCAGCAGCAGCTCCAGCACGCCGAACTCCTTGGGCGCGAGCCGCAGGAGGCGATCCCCGCGCCTGGCCGTCCGCCGGGCCGTGTCCACCTCGAGGTCGCCGTGGCGCAGGACCGGTGGGGCGACCGGGTGAGCACGCCGTGCCAGCGCGGCCACCCTGGCCACCAGCACCGGAAAGTCGAACGGCTTGTGCAGGTAGTCGTCCGCTCCCAGGCCGAGCCCTTCGACGAGGTCCTCCGTGGTGGCCGCGGCGGTCAGCATGAGGATGCGTCCCCGGCATCGCGCGGACACCAGCTCGGCGCAGACGGTGTCGCCGTGCAGGCCGGGCAGGTCGCGGTCGAGCACGACGACGTCGTAGTCCACGCGCAGGGCACGTTCCAGCCCGTCCCGGCCGTCGGTCGCCACGTCCACGGCCATGTGCGCCCTACGCAGGCCGATGGCCACCGTCTCCGCGGTCTCCTCGTCGTCTTCCACCACCAGGACGCGCATCACGTCACCCCCTTCACCCGCAGATCATCCTGCACCACCGGTTTCAAGGAGGTTTCCAGCGATCCGTGAAACCGTGCCGAAACCGCCGCTTCGGTAGACAGTCCGCGTTCCACCTCACCGTTCATGGAAAGGACACCCGATGAAGCTGCGGCACCTCGCCCTGCCGGCGGCGGGCGCGCTGACGGCGGCCCTGACCCTGACCGCACCGGCGGCGGCCACCACCGCGGGCCTCACCTGGAGCGCCTGCCCCGGCGCCGACGCCGCCGTACAGTGCGCGACGCTGAAGGTCCCGCTCGACTGGTCCCACCCGGACGACGGCAGGACCATCGACCTCGCCCTGGCCAGGCGCAAGGCCACCAAGCCCGCCGTCCGCATCGGTTCGGTCATCCTCGACCCCGGCGGGCCAGGAGTCGGCGGCGTCGAGGAGGTCAAGCGCAAGAAGGACGTGTTCACCACCGCCGTCAGCGAGCGTTTCGACGTGGTCGGCTTCGATCCGCGCGGCGTCGGCGCCAGCACTCCCGTGCTCTGCGACACCGAAGTGCTGGAGCGGGCCACGGCCGCCAAGAGCCTGGCCACGCGTGGCGCGGCCGACTTCGCGGCCTTCGCCCGCGCCAACGCCGCGCTCAGCCGGGACTGCCGCGAACGCACCGGCGCCTTGTACGACCACCTCGACAGCCGCCAGGTCGTGCGCGACGTGAACGCGATCCGCGCCGCCCTGGGCGAAGCCAAGATCACTCAGGTGGGCTACTCGTACGGCACCCTGACCGGGCAGCTGTACGCCGAGATGTTCTCCCAGCACGTCAGGGCCATCGTCACCGACGGCAACATGGACCACAGCATCCGCTCGCTCTGGGCCTTCCTGGACGACCAGACGGCCGCCATCGAACGCAACTTCGTCCAGTGGGCGGCCTGGTGCGACCAGACCGCCGACTGCGCCCTGTACGGCAAGAACGCCGCGAAGGTCTACGTCGGCCTGCGGGAACGCGCCAAGAACGGCACCCTCACCGACCCCGCCACCGGCCGCGAGCTCGACTTCACCGCCTTCACCGGCATCGGCCAGCGAGTCAACCTGCCCGAGTTCTGGAAGGAACTCGCCGACAAGCTCGCGGCCCTGTCCGGGCACGCCACCCCCGCGCCGGCCCCGACCGGCGCCACCCCCGGCCCGGCCCCGAGCCGGCCCGCCGTGCAGAACTACGCCCGCCAGGCCATGTTCTGCCAGGACTGGACGTTCCGGCTGAAGAACTACGCCGAGCTCAAGCGCGGCCTGGACCGCCTGACCAGGCGCTACCCCAACGTGAACTGGAATCCCAACGCCACGGAGTCCGCGCTCGACTGCGTCGGCTACTCCGGCAAGGCCACCAACCCCCAGACACCCCTGAAGATCGGACGCGGCACGCCGATCGTCATGGCCGGAAACCGCAACGACTTCGCCACGGTGCACGCCTGGTCCCGGCACGCCGCCGCGCGAAGCGGCGCGCCGCTCGTCACCTACGAGGGGTTCGGCCACACCGTCTACCCGTCCACCGTCGCGTACGGTCCCAGCACCTGCGTCAACGCGGCGATCGACGCCTTCCTCATCCGGCTCGAGCCGCCGGCCTCCGGGCTGTCCTGCCCGGACATCTCCGTCCCCGGCAAGGTCACCCAGCCTCCGGCCCCGCCGCAGTAGAGGCGCGCCGGCCGACTGGTGCCTGATGCGGGTCCGCGAGCCCTTCCGGTGTCAGCGCCGGGAGACCCTGATGATGACGCGCATGCCGGTGAGGGCGCACCGGCACCCGCTCTGTCCCGGCCGGTGGTGACGAAAGGTGCCCGGCCGAGCATCGACCCGGCCGGTTGTGGCGGAAGGTGCCCGGCCGGGCGGCGACCTCGGCACCGCGCGCACAGCCGGCGGCGCCGATCACCGGCCGTCGTTCGCGACCAGGGGTTCGTCCAGCAGCGCGCGGGCGGTCGTGACGTCGGTGATGATGACGTTGACCCACCCGCCGCTGATCGCCGCGCGGATGGCCGCGTGCTTGCGTTCGCCGCCGGCCATGCCGATGCGATGCGGGATGGTGCGCAGGACCTCCGGGTCGATGCCGACGACGCGGCTGTTCAGGTCGCTGTGGATCAGCTCGCCAGCGGCGTCGAAGTACCGCTGGCAGACGTCGCCGACGGCGTGGGCGGCGATGAGGTGGTCCTGGTCGGCGGCGGCGATCGCGTTGCCGCTGTCGCGCAGCAGCGGCGAGGGCTGCACGCTGCCGATGCCGACCAGCGCCATCGTCAGGCCCTGCCACTCCTGGGCCACCGACTGCATGGCCGCGTCGGCGACCAGGCTCTCGCGGATCTCGGCGGAGCCCACCAGGCCGGGCGCCTGCACGTAGAGCGGTTCGGCGCCGACCAGCTCGGCGAGGTGGCTCAGCAGGCGATTGGCCTTGGCCTGCACGGCGCTCTCGCCGACGCCGCCGACGAGCTGCACCACGCGGTCGGCGCCGGCCACGCGCAGCGGATGCAGCCGGTCGACGACCGACAGCAGCGTCTGGCTCCACGGCGAGATGCCGATCCGCTCTTCACCGGCCAGGGTCGACTCGAGGTAGGCCGCCCCGGCGGAGCCGATGCCGGCGATGATCTCGGACTCGTCGCCCTCGACGTCGACCACGACCGCCTCCCGCACCCCGTACCGGTCCTCCAGGGCCTGTTCCAGCGCTAAGTGCACGCCCTGCGAGACGACCACCACCGTTCGCACGATGCCGATCTCGCCCGCCCGCTTCAGCAGCCGGGACACCTTCGTCTGGGAGATGTGCAGGGCCTCGGCGATGTCGGCCTGGCGGATGCCCTGTTCGTGGTACATGTGCGCGATCTTGGTGATGAGCCGCACCCTTCCGTCGGAGGCGGACCGGCCCGCGCCGCTCGCGTGCACAGCCATCAAGATCCGTCCCCTTCGCCGCGGCAGAGTCTCGTCGCCCCATATTCTCCATCCGGCGGGTCACTCCTTGTACACGCCGGGCAGGGGTCGTGGTGGCCGCGGGGCCCCCGGTGTGCGCGCCGTGGTGTGCGCGGAGCAGGCCCGGGCTGCGCGTTCCGCAGGCGATGAGCAGTTCTCACGATCACAGGTTGCGCAGAGTTATTGACAGACATGAGCGGATCAGCCAATCTACGGGCACGGAATTTATGCGCTACCGCATAATTATGCACTGGCGAGAGGCTGCCATGCGCCAACGCAGAGTGATCATCAACACCGACGCCAAGAACGAGGCGGACGACCAGTTCGCCATCGTCCACGGCCTCCTGTCCCCCACCTTCGACGTGCGCGGCCTGATCCCGGCCCACTTCGGCACCCGGCGCACCCGGCGCAGCATGGAGGAGTCGCGCGAGGAGATCGATCTCCTGCTCGAACTGCTCAAGATGACCGGCTCCGTCACCGTCGCCAACGGGGCGGCGGCCGCCCTGCCCGACGAGCGGACCCCGGCGGACTCGCCCGGCGCCCGGCTGATCATCGAGGAGTCGAAGCTGGCGAGCGACGGCGACCCGCTTTACGTGGCCTTCCTCGGCCCGCTGACCGACATGGCCACGGCGATCCTGCTGGACCCCGGGCTCGTCCGCCGGCCGGTGGTCGTGATCTGGATCGGCGGCTCCGGATACCGGGGCTACGACGAGGGCCCCGGGATCGAGTTCAACCTCTCCAACGACATCCACGCCGCCAACGTGGTGTTCGACTCCGGGATCACCGTGTGGCAGGTGCCCCGCGACGTCTACACCAAGGTCTCGGTGAGCTACGCCGAGCTGGAGGAGAGGATCGGCGACGCCGGCCCGCTGGGCCGCTACCTCATCGAGCAACTGCACGAGTGGAACGCCGCCTGCCATCCCGCACCGATCGAGTCCCGGTCGCTGGGCGACTCCCCCGCCATCGCGCTGATGCTCTTCCCGCAGAGCGGCAACCTGCGGGTGACGCCCGCGCCCCGCTTCGGCGCCGACGGCTCCTACCTGCCCGGGTCGAATCACCCGATCAGGGTCGCCGAGGAGATCGACGTGCGGTTCCTGCTGGCGGACATGTTCGCCAAGATCCGGGCCTTCGGCCGAGAGCGCGCGTCCTGACCAAGGGAGATCGACATGACTGACAGGTCATACACCCGCCGGGGGTTCCTCGCCCTCTCGTCCGTCGCGGCCACCGGGCTCGCCGTCACCGCCTGCACCGGCGCCTCAGTCGGCGGCGACGCCACGACGGCTGCGGCGTCGAACAAGCTGCGCCTGTTCACCTACGAGGACGACGTGACCATCGGTTCGCTGAAGGCCCAGGTCCAGAAGTTCGACCAGCAGAACGGCACCACCACCACGGTCGACAGCCTGCCCGGCTCGGGTGCGGCCCAGTATCCCGACAAGCTGCGGACCGAACTGCTCGGCGGGAGTGGTCCCGACATCTGGCGGATCTGGGGCGGACAGCTCGGTGCGCCGTTCGCGAAGGCGAAGCAGGCCGCCGACCTCGCGCCGTACTACCAGAAGTACGGCTGGGACTCCACGATCAGCACCGCGGCCATCGCGGGCATGACGTTCGACGGTGTCAAGGCGGGGGTGCCGTTCACCGCGCGCGGGATCGGCGCCTGGTACAACAAGGAGCTGCTGGCCAAGGCCGGGATCGACGCCCCGCCCACCACGTACGCCGAGCTGGAGAAGATGAACGAGCGGCTGGTCGCGGCCGGCATCACCCCGGTCGGGCTGGGCGGCAAGTACGGCTGGCACATCATGCGCCTGTTCGAGTACCTCCTGGAGCACACCGCAGGTCCGCAACTGCACGACAAGCTGCTGCTCGGGCAGGAGAGCTGGGACCGGCCCGAGGTCGTCGAGGCGTTCACCCTGTTCAAGAAGTGGCAGGACAACAAGTGGCTGCCCGAGGGAGCGCTGGGCCTCGATCCCGCGGACGTCGGCAACTGGTACGTCCAGGGCAAGGTCGCCTACGACCTCGAGGGGCAGTGGTCGGAGACGAACGCCATCCTGGCCGCGAAGAAGGACCCCAAGGACTTCGGGGTCTTCCAGCTTCCCACCGACCACTCCCCGGCCCGGCATTCCGGGTTCGTCGAGGGCTACATGGTCAACGCCCGGTCGGGCAACAAGGACAAGGCCGCGGCCCTGCTCGACTTCCTGCTGAAGCCGGACAGCCAGAAAGCCATGCAGATCACCTCGTCCACCGTCAAGGGCGCCGAATCCGACCCCGGCAAGATGCCGCTGTCGGCCGGGTGGGACGAGAAGTACGGCACCAGCCCCTTCTACACGATCCAGGACCAGGCCTTCCCCAAGCAGCAGTCGGATCAGTACTTCAGCGTGCAGAGCGATCTGCTGCAGGGCAAGGTGACGCCGGCCGCGGCGGCGAAGAAGATGCAGGAGATCATCTCCGCCTGGGCCCGCAACTGACGCGGAACGGCTCATGACAACCCTCACCCCCCGGCGCACCCGGCAGAACGGCAGCTGGCGGCCCTGGCTGTTCGCCCTCCCCGCGCTCGGGGTATACCTGATCTTCCTCGTCTACCCGGCTGTGTCATCCCTGTGGTTCAGCTTCACCGACTGGGACGGCCTCAGCCCTGCCTACAACATCGTCGGGCTGGACAACTACGCGCGCATGCTCAGCGATCCCGTGGTGCTGACCGCGGGCCGGAACAACCTCCTGTGGTCGGTGGTCACGATCGCCGTGCCGGTGACGCTCGGCCTGGCACTGGCGCTGCTGCTGAACGGCAAGGTGCGGGGCAAGCCCGTGCTGCGCCTGATCTTCTACGCGCCTGGTGTGCTACCCCTGGTGTCGATCGCCTCGATCTGGGGGTGGCTCTACAACCCCGACCTCGGCGCGATCAACTCCGTCCTGCGGATCGTCGGCCTGGACGGTCTGGCCCAGCCATGGCTCGGGCAGGACTCGACCGCGCTGTGGGCCGTGATGGTGCCGGCGGTGTGGCTGCGCACGGGCTTCCCGATGCTGCTCTACCTCGCCGCCCTGCAAGGCATCCCCGCGCAGTTGTACGAGGCGGCCAGAGTCGACGGGGCCAGCAGGTGGGAGCAGTTCCGGCACGTCACCATGCCCGGCCTGCGCTCGGCGCACTACATCGTGCTGGCGCTGTCGCTCATCGACTCGTTCAAGGTCTTCGACCTGGTCTACGCCATGACCTACGGCGGGCCCGGCACGGCCACTCAGGTGATGGGGACGTGGATGTACGCCAACGTCTTCCAGTACTACCAGACCGGGTACGGCACGGCCCTGGCCGTCGTGATCACGCTGGTGGCGATCGCGGTCGGCATCCCGTACGTCCGGTCCCAGACCAGGGAGCGTGCGGCATGACCTCGATCACCTCCGCGCCTGCGACACGAACCGTCACCTCAGCACAACCACCGGCCAAGAAGCAGACCAAGGGCGGTCTCGCCCTGACCGTCGTGCTCGCCGTGGCGGCCGTCTTCTGGATCTCCCCCCTGGCGTTGCTCATTGTCACCGCGATCCGGCCGCTGGCGGACTTCATCGGCAACGGCCCGCTGTCCTGGCCCGAGGCTTTCACCTGGGAGAACTTCACCGACGCCTGGGACATCGGCAACTTCGCCACCACCTACCGCAACAGCGCCCTGCTGCTGGTGCTGAAGGTGCCGCTCGGCGTGCTGATCTCGGCGATGCTCGGGTTCGCGCTGGCCAAGCTGCGGATGCGATTTCGCAGGACCGTGATGTTCACCGTGTTCCTCGGGCTGACGATCCCGATCTACATCACGATCGTCCCGGTGTTCATCATGATGAAGACGGCCGGCGCGACCGACAGCGTCATCGGCCTGATCGGCCCCTACCTGGCCTTCGGCATTCCGTTCGAGGTGCTGGTGCTGCAGTCGTTCTTCCGGCAGCTCCCTGACGAGATCGTCGAGGCGGCGCGCGTGGACGGGGCGGGCGATTGGCGGATCTTCTGGCGGATCGTGCTGCCGCTGTCCGCGCCCGCCCTGGTCACGGTACTGATCCTGGACGCCGTGGCGACGTGGAACGAGTTCCTGTTCGCCTTGATCCTGCTGAACTCCGACGCGAACAAGACCCTGCCCGTCGGGCTGCTCAACTTCCAGGGCCAGTTCTCCAACAACAACACCGGCCTGGCCGCGGGGATCCTCATCGCGGTCGTGCCGATCCTCATCGCGTACACGCTGCTGCAACGGTGGATCGTGGCCGGCCTGACCGCCGGTGCCACCAAGGGATAAGGAGTGATGACCATGCCGACCTTCGGTGCCGGTATCTGGCATTTCGCCACCTACAAGGACCGCTACGCCACCGACGGGTACGGCCCGCCGGTGGGACTGCTGGAGCAGATCGACCGCGCCGGAGCCGTGGGCGACCTGTCGGTCGTGGACCTGAACTGGCCGTTCGTCGGCTTCGACGGCACCCTCGACGACGTCAAGGCCGCGCTGGCCAGAAACAAGCTGAGCGCCATCGCGATCACGCCCGAGATCTACACGCGCGACTTCGTCAAGGGCTCGTTCACCAACCCGGACCCGGCGGTGCGCAAGCGGGCGCTGGCGTTGATGCACGACGCCACCGAGGTCGCTCTGGAGCTGGGCTGCTCGTACGTGAAACTGTGGCCGGGCCAGGACGGCTGGGACTACCCGTTCCAGGTGAACTACCACGACATCTGGCAGCTCGCCCTCGACGGGCTGACCGAGCTGTGCTCGGCGCACCCCGAGATCAACTATGTGATCGAGTACAAGCCGCGCGAGCCCCGAGTGAAGATCGTCTTTCCGAGCGTGGCCCGCACCCTGCTCGGCATCGAACGCGTCGGCCTGCCCAACCTGGGCATCCTGCTCGACTTCGGCCACTCCCTGTACGGCCAGGAGACCCCCGCCGACGCGGCGCAGCTCGCCATCGACCACGGGCGGCTGTTCGCCATCGACGTCAACGACAACATGCGCGGCTGGGACGACGACATGGTGGTCGGCTCGGTGCACCTGGTGGAGACGTTCGAGTTCTTCCACACCCTGCGCAAGAACAACTGGGACGGCGTCTGGCAGCTCGACCAGTTCCCGTTCCGCGAGGACAGCGTCCAGGCCGCCAAGCAGGCGATCCGCTTCCTGAAGGCGATCCACCGGGCGCTGGACGTCCTGGACGACGAGGCGCTCGCCCAGGCGCAGGCCGCGCACGACGCGCTGGCCGCCCAGCGGCTGGTGCAGAACGCGCTGCTGACCTCCATGGCCGGGCTGGAGAACGCATGACGGATCTGGCCGTGCACGAGCACATCGGCCTGCCCGTCTTCGAGCGGCTCGGCCCGCACGCGAGCCGCGCGGAACAGGTCGCGCACCTCGCCGAGGCCGCCCGGCAGATCCGCGTCCAGGACCTGAAGCTCGTCCACCACGCGGGGGCGGGGCACATCGGCGGCGACTTCTCCGCCATCGACATCCTGGCCACCCTGTACGGCGCGGTGCTGGACATCAGCCCCGACCGGGTCGGCGACCCCGAACGGGACCGGTTCATCCTCAGCAAGGGCCACGTCGCAGGGGCTCTGTACACGACGCTGGCCGCGTTCGGGTTCCTGCCGGCGGCGGAGCTGGCGACGTTCCTGCGGCCGCTGTCGGCGCTGAACGGCCACCCCAACCGCACCAAGGTCGCGGGCGTCGAGGCCAGCACCGGGCCGCTCGGGCACGGCCTGCCGGTGGCGGTCGGGCACGCGCTGTCGGCCAAGCTGGACGGCTCGCCGCGCCGCACCTACGTGCTGACCGGCGACGGCGAGCTGCAGGAGGGCAGCAACTGGGAGGCGATGATGGCCGCCGCCCAGCACCGGCTCGACCGGCTCACCGTGATCGTGGACCGCAACCGGCTCCAGCAGGGGGCGACGGTCAAGGAGACCAACGACCTCGACCCGCTGCGCGACAAGGCCGCCGCCTTCGGCCTGGCCGTGACCGAGGTGGACGGGCACGACCACGGCGAGCTGCTCGACGTGCTGTCCGCCGCGCCGTCGCCGGGCAAGCCTTCCTTCGTGATCGCCCACACGCACAAGGGACATCCCATCTCGTTCATGAGCGACGACGTCGCCTGGCACCACAAGGTGCCGGACGAGGCCGAATACCACCAGGCGCTGACCGAACTGGAGAAGCGTTGACGCCCACCTCGGTCGCCGACCGACCCCGCTACGACTGCCGCGACGCCTACGTCGCGACCCTGTCCGAGCTGGCCCACGACGACCACCGGATCGTCGGCGTGGTCAACGACTCGGTCGGCTCCAGCAAGCTGGCCGCCTTCCGCGCGTCCTTCCCCGACCGGCTGATCAACGTCGGCATCGCCGAGCAGAACATGGTGGGCGTCGCCGCCGGGCTGGCCAACGGCGGCCGGATCCCGTTCGTGTCGGCCGCCTCCTGCTTCCTGACCGCCCGCGCCCTGGAGCAGATCAAGGCCGACGTCGCCTACTCCAACCACAACGTCAAGCTGTGCGGCATGAGCCCCGGCCTGGCCTACGGCGAGCTGGGCCCCACCCACCACTCCATCGAGGACATCGCCTGGCTGCGGGCCATCGACAACCTGACCGTCATCGTCCCGGCCGACCCGGTCGAGACCAGCGCCGCGCTGCGCTGGGCCGCCGCCGTGGAGGGGCCGGTGTTCGTGCGGGTCAGCCGGATGAGCGTGCCGCAGGTCAACGCCGACGACTACGCCTTCGTCCCCGGCAAGGCGGTGACGCTGCGCGACGGCGGCGACGTGACGCTGATCGCCAACGGCACCGTGCTGTGGCGGGCGCTGGTCGCCGCCGAACAGCTCGCCGCCGACGGCGTCGCGGCGCGGGTGCTGTCCATGCCGACCGTCAAGCCCCTTGACGTGGACGCGGTCGTCGCGGCGGCGCGGGAGACGGCCGGCATCGTCACCGTCGAGGAGTCCACCATCGCCGGCGGCCTCGGAGGCGCCGTCGCCGAGACCGTCGTCCAGCACCATCCCGCCCGGGTCGCCATCCTCGGCGTCCCCGAGTTCGCCCCCACCGGCTCGGCCGCCTTCCTGCTCGACCGCTACGGCATGTCACCCGAGGCCATCGCCGCCTCCGCACGGGACCTGCTGCGCCATGGCTGACCCGCTCATCCTGGCCATCGACCAGGGCACCAGCTCCACCAAGGCCCTCCTCGTGGACGGCGCCTGCCGCGTCGTCTCCCGCGCGTCCGCCCCGCTCGCCGAGACCCAGCCCCGGCCCGGCTGGGTGGAGCAGGACCCGGAAGAGCTGTGGCAGAGCGTGCGGCGGGCGGTCGCCGCCTGCGTCACCCCGGAGCACGCCGGCCGGGTCGTGGGCGTCGGGATCAGCAACCAGCGTGAGTCGCTCGTCCTGTGGGAGCGGCGTACCGGCGAAGCTCTCGGGCCGCTGCTGAGCTGGCAGGACCAGCGCACCGCCGCCCACTGCCGCGAGCTGGCCGGCTCCGCTGACCTGGTGCGCTCGGTCAGCGGGCTGCCGCTCGACCCGATGTTCTCCGCGCTCAAGGCCCGCTGGCTGCTCGACGCCCACGACCCGGGCCGCCGCCGGGCGGGCGAGCTGTGCCTGGGCACCGTCGACTCCTGGCTGCTCAGCCGGTTCGGCGGCGAGCACCTCGTCGAGGTGGGCAACGCCTCCCGCACCCAGCTCCTCGACGTCGGGACCGGGCGGTGGGACGCGCGGCTGCTGGAGCTGTTCGGGGTTCCCGCCGGGGTGCTGCCCCGGGTGGTGCCCTCGTGCGGGCCGTTCCCCGCCGTCCGCGACCTGGCGCCGCTGCCGGACGGGGTGCCGGTGCTGGCCGTCATGGGCGACTCGCACGCCGCGATGTTCGCCCACGCCGGCTGGCGGCCGGGCGTCGTCAAGGCCACCTACGGGACGGGCTCCTCGGTGATGGCCATCGCCGGCGCAGGATCCGAGAATTTGTGCCGCAGCATCGCCTGGGATCTCGGCGACGGCCCGGTTCCGGCGGTGGAGGGCAACATCCGCGCGACCGGCCGCACGATCACCTGGCTGGCCGAGCTGCTGGACGTGCCCGCCGAGACCCTGCTGGCCGAGGCCGAGCACGCCGACCCCGCCGGGGTGCACGTCGTGCCCGCGTTCGGCGGCCTGGGCGCCCCCTGGTGGGACCCGGACGCCACACCGGTCATCACCGGCCTGTCGCTCGCCACCCGCCGCGCCCAGCTCGTCGCCGCCGCCCTGGAGGCCGTCGCCTTCCAGGTGGAGGACGTGGTGGCCGCGATCGACGAGGCGGCGGGGCAGGTCCGCGTCCTCATGGCCGACGGCGGCCTCACCCGCGGCGACCGGCTCATGCGGCTGCAGGCCGACCTGAGCGGGCGCGCCGTCGCCCGCTCGGGCGAGCGCGACCTGTCGGCGCTCGGCGCGGCCGGCGCCGCCGGGCTGGCCGCCAAGTTGTGGACGGCCGAGGAGCTGGAACGCAGGGCCCGCCCTGCCGACACGTTCGAGCCCGCGATCGGCGAGCCGGAGCGCCAGGGCAGGAAAGCCGCCTGGCACGAGGCCGTCCGCAGGGCCAGGCCCACCGGCGAAGGGAGCGTCACATGAGCGTGCGGGTGCCGGCCCGCTGGATCATCGCCGCGGCCGTCGCCGTGCTGGTCGCCCTCATGGCGGCCGACACCGAGTACCGGACGGTGGAGACGGCGGCCGCCACGGCGCCCAAGAAGTTCGACCCTGCCGCGTTCGGCGCGCAGAACTACCAGGCCAAGGTGGTGCCCGCCGTCCAGGCCGCCGCCGTGGACCTGCCGGTCCTGCTCAAGGCGCTGGCCGGCGACAAGGAGGCGGCCGGGCGGAAGTACGGCAAGCGCCAGGGCACCGGCCCCTACACCTTCGCCGTCAAGGGAACAGGCACGGCCGGCGCGGCGAAGTCCGGGCTGCTGCCGGTCACCGTCGAGGGCCTGCCGGACGGCACCAGGGTGTCGCTGCAGATCGGCCCGGCCGTCAACGGCACCGCGCTGCGCGACGCCGCCGGATACATCACGTTCGGCCAGTTCACCAACCAGGTCGAGTACGCCGACGCGGCCACCGCGCTGAACAACGAGCTGCGCGAATCCCTGCTGAGCAAGCTGGACCCGGCCGCCCTGGACGGCAAGGAGATCACCTTCACCGGCGCGTTCACCTCGCTCACCCCGCAGACGGTGACGATCACCCCGGTGGAGATCTCATGGAGCTGAGGGCCCGCGAGGTCACCAAGGTCTACGGCGGCACGCACGCGCTCAAGGGGGTGGACTTCGCCGTCGCGCCCGGCCGGGTCACCGCCCTGTTCGGCGAGAACGGCGCGGGCAAGTCGACGCTGATGAAGATCCTCGCCGGGATCGAGCAGCCCACCACCGGCCACGTCGAGCTGGACGGCCGCCCGGTGCGGCTGCACTCCTCGCGGCACGCCGCCGACCTGGGCATCGCCATCATCCACCAGGAGCTGAGCCTGTGCCAGAACCTCAGCATCACCGACAACCTGTTCCTGGCCCGCGAGCTGCGCACCGGCCTCGGGGCCGTGGACCGCGCGGCGCAGCGGGCGGCGACGCGGGCGGTGCTGGACCGGCTGGAGGAGCACGTCGATCCCGACCTGCTGGTGGGCGAGCTGCGGCTGGGCCAGCAGCAGCTCGTGGAGATCGCCAGGGCCCTGCTGCAGGACGCCCGCGTGCTGATCATGGACGAGCCGACGTCGGCGCTGACCGCGCCCGAGGTCGAGGTGCTGTTCCGGGTGATCAGGGAGCTGACCGCCGCCGGGGTGGCCGTCGTCTACATCTCCCACCATCTGGACGAGGCGCTCGACATCGCCGACGACGTGGTGGTGCTGCGTGACGGCACGCTGGTGGCCACGGCGCGGGCCGGTGAGGTGGACATCCGGTGGATCGTCGAGCAGATGGTCGGCCGCGACCAGGACGCCCTGTTCCCCACGCACGACCCGGTGCTCGGCCAGGCGGCGCTGACCGTCAGGGAGCTGACCGTCGCCGACCCGGCCACGCCCGACCGGCTGGCCGTCGACGGGCTGTCGCTCGAGGTGCGCGAGGGGGAGATCGTCGGCGTCTACGGCTTGATGGGCTCCGGGCGTACCGAGTTGCTGGAGACGCTGGCGGGGCGGCTGCGGCCCGCCTCCGGCGAGGTGCTGCTGGCCGGGGCGCCGCTCGGCGGCAGCGGCATCCGCGAGCGGATCGCCCGCGGGCTGGTGCTGGTGCCGGAGGACCGCCAGCGTGACGGGCTCGTCCAGACCATGTCGGTCGGGCAGAACCTGTCGCTGGCGGCGCTCGGCTCGTACGTGCGCGGCCTGTTCGTCTCCGAGCCGCGCGAGCGCGCCGCCGTGGCGCGGGCGATCACGGACGTCACCGTGAAGACCAGCGGCGCGCAGGCGGCCATCGGCTCGCTCAGCGGCGGCAACCAGCAGAAGGTGATCATCGGCAAGGCGCTGCTGACGAGGCCGCGCGTGCTGCTGCTGGACGAGCCGTCGCGCGGCGTGGACGTGGGCGCCAAGGCCGACATCTTCGAGTTGATGGCGGCGCAGGCCCGGCGTGGCCTGGCCGTCCTGTTCACCACGTCCGACGCCGAAGAGGCCCTGCACATCCCCGACCGGCTGCTCGTGCTCGCCCGCGGCGCCCTCGTCGGCGAGTTTCCGCGCGGCGAGCTCACCCGGGAGGAACTGATGCGTGTATCCGACGGCGGCACCGCCCAGGAGGGGGCCTCATGACGACCACGGCGACCAGCGCGCCCCCCGAGCGGGCCGCCGCCCGAGCCCGCCGCCTGTCGGTGCTGAACATCGCCTTCGAGCTGCGCGCCTTCATCGCCCTGGCCGTGCTCATCGTGATCTTCGGCCTGCTGTCCGACTCGTTCCTCACCGTGCCGAACCTGATCACGATGACCAAGCACGTCGCGATCAACGCGGTGATCGCGCTCGGCATGCTGCTGGTCATCCTCAAGGGCGGCATCGACCTGTCGGTCGGCTCGATCGTCGGCCTGTCCGGCGTGGTCGCCGGCGAGCTGCTGGGCGGCCTGCACGTGGGCGGCGTGATCGCCTACCCGCCGGTGTGGGTGGTGATCGTGCTGTGCGTGACGGCCGGCATGGCGGTCGGCGCGGTCAACGGCGTGCTGGTCACCCGCTTCAACGTGGCGCCGTTCATCGCCACCCTCGGCATGCTGTACGTGGCGCGCGGCGCGGCCCTGCTCGTCTCCGACGGCGCCACCTACCCCAACCTGGCCGGCAACCCCGCGCTCGGCAACACCGGGTTCGGCCTGCTCGGCAGCGGCCGGCCGCTCGGCCTGCCCACCTCCATCTGGATCATGATCGCGCTGGCGGTGGCGGTCACGCTGCTGCTGGCCAAGTCGCCGTTCGGCCGCTGGCTGTACGCCACCGGCGGCAACGAGCGGGCCGCCGACCTGTCCGGCGTGCCGATCCGGCGGGTCAAGACCATCGTGTACGTGATCTCCGGCGCGTGCGCGGCCGTGGCCGGGCTCATCATCGCCTCGGAGCTGACCTCGGCCGCCCCGCAGGCCGGTGAGACCTACGAGCTGAACGCGATCGCCGCCGTCGTGATCGGCGGCGCGGCGCTCAGCGGCGGCCGGGGAACCGTGCGCGGCACCCTGGTCGGCGCGTTCGTCATCGGCTTCCTCGCCGACGGCCTGGTGATCCTGGGCGTGTCGACGTTCTGGCAGATCCTCATCAAGGGCGCGGTCATCATCCTGGCCGTGCTGCTCGACCAGGGCCAGCAGAGATTCAAGCGCCGTGGGGCCGCGGCGGCGGCGGTCGCCGCGACCAGGCACCACGACTGAACCACAAGGAGACACCTATGCCCCCCACCCGTGTCGTCACGTTGGCCCTCTCCGTCCTGATCGGCTGCACCACGCTGGCCGCCTGCGGAGGCGGCGGCGGCGAGCAGCCCGCCACCAGCGCCTCCGCGAGCAGCGGCAGCGCCGCCGGCGGGCTGATCGCCATCATCACCCCCTCGCACGACAACCCGTTCTTCAAGGCCGAGGCCGACGCGGCCAAGGCCCAGGCCGAGAAGCTCGGCTACCAGACGTCCGTGGCCTCCCACGACGACGACCCGAACAAGCAGAGCGAGCTGATCGACGCCGCCATCTCCCGCCAGGCCAAGGCGATCATCCTGGACAACGCCGGCGCCGACGCCTCCATCGGCCCGGTCCGCAAGGCCACCGAGGGCGGCGTGCCCGTCTTCCTGATCGACCGGGAGATCAACGCCACCGGCATCGCCAAGGCGCAGATCGTCTCCAACAACTCCCAGGGCGCCCAGGCCGCCGCGCAGTCGTTCGTGGAGGCGATGAAGAGCAAGGGCAACTACGTCGAACTGGTCGGCAAGGAGTCCGACACCAACGCCAGCGTCCGCTCCAAGGGCTTCGCCGACGTCATCTCGCAGTACCCGGACCTGAAGCAGGTCGCCAAGGAGAGCGCCAACTGGGACCAGCAGGAGGCGTTCACCAAGATGGAGACCATCATCCAGAAGAACCGCGACATCCAGGGCGTCATCGCCGGCAACGACACGATGGCGCTGGGCGCGGTCGCGGCGCTGAAGGCCGCGAACCTGCTGGACAAGGTGACCGTGGTCGGCTTCGACGGCAGCCCGGACGCGATCGCGGCCGTCAAGGCGGGCGAGATGCACGCGACCGCGCTGCAGCCCGCCGCGCTCGGCGCCACCAGCGCCGTGGACCAGGCCGACCAGTTCATCAGGACCGGCAAGACCGGCAAGGAGGAGAAGCAGTCCATCGACTGCGAACTCGTCACCAAGGACAACGCCGACGAGTTCGGCGTCTTCGCCCGCAAGTAGAGCGGAGCAACCCCATGAGACACACCGCGACGTTACTGAGCCGCCTGCTGATCTGCGCGCTGACCGTCGTCGTCACCGCCGCCACCGCGCCGCCCTCGGCGGCCGGCGACTCCCGTGACGGCGACGGGGAGCGCAGGCCGCGCGTCATCCTCATGCACGACCCCGAGCTGGACGACCAGAACACCCTCATCCGCTACCTGCTCTACAGCAACGAGTTCGACACCGAAGGACTCGTCTACACCAGCAGCGGCGTGCACTGGGCGGGCGACGGCAAGGGCACCACCTGGTTCGTCCCCGGCCGCGAGTACGACCGGATCGGCCGCGACATCTGCCCGTGCACCTCCTGGCGGTGGAAGCCCGGCGAGCGCTTCATCCACGAGGCCGTCGACCTGTACGCGCAGGCCTACCCCAACCTGCGGGCGCACGCCAGGGGATACCCGAGCCCCAGCGAGCTGAAGTCGAAGATCCTCGACGGCAACATCGAGTTCGACGGCGACATCTCCAAGGACTCCCCCGGCTCCGACCTCGTCAGGCGCAAGCTCCTCGACGACGAGCCCGGCCCGCTCTACCTGCTCACCGGCGCGGGCCAGAGCACCATCGCCCGCGCGCTGAAGTCCATCGAGGACCAGTACGAGAGCACCCCGCAGTGGCCGGCCATCCAGCGGAAGGTGTCGCGGAAGGCCATCATCCAGTCGTGGGGCGACCAGGACGACACCTACGCCAAGTACATCGGCCCCAACTGGCCCGGCATCGAGTTCCGCCAGATGGCCACCACCATCTGGGGTTACGGAGCCCGCCGGGCCGTTCTGCCGCAGGACGCCGAGCTGCTGTCCGCCGCCTGGACCAAGGCGAACGTGTCCGAGGTGGGCCCGTTCGGGCCGTTCTACCGGGTGTGGGGCGACGGCAAGCAGATGGCGCCCGGCGACATCTTCGACTTCTTCGGCTTCACCGGCCTGACCGCCGAACAGCTCCAGGAGATGGGCTACATCGTGTGGACGCCCCTCCAGGAGAAGGGGTCGTGGATCTCCGAAGGCGACACCTCCATCTTCATGAACCTCCTGGACAACGGCCTGCGCGCGGGCGCCGACGCGACCTGGGGCGGCTGGGGCGGCCGCGCCGGGACCGACGTCGCCCCCGACGGCACCGCGTCCACCAGCTACCCGTCCACCCGCTGGTTCCGCGCCGCCCAGCACGACTTCGCCGCCCGGCTGAAGTGGACCACCACCCCGAGGTACGGCGCGGTCAACCACGAGCCCGCCGCCACGGTCTCCGGGCGGCTCGACCGCGACGTCCGGCCAGGCCAGGCGGTGACGCTCGACGGACGGCTCACGGACCCCGACCGGGACGCCGTGACCGGCACGTGGTGGCAGTACACCGACGCCGGCACCTACCCGGGCGCCGTCGAGCTGACCCAGGACCGGCGCGGGCACGGCGTGGTGCGGGCGCGGCTGGTGGTCCCCCGCGACGCGCGACCGGGCCAGAGCATCCACCTCGTCCTCCAGGGCGCGGACGACGGCGCCCCGTCTCTCACGTCCTACCAGCGTGTGGTCCTGACCGTGCGACCCTGAACCGCGGGCGGCCGGCCGAGCCCTACACTGATCGCACAGTCGGCCTCACGGAGAAGGGCGGTGCGGTGACCCAGGACCCGGAACACGACGTGACCAGGGATCACCTGCGGCTCCTGGCCCGCGTGGCACGCATGTACCACGAGCAGGGCATCCGCCAGCCGGAGATCGCCGCCGCACTCAACCTGTCGCAGCCCCGCGTGTCGCGCCTGCTGAAGGAGGCGGTCACGCGCGGCCTGGTGCGCACGGTGGTGACCCTGCCCGACGGCGTGCACACCGAGCTGGAGGAGGAGCTGCAGCGCCGGTACGGGCTGCGCGACGCCGTGGTGGTGGACGTCGAGGACTTCCAGGAGGACGTCATCCCGCCGCTCGCGACGGCGGCGGCGGCCTACCTGGACGTCACCCTCATCGGCGGCGACGTGGTCGGCCTCACGCCCTGGAGCCGGACCCTCCAGGCCACGGTCAGCCGCCTGCCGCAGAAGAACGCGCGGGCCGCCGAGCGGGTGATCCAGCTCGCCGGCGGGCTCGGGCGGCCCGAGGCGCAGGTGCACGCCACCCGGCTGATCGCCCGGCTGGCCGACCTCACCAACGCCCGGCCCGTCTTCGTGCCGCTGCCCGGCGTGGTCGCCACCAGCGCGATCCGGGAGGCGCTGCTGCAGGACCCCGACCTGGCCGAGGTGCAGGCCCAGTGGCACGACCTGACCCTCACGCTGACCGGCATCGGCGGCCTGGACCCGGCCGTCCACGGCGGCGTTCCGGGGCCGGCGGATCAGGAGGAGCTGCGCGGTCTCGGCGCGGTGGGCGACGTCTGCCTGCACTTCTTCGACGCGACCGGCAAGCCCGTCGCCTCGGCCCTCGACCGGCGCGTCATCGGCATCGACTCGGCGACGTTCCGCGCCGTCGAGCGGCGCGTCGGCATCGCGGGCGGCCTGCGGAAACTCGCCGCGATCAAGGCGGCCGTGGAGGGCGGCTGGGTCAACGTGCTCATCACCGACCTGCGGGTGGCGCGCCGGCTCTGCGCCTGACGCTCCGGTGTGTCCTTTTACCTGGAACGCCGTGATCGCGGACGACGATCATTCGGTGTGCTTCTCCGCAACCGTTCCGTCTTCGCCAGCTCCGACCTCGACGAAGTCCGCGGCGAGGTCGCCAAGGTGTTCTGCCCGCACCGCCTCGACCTGTCCGGCGACGCCGCCCTGCTGTCGGCCCGGTTCAACTCCGTCCAGCTCGGCTCGGCCCGCGTCAGCTACCTCGACTACGGCGCCGACGTGCACATCGAACCGGGCGACCTCGACACGTTCTTCCTGTTCATGATCCCGCTCGCCGGCCGCAGCCTGATCCGCGCCGGCGGCGAGGAGGTCGTCTCGACGCCCGCGCTGGCCGCGCTGCCCTCGCCCACCCGCCACCTCGACATGCGGTGGGCCGCCGGCTGCCCGCAGTTGCTGGTCAAGTTCGAGCGCGCCGCGATCGAACGCGCGGTCGAGCACATGCTGGGTGAGCCGCTCGACGCCCCGGTCGTCTTCGGCCTGGGCGTGGACCTGACGGCGGGCTGGGCCAGGTCGTGGCGGGACCTGGCCGACCTGCTGGTCAGGGAGGCCGAGCGGGACGACGGGCTGGGCGGCCATCCGCTGGCCGTCGCGCACCTGGAGAACGCGCTGATCAGCCTGCTGCTGACGATGCAGCCGTCCAACTACCTGGAGCGGCTGACGGCGCCCAGGCCGCCCGTGCTGCCGAAGGTGGTGCGGCGGGCGATGGAGTTCATCGAAGGGCACGCGCACCTGCCGCTGACCACCGCCGACATCGCCGGCGCCGTCGCGGTCAGCAGCCGCTCGCTGCAGGAGGGGTTCCGCGCGCACCTGGGGCTGACGCCGATGGCGCAGCTCCGTCTGGTACGGCTGGCGCGGGTGCACGACGAGCTGCGCGCGGCCGACCCGGCCAGGGTCACGGTGACCACGGTGGCCGCCCGGTGGGGCTTCCTGCACCAGGGACGCTTCGCCGCGCAGTACCGCGACAGGTACGGGTGTTCGCCGTCGGAGACGTTGCGCACGGGCTTCGCGTCCGGCGGATGAGATCCGCGCTCAGCGGATGGCCCGGCTGGGCGCGCCGACCGTAGCGTTCTTGTCACCACCTCCACCTACCACCCCGGAAGGGATATATCACCATGCGCGACATCCTCGTCGTCGGCGCCGGCCAGGCGGGCCTGCACCTGGCCATCGGCCTGCTCCAGCACGGCTACGACGTCACCCTCGTCTCCAACCGCACCCCCGAGTCCATCCGCGACGGCCGGGTGATGTCCGGGCAGGCCATGTTCGGCACCGCGCAGGCCCGCGAGCGGGAGCTGGGCCTCGACTGGTGGGCCGGGGTCTGCCCGCCCATCGACGGCATCGCGCTCACGGTGCCCGCCCCGGACGGCGGCAAGGCGCTCGACTGGGCGGCCCGGCTGGAGGTCCCGGCCCGGGCGGTGGACCAGCGGCTGAAGATGCCCGCGTGGCTGGCCGAGTTCGAGCGGCTCGGCGGCGAGCTCGTCCTGCACGACGCCACCCCCGAGGACCTGGAACGCTACACCGCCCGCCACGACCTGGTCCTGGTCGCCGCCGGGAAGGGGCAGATCGCCTCGCTGTTCGAGCGGGACGCCGCGCGCTCCCCGTACGACGCGCCGCAGCGGGCGCTGGCGGTCACGTACGTCAACGGCCTCCTCCCCCGCCCCGGCCATTCGGCGGTCTGCTTCAACCTGCTGCCCGGCGTGGGCGAGTACTTCGTCTTCCCCGGCCTCACGCACACCGGCCCCTGCGAGATCATGGTGTTCGAGGGCGTGCCCGGCGGCCCCATGGACTGCTGGGGCGACGTGCGCGGCCCCGCCGAGCACCTGGCGCGCAGCCGCGAGATCCTTCAGACCTTCTTCCCGTGGGAGGCCGAGCGCTGCGCCGGGATCGAGCTCACCGACGCCGGCGCGACCCTGACCGGCCGCTTCGCGCCCACGGTGCGCCGCCCCGTCGCCGTGCTGCCGTCCGGCGCGCCGGTGCTCGGCGTCGCCGACGTCGTGGTGCTCAACGACCCGATCACCGGCCAGGGCAGCAACAACGCCGCCAAGTGCGCCGCCGGCTACCTGCGGGCCATCGTGGAGCGGGGCGCGCAGCCGTTCGACGCCGACTGGATGAACCGGACGTTCGACCGCTTCTGGACACAGGCCCGGCACGTCACCGACTGGACCAACGCCCTGCTGGCGCCCGCCGAGCCGCACCACCTGGCGCTGCTGGGCGCCGCCGGGCAGAGCCAGGAGATCGCCTCCCGGTTCGTCAACGGCTTCGACGACCCTGCCGACTTCGCCGGCTGGTTCATGGACGCCGGCCGGGCCGAGGCCTACCTGAGCAGGGTCGCGGCATGAGGGCGCTGCGCGAGGCGTTCGGGCAGTTCGCCACCGGGGTGGCGGTGGTCACGACGGTGACCGACGGCGGGGAGCGGGCGGGGGTGACCGTCAACTCCTTCACCTCGGTCTCGCTCGACCCGCCGCTGGTGCTGTGGTGCCTGTCGGACCGGGCGCCCAGCGCGCCGCTGTTCCTGCGGGCCGGGCGGTTCGCGGTGAACGTGCTGGCCGCCGGCCAGGACCACCTGTCCAGGCGCTTCGCCACGCCCGCCGCCGACAAGTTCGCCGGCGTGGAGCTGGCCGGCGGGGCCTCACCTGGCACACCGCCGCCCGACACACCACAGCTCGGCGCGCCACGGCTCGCCCCGCCGCCGGTCGGCCCGCCGCCACCGCTCGGCCCGCCGCCGCTGCCGGTGCTCGCCGGGGCGCTGGCCACGTTCGTCTGCCGGACGGAGCGGGTGCACGACGGCGGCGACCACCACATCTTCGTCGGCGCGGTGGAGCGCTACCAGCGGGCGGAAGGCGAGCCGCTGGTCTTCCACTCCGGCCGCTACCGCGAGTTCTGGCCCGAGCCGGCCCTGGCCCGCCCCGCCTGAGCCCGCCTCAGCCCAGGATCACCTTGAGGTCGAACGTGCCCTGGTGCGGGACGCGCAGGGCGTGGAAGCGGCGCGACCCGTCGCGGAAGTACCGGACGGTCCCCGCCGCGAGCGTCGCGGGCAGCGCGACACCCCACCGGAAGCGGATCGTGGTGCGCCCCCGCCGCAGGTCGAACCCGTCGGCGGTGGCGGTCGCGGAGCCGCCGGACGCGGCCGGGGTGCCGTCGGTGAAGGTGAGCACATCGTCTGGCCGCAGGACGAGGGGGATCTGCTCGGTGGCGGGCTGGTTCGCCGTGACGGTGCGCCGGACCGTGCGCCGGGTGACCAGGACGTCGGTGGTGACGGACGCGTTGCCATAGCGGATGCCGAACGCGGCGGGAGCGTGGCCGCCGGTCCACGCGGGGCCGCCGGGCGCGCCGCGGTGGTAGGTGGCGGGCAGCGGCCCGTCGGAGTCGGGGACCTGGCCGGGGAAGACGGTGGCCCAGCAGGCGTGATCGTTGTCGTTGAGCCCGCAGATGACGGTGCCGGCCTCCGGGTGCCACAGGAAGGTCAGGCCGGTTCGGCCGCGGGAGGCGCGCTCGCCGAAGTAGCCGCCCAGGTACAGGCCGGGCTTGCGGACGTACAGGAAGTCGAGGCCGCCGTCCCTGCGCAGCTCGGCGAAGTCGGACGAGCGCAGGTAGGGCAGGTCCGCGATGGCGGCGGCCCGCTGCCGCCTGCTGGGGAACCGCTCGTCGTACAGGCCGTGGGTGAGGATGCGCGGCGAGGTGTCCTGCTTGGCGAGCGGCCGCACGGGCTCGGTGGACGCGGCCCAGGCGGCGCGGGCCGCGGCGAGGTCCTCGCGGGCGGTCATGAACGCCGGCAGCAGCGGCACCTGGCGGGTGAACGTCCAGTTGAGCGCGGTCCTGTCGGGGTCGGGCCGCACCTCGTCGTACCAGCGGGCGCTGGTGCGGGTGGACGGGGCGACGTTGACCAGGTAGCCGGAGCCGTCGGGCTCGCGCAGCAGGTTGTAGGACAGGAAGCCGGTGAAGGCGCGGGCCATGTCCACCAGGTGCGGGTCCGGGTTCTGCTGGTAGGCGTCGGCCAGCTCGGGCAGCATGACCTCGAAGTTGTAGTTCATGTCGTGGCCGCCCTCCTCGTGGAAGAAGCCGGCGGGGCTCACGCCGGTCGCGGCGATCCGGGCGAACGCCCCGGTCAGGCCCGCCGACAGCGCGGGGTCGGGGTCGAGCCGCAGCGCGAGCGCGGCTCCCGCGAGGCCGGAGGCGGTCTGGTTGGCGTAGCGCAGCGGCTCCTGCCAGACGGTGCGGTTGGCGGGGTCGAGGAACCAGGTCATGGCGCGGTGCAAGGCGGCGGCGAGCTGGGCCTGCCGGGCGGGCAGCGCCCCGGTCGCGCGCAGGATGCGCAGCGTCTTGGCCAGGTAGCCGAGGCCGAACCCGGTGGGCGCCAGGCCGTGCTCGTTCCTGCTGTACTCGGGGAAGGAGCCGTCGGCGTGCTGCAGCGACAGGTAGTGGCCGAGGGCCGCGTCGAGCGCGGCCAGCAGGGTCGCGTCGCCCGCGTACGGGTTCCACGGGCGGGCGTTGGCGTGGAACCAGGCCAGCGTGAAGACGTGCTCCTGCACCCTGGCGTTGTACGGCGCCGCAGGCGAACGCCACCAGCCGCCGGCGAGGAAGCCGCTGTCGGCCATGTCGTTGACCATGGGGCGAGGGTCATCAGGTACGGCGCGAAGCGCTGTTCCTGGGGGGTGAACGACCGGCGGTCCGGGCTGGGCGCGGGGGCCAGGTCGGGCACCGTCGAAGCGGGCAGGGCGGCGGCCACCGGGAGGAGGGCGGCGGCGTGGAGCAGGGAACGGCGGGAGAGGCGGGGGGTGTGCATGGTCAGCCTTTCAGACCGGTGTGCGCGAGCCCCTCGATGAACTGCCGCTGCGCCAGCACGAAGACGATCAGGATGGGCAGGGCCGTCATCGTGGCGGCGGAGAGCTGCACGTTCCACAGGGGCGAGCCGTAGGCGTCGACGAACTGGGTGAGCGCCTGCGGCAGGGTGAACTTCGACGGGGTGGACAGGAACACGATCGGTTCGAGGTAGAGGTTCCAGGAGTGCAGGAACGTGAAGATCGCGACCGCGCCGAGCGCGGGCCTGGCCAGCGGCAGCGCCACCCGGCAGAACGTGCCGAACCGGCCGAGCCCGTCCACCCTGGCGGCCTCCTCCAGCTCGCCGGGCAGCGTGATGAAGAACTGCCGCATGATGAACGTGGCCAGCACGCTGGGCGCGCCGAGGATCGGCACGAGGATCAGCGGCCAGTGCGTGTCGGTCATCCCCGCCGCGTGGAACAGCTGGAACAGCGGGACGATCGTCACCTCGCTGGGGATCAGCAGGCCGACGAGCACGACCAGGAAGAGCACGTTCTGCCCGGGGAAGCGGATGCGGGCGAAGGCGTAGCCGGCCATCGCGGCCACCGCCATCGTGCCGGCGGTGACCACGGCGGCGATGTAGAGGCTGTTGAGGTACTGCTGGCCGAACGGCTGCAGCTCGAAGACCCTGGCGTAGGTGGAGAAGTCGAACCTGGAGGGCACCAGCGCGGGCGGGAAGGCGAAGATGTCGCTGATCGGCTTGACCGACGAGGTGACCATCCACCAGGTCGGGAAGACGAACGGCACGCACAGCGCGCACAGCGCCGCGTACAGCGCGAGCTTGACCCTACGACTCATGGAAGACCCACTTCCGGCGCAGCCGCCACTGCAGCAGCGTCAGCGCCGCGACGATCAGGAACAGCAGGACCGACAGGGTGGCGCCGTAGCCGAGGTGCCTGAACTGGAAGGCCTGCTGGTACAGGTAGTAGACGAGGACGGTGGTGGACAGGCCGGGCCCGCCCTGGGTGAGCACCGCGATCTGGGCGAACACCTGCAGCGACCCGACCACGGTGATGATCGAGGTGAGCAGGATCGTCGGGCTGATCTGCGGCACCGTGATGCGCGTGAAGCGGGTCCAGGCGCCGGCGCCGTCGAGCTGCGCCGCCTCGTGGAGCTGGCGGGGCACGCCCTGCAGCGCGGCCAGGAACAGCACCATGTTGAGGCCGGCGTTCTTGACGACCTGGACGACGACGACCGACAGCAGGGCGGTGGTCTCGCCGCGCAGCCAGTTGGGGCCGTCCACGCCCGCCAGGCCGAGCAGGCCGTTGACGCCGCCGTCCTGCTGGAGCAGGAACTGCCAGACGATGGTCCAGGCGACGAGCGACACCAGCACCGGCGAGAAGAACAGGGTGCGGAAGAACGTGGTGCCGCGCAGCTTCTGGTCGAGCAGGACGGCCAGGGTGAGGGCGAGGGTCAGGTTGAGCGCGACCAGGCCGGCGGAGAACAGCGCGGTGCTGGTCAGCACCTGCCCCATGTTGGGGTCGGCGAGCAGCTTGGCGTAGTTGTCGCCGCCGGCGAAGTCGAACGTGCCCGCCAGCACGTTCCACTCCTGGAGGCTGTAGTAGAAGACCAGGCCGAGCGGCAGCAGGACGAACAGGGCGCTGCCGGCGAGCTGCGGCGAGATGAGCAGGTAGCCGACGAGGGCGTCGCGGCGGGGGATGGTCCAGAAGGGGCGGGCCCGGGTGGCGGCGCGGCCCGCCACCCGGTCGCCGAGATCGGTCGCCGTCACGTCACCCGCCCAGCAGCGGCTGGATCTTCGCGCACACGCCGTCGAGCACCGTCTTGACGTCCGCGCCTGGCTTCCACAGCGGGTCGAGCGCGGCCCTGGCGGTCTGGGCCAGCTCGGCCTGCCCGGTGTGGCTGGGCTTGACCACGCCCTTCTCGATGCCGTCGATCACCACTTCCTGGAGCTGGTCGCCGTTCAGCATGGGGCTGGTCCTGGCCATCGTTTCGGCGGTCAGCAGGGAGGAGCGGGCGGGCGGGAAGTAGGCGGCGAGCTTGGCGGAGTTGGCGGCGTTGGTGAAGTAGGCGAGGAAGTCGGCGGCCTGCTCGGCCCTGGGCGACTTCTTCAGCACGCCGATGCCCGCCTGGCCGATGACCGCGTACTCGCCCTTCGGCCCGGCGGGCAGCGGCACCAGGTCCCACTTGAAGGCGGCGTCCTCCAGCATGGCGGCGCGGGAGATCTGGGCGACGGCCATCGCGGTGTCGCCGGAGAAGAAGTCGACGGCGCTGCCGGGCCCCGGCATGGCCTTGTCCGTGAAGATCGACTTGTGCAGGAACGTCATAGCCTCGACCATCTCGGGGGCGTTGAACTGGCAGGTGCCGCCGTCGTCGCTCCACGCCTTGGCGCCCCAGCCCTGCCAGACGGTGGCGAGGTTGTCCCAGGCCTTGTAGTCGAAGTTGAGTATGGTCAGGCCGTTCCTGCCCTTCGCCGCGACCGCCTTGCCGATCTCATTGACGTGCTCCCAGTCCCACTGCCCGGCCTTGATCAGGTCGCGGGGCGCCTTCTGGCCCGCCTCCTTGACCAGGTCGGTGTTGACGAAGACGCCGAAGGGCGAGGTGGAGAACGGGTAGGCGTACAGCTCGCCGTCGCGCTCCCACAGCCGGGTGGCGGCGGGCACCAGCTCGCCCGCGTTCTCGATCCTGCTCTTGAGCGGGACGAGGGCGCCGGAGCCGACGAAGTCGGGGGCCGAGTTCTCCAGGATCCAGGCCAGGTCGGGGGCGTTGCCGCCGGCGATCTGGGTGGTGAGGGTGGTCGTGTAGTTCTCGAACGGGATGGGGTCGAAGGTGATCTCGCCGGTCTGCGGGTGTGACTTGCGGTATTCGGCGGCGATGTCCTTGAACAGCTTCAGGTGGGCCTCGTTGGAGGTCCAGATCGACATGCGCAGCGGCTGCGGGCCCTGCGCGGCCGGCGCCTCGCCGCCGCCGCACGCGGTGGCTGTGAGGAGGGCGGCCAGCGCGAGAGCGGCCAGGGGTGCTTTCATGGGGGGTTTCTCCTTCTCGCGTCAGTAGCCGGTGACGTCGGGCCAGCGCAGCTCCACGCCGTCGCGGACGAGCCGGTGCTGGTAGTCGGCCAGGAGCCGCTCGTCGGCGCGCACGGCGTGCGGCGTGGTGGCGCGGTCCAGGCAGAAGGCGGCGAGCGCGCCGGCCGCCTCGCCGACGTTCCACTCCACCGGGTGCAGGCGGTAGGCGCCGTTGGTGATGTGGGTGGTGCCGATGTTCTTGCCTGCGGGCAGCAGGTTGCCCATCCGCTGCGGGATCAGCGCGCCGAGGGGGATCTCGAACGGGGAGCAGGCGACGTCGATGTAGTTGTCGCCGCCGGTCGAGGGGTGCAGGTCGATGCGGTACATGCCGACGCCCACCGAGTCGTGGTAGGAGACGGCGCCCTTGTCGCCGCGCACCGCCACGGACAGGTCCTGCTCGGCGACGGTGGTCAGGGCCCTGATGCGCCGCGACTCGCGGATGTAGGGGGCCTGCGCGAGCCCGTCGGCGCTGCCGGTGACGTCGCCGCGCAGCCGCAGGCCCGGGTAGCCGGTGCCGCCGTCGTGGCGGGGCGCCTCGGTCTGCAGCCAGTACAGCACCGACCTGGACAGCTCGCGGGCCGCCGCCAGGTGACGGCCGGCGTCCGGCACGTCGATGACCGGCCCCTCCAGGTAGTCGATCATCGGCCAGTTGACGAGCGTGATGTCGCTCTCGTACGCGCCGGGCCGGAAGTTGCCGCGGGCGGCGATCCTGCGGAAGGTCCACAGGTTGCCGTCGCCGGGGTTGACCCGCTGGTCGGCCTCCACCAGGCGGGGGTCGTCGCCGGGATTGGGGGTGAAGGAACGCTCCACGATCTCCAGCGTCCGCGGGCTCGGGCAGCGCCACGACAGCAGCCGGTCGCCCCAGAAGGGCGGCTGGTAGGCGCGCCAGAAGTCGTAGGCGGCGGGCTTGTCAACGGTGTGGTCGCCGTCCACGTGGTCGATCGCGAAGCACACGGACACGGCCTGCATGTTCATCGGCTGCGCCACCGCGGGGGCGCTGGGCTCGCCGGTGTCGTCCTGCGCCTCGAAGCCGGTCACGTACTCGGCTCCGGCCAGGGGCAGCAGCTCGCCGGTCTCGGTGGCGTCCAGCACGTACGGCGCCACCGCGGTGATCTCGCCGCCCCCGTCGCGGTGCGCGAGCCGCACGGCCGTGACGCGGTCGCCGTCCACCTCGGCCCCGACCGGCCGGTACGGCTGCAGCACCCGCAACCGGCCCGACCCCCGGTAGGGGGCGAGCATCGCCTCGATGACCGCGACCGCGACCCTGGGCTCGTGGCACAGCTTGCTGACGTGCCCGGCGCCCGGGTTCAGCTCCCGCCACGCCCGCGCCCGCTCGGTGAGCGGGTAGTGGTCGCGGTAGTAGCGGCGGATGCCGTCGCGCAGCGCCCGGTAGCTCGCCGTGACGCCGAAGCGCTCCACCCAGGTGTGCTCGTCCGGCGGCACCGCCTGGCTGGTGAGCTGGCCGCCCAGCCAGTCGTACTCCTCGGTGAGCACCACCGAGCGCCCGGCCCGCAGCAGGGCCAGCGCGGCGGCCACGCCGCCCAGCCCGCCGCCGACGACCAGGGCGTCTGCCGATATCTCGATCAAAGGGGGTTACCTCTCGTGTGCTGGTGCCAGCGTCGAGCCTTCGACCAGCTCGCACGCCAGTAGTTCCTGCGGGGTGCCGCCGCGCTCCAGGACGCGGGTGAGCAGCTCGACGGCCCTGCGTCCCATCTCCCGCCTGGGGATGCGGAAGCCGGCGAAGTCGAGGTCGGTGGAGACGGGCCTGGTCGGCGCGCCGAGCGCGACGATGGACAGGTCGCGCGGCACGTCGAGGCCGCGGGCGCGGGCGGACTCGGCGATGGCCACGCCGTCGGCCAGCTCCTCGGCGAAGACCACGCTGGCCCCGCTGTCGAACAGCCCGCCGGCGCCAGGCAGGTGCAGCCCGTCCGCGCCGGCCGCGGCCACGCCCTCGGTGAAGCCGCGCAGCCGGTCGGCGTAGGACTCCGGGCCGCGGCCCGCCCCGACGTAGGCCATCCGGCGGTGCCCGAGCGCCGCCGCCCGCCCGACCAGCGCGCGCACGGCCGGCGGGTAGTCCGCGCCGACGTACGGCACCGGCCCGCCTGCGTCGTCGCGGCGGCCGACCGAGACGAACGGGATGCCCTCGGCCAGCAGCCTGGACAGGTCCTCGCTGTCGATGGTGCGGCCCAGCAGCACGCAGCCGTCGGCGAGCCTGATCCGGCTCTCGGCGCTGAAGATGCGCCGCCGCTCGCCCTGCTCGACCTTGGCGCTGGTGAACAGCAGCAGGTCGCAGCCGGCCTCCTCGGCGCACTCCTCGATGCCGACCAGGAACGGGTGGTAGAAGTCGGCGCTCTCGGCGGGGAAGACGGCCTCGTAGGTGAACACGCCGTAGATGCGGTTGCGGCGTTCGGCGAGCCGCCGGGCGGCCGGGTCGGCCACGTAGCCGGTCTCCCTGATCACCGCGAGCACGCGTTCGCGGGTCTCGGGCGAGATCCGCACCTCGCCGTCCGCCCTTCCGTTGAGCACCAGCGACACCGTCGTCTGGCTCACTCCGGCCATGCGCGCGATGTCCTGCTGCGTCAGCCGACGCCCGGAAGCACTCACTGCGTCTCTCACCTCGATAATGCGTATTAGTTCGGCAATTGTGAGACCGGACAGAACGGGACGTCAAGGGGTAATAGCTGAAGTAATTCGTATTAGCAGCGCCGGACCGCCCTCCGGGCGCCCGCCCGTCCGGACTCGCGACTTGACAGAACCTGTGTTCCTTTTGTTACGTAAGTGCGATCTTCCGCGCTCGTGCCGGGTTCACTCTTTGATCAGCTCTATCTCCCGTCTCATCCGAGGTGATCAGTGAAGAGGAGTCTGCTCCTCGCAGTGCTCGCGTCCGCGAGCCTGGCGCTCCCGTTAACCGCGACGCCGGCGAACGCCGAACCCGCCCGCCCGGACCGCTTCCAGCGCCTCGACGGCGCGTTCGGCTACGCCGGCTTCAAGCCGGCCGCGCTCGACCCCGCCCGGCAGCTCAAGGTTCTCATCCAGGTGGACGGCGACCCGGTCGGCGAGGCCGCGGCCGACGCCGCCGACGCGGGTGAGACCGTCGACCGGCCGGCCCTGCGCGCCGGGCTCCGCGACAGGCACCACGACGTCGAGGAGAAGGTCAAGGCGGAGGGCGGCACGGTCCTGTCCTCCTACACCGACACCTTCAACGGCATCGCCGCCTCCGTGCCGCGCCGCAGCCTGCCGGCGATCCAGCAGGCCCCCGGCGTCGTGTCGGTGCACCCGGTGCGCACGTTCAAGACGGACAACACCGCCGGGATCCCCTACATCGGCGCCCCGCAGGCCTGGCAGGACCTGGGCAGGACCGGCGCCGGCGTCAAGGTCGCGGTCATCGACACCGGCATCGACTACACGCACGCCAACTTCGGCGGCTCCGGCGACCCCGCCGCCTTCGCGGACAACGACGGCACCGTGATCGAGCCGGGCACCTTCCCGACCGCCAAGGTCATCGCCGGTTACGACCTCGTCGGCGACGCCTACGACGCCGGCGACCCCGCCTCGGTGCCGCGGCCCGACCCCGACCCGCTCGACTGCGACGGCCACGGCTCCCACGTGGCGGGCAGCTCGGCCGGCTCCGGGGTGAGCGCCGACGGCAAGACCTACCCCGGCCCCTACGACGCCACCACGCACACGCGGGCCTTCAAGGTCGGCCCCGGCGTCGCGCCGGCCGCCTCGCTGATGGCCTACCGCGTGTTCGGCTGCGCCGGCTCGGCCAGCGAGGACGTCATCGTCTCGGCCATGGAGCGGGCGCTGAAGGACGGCGCCGACGTCGTCAACATGTCGCTCGGCTCCCCCTACGGCCGCGAGGACGAGCCGTCCGCGCAGGCCGTGCGCACGCTCACCCGCGCCGGCGTGACCGTGGTCGCCTCGGCGGGCAATTCAGGGCAGAACGCCTACCTGGTGGGCGCGCCCGCCATCGCGCCGTCGGCCATCTCGGTCGCCGCCCTCGACGCCGCCCGCGCCGAGCTGCCCGCAGCGAAGATCTCCGCCGACGGCGCCGAGATCGTCGCGCAGAACTCCAACGAGGCGCCCCTGCCCTCCGGCAGCCTGCCCGTCGCGGTGCTGCGGACCAGCTACCCGTCCGGGCCGCTGTCGCTCGGCTGCGCCCCCGCCGACTACGCGGCCTACCCCGGCGGCGTGTCGGGCAAGCTGGTGATCACATTGCGCGGCACCTGCGCCCGGGTCAAGCGGGCGATACTCGGCCAGAAGGCCGGCGCCGCCGCGGTGGCCATGGTCAACACCGACGCCGCCTTCCCCGCGCTCGAAGGGCCGATCACCTCCGACCCGGACACCGGCGAGCAGTACACGGTCACCATCCCGTTCCTCGGCATCAGGAGCACCGACGGCGCCGCCGCCGCGAACCTGGACGGCAAGAGCAGCACGCTGACCGCGCTCACCGTGCCCAGCCCCGGCTACTCGCGGCTCGCCTCGTTCTCCTCCGGCGGCCCCGCCAACGTCAGCAGCGCGCTGCGGCCCGACGTGACCGCGCCCGGCGTGTCCGTGGTCTCCACCGGCGTGGGCACCGGCTCCGGCGCCGCGACGATCTCCGGCACCTCGATGGCCTCGCCGATGGTCGCCGGCGTCGCCGCGCTGGTCAAGCAGGCCCACCCGCGCTGGCGGCCCGACCGGATCAAGGCCGCGATCCTGAGCACCGCCGACGCCACGTCCAAGATCAGGGGCTACACCGCCAGGGTCGCCGGCTCCGGCGTCGTCGCCGCCCGGCAGGCGGTCGGCGCGTCCGTGATCGCCGAGGGCAGGGGCGGCTCCGCCAACCTGTCGTTCGGCCTGAAGCCGCTGACCGGCGCCTACCGGCAGAGCGAGAGCTTCACCATCCGCAACACCGGCAAGCGCGCCGTCACCTACGACCTGGCCGCCGCCTTCACCGGCGAGGCCTACGGCGCGCAGGTCACCGTCTCCCCCAGGACCGTGACCGTGGGCCGCGACAGCAGCCGCGACGTGCACGTCACGCTGTCGCTCAGCGCGCAGGCGGTCGCCGCGCTGCCCGCCGCCGAGACGTCCAACTTCGGCACGGTCGTGCACATCCAGGGCGCGGTCACCGCCACGCCCCGCGCCGCCGCCGAAGGCGTCAGCCCGCTGCGGGCCGCGTTCCTGCTCGTGCCCGACGCCCAGTCCGAGGTGCGCTCCGGCAAGCCCGGCACGTACACGCCGGCTGACGGCGGGCTCGCGACCTCCGTCCAGGTGCGCAACACCGGCGCGCACGCCGGCGCCGCCGACGTCTACGCCTGGGGCATCACGGACGCCGACGACGTCGAGGGCGCCGAGGACTCGATCGACGTCCGCGCGGCGGGCGTCCAGACGCTGCCCGGCCCCGCTCTCGGCGGCGCCGACACCGACCGGGCGCTGGTCTTCGCGGTCAACACCTCAGGACGCTGGTCCAACGCGGCGACCGGCGAGTTCGACGTCGCCATCGACTCCACCGGCGACGGGACGCCCGACCACTACCTGGTCGGCGCGGACTACGGCCTGGTCACCACGGGCGACCTCGACGGGCGGTTCGCCACGTTCGTCTTCAAGGCCGACGGGACGCTCGTGGACGCCTGGATCGCCACCGCCCCGATGAACGGCGGCACGCTGCTCATACCGGTCCTCGCCTCCGAGGTGGGGCTGGCCGAGGGGGCGTCGCGGTTCACCTACTCGGTGGCCGGCTTCTCGCAGGTGCCGGACGGGCTCGTGGACGAGACCGAGGCTGCGGTGTTCGACGCCTTCGCGCCTGCGGTCTCGACGGGCGCGTACGTGCCGCTCGCTCCTGGCGCCTCGGCCGCCGTCCCGCTCACCGTCGACCCGGCGCGGCTCGCCGCCACCCCGGCGAAGGGCTGGCTCGTCGTCAGCCTGGACGACCGGAGCGGGCGCGACGAAGCCGACCAGGTCGCTCTCGGCCGCCTGCCGACCGTCCAGCCCTGACGGCTGTGCGGCCCTGACGGCTGTGCGGTCCTGATGGTCGTGCGGTCCTGATGGTCGTGCGGCTCTTCGGCGGCTGTTCGGCTCTGGCGGCCATGACCACGCGCGGGCGCTCATCCCTGGCTTTCAGGGGTGGGTGCCCGTCGTGCGTTCACCCCGCGTCGCGGTAGGCCGACGCCGGGATGTGCCCGTTCAGCCGCAGCCCGGCCCCCGGGCTGGTCTCGATGGTCAGGCTGCCGCCGATGGCCCCCAGCCGGTCGTACATGTTGGTGATGCCGTGCCCGGTCCGGATCAGCGCGGGATGGCACCCGATCCCGGTGTCGGCGAAGTCGAAGCAGAGCCCGTCCCGCTCCCGCAGATCGATGGTGACGGCGGCCTGCTCCCCCGCGTGCTTGCTGGCGTTCTGCAGGGCCTCCAGCAGGCAGAAGTAGATGTTGATCTCGATCTCGGGCGGGTAGCGCCCGAGATCGGTGGCCCGCACCTCGGTGGGGATCGGCGCGTGCTGAGCGGCGGCCCGCAGCGCCGCCTCCAGCCCCGACTCGGCGAGCTGCGGCGGATAGATGCCGTGCGCGAGGTCCCGCAACTCGGCCTGCGCCTCGCTGAGGTCGCGGGAGAGCTGGCCGAGCACGGGAACCGCCTGCGCAGGATCGCTCTCCATCAGCCGCTGGGCCACCCTCGACTGCACGGCCGCCGCGACGAGCCGCTGCTGGGCGCCGTCGTGCAGGTTCCGCTCGATCTGGCGGCGCTCCCTGTCGGCCGCCGCGACCAGGCGGGCACGCGACTCCTGCAGCGCCTCCGCCCTGGCCACCAGCAGCACGTGGTTGTGCCAGGCCAGGTAGGAGGCCCGGGTCAGGCCCAGCACCACCAGGGCGATGACGACGGTGGCGACCAGCCAGCCGGGGGCGTTCTCGAACCCGGCGCCGGGGGCCAGCCGCCCGGCGAGGGTGACGGCGACCGCGGCGGCCACCGTACAGGCCATGACGACCTTGAAGCGCCGCCGCGGCAGGAACGCCACCGACAGCAGCACCGGCGACACGCACACCAGCGTCGCGTACGGCAGGGCGGCCGGGATCAGCGCGGTCAGCGTCAGCGCGTACCCCCAGGTGATGCCCGCCGACAGGCCGATGGCGTGGTCGATGCGGTGCCGCTTGACGACCCGCAGTGCCGCCATGACCAGCAGGATCACCGTGACGCAGCCGGCGGCCAGGGCGAGCAGCCAGAGCTTGTGCACGCCGGTGAAGGCGGCGGTGGCGACCGCGCCCGCGCCGAGCGCCACGCCCATGATCGCCCACAGGCCGGTGACGATGTACTGGTGGGGGTGCGGGTGGGTGCTGCGTTGCAGGCTCGTGTAGAGCCGGGCGATGAGGTGCCAGACGGCGTGCAGCGCGTCGCGCAGGGCGCCGCCCCGCTCCTGCCGGGAACGCTCCACGCCGGCGCTCTCCAGCGCGGAGCGCGGCAGGTGCCCGTGCAGGCGCAGGCCGCCGCCCGGCCGGGTGTCGATGTGGAGGGTGCCGCCGATGGCGCCCAGCCGGTCGTTCATGTTGATCATGCCGGTGCCGGTGTGGACGACGTCGGGGTGGCAGCCCGCGCCGGTGTCGCGGAAGTCGAAGGACAGGCCGTTGCGGTCCAGGAGGGTGATGACGGCCGTGGCCCGCTCCCCCGCGTGCTTGACCGCGTTGCGCAGCGCCTCCAGCAGGCAGAAGTAGATGTTGATCTCGATCTCGGGCGGGTAGCGGCCGACGCCCGTCGCGTGCACCTGGGTGGGGATGGGGGCGTGCTGGGCGGCCGCGCGCAGCGCCGTCTCCAGGCCGTACTGGCCGAGCTGCGGCGGGTAGATGCCGTGCGCCAGGCCGCGCAGCTCCGCGCTGGCCTCCTGGAGGTCGTCCGACAGGCGGGACAGCAGCGGGCCCGCCTGCCCGGGGTCGTCGTCGAGCAGGCAGCGGGCCTGCCGCGCCTGTTCGGCGGCGGCGGCCAGGCGCTGCTGCGCGCCCTCGTGCAGGTTGCGCTCGATCTGGCAGCGCTCGCGGTCGGCCGCCGCGACCAGCCGGGCGCGCGACTCGCGCAGCGCCTCCGCCCTGGCGACCAGCATGCCGTGGTTCTGCCACGCGGCCAGCGACACCAGGATCGTGATGAACGGGATGAACACGATCGCCAGCGCGTCGGCGACCGACTTCGGCACCAGCCGCTCCAGCCCCACCCCCGGCGTCAGGCTGCCGACGACGACCAGCACCGTGCCGACCAGCATCGTCGCGCCGAGCATGGCCGACAGCCGCTCGTGGTTCATGTGCTGCACGGCGACCAGCACCGGCAGCAGCACCGCCAGCGTCAGCGTGGCCAGCGCGAACGGCACCACCGAGGTGACGGCCACCGCCACGATCCAGTTGGACAGCGCGAAGACCACGACCGCGGCGAACCGCCGGTAGCTGTGGATCAGGTGGATGGCACGCAGCAGGAACGCCGCCATGGTGAGCAGCAGCGCGACGATGACCAGCAGCCAGCCCTCACGCCGTACGCCCACCCACAGCGCCGCGATCCAGACGGCGGCCACCACGACGCCGATCAGGTCGGCCTGGATGTAGGTGCGCAGCCGCTCCCACTCCGGCGCCCCGATCTCGATGATCTCGTGCCCCCGCAGGCCGGTTAAGACTCTGCGCGCCCCCCGTCGCTCCACAACGCCTCCAGTTCGTCGGGGCCGAAGCGGTCCTTGTGCCGATAATGGGCCCCCATCACCATCGCGTCACGAGGCAGATCCTCTGTGTTGTTGACCGACAGCAGCACCACCGTGACGTCCGGATGCCCGCACCTGATCCGCCGGGCGGCCTCCAGCCCGCCCATGCCGGGCATGTTCACGTCCATCAGCACCATCCCGACCGTGTGGGCCGCCAGGAAGTCGAGCGCCTCCTCGCCGCTGGTGGCCTCCCCCGCCAGCACGAACCCGTCCACCACGGCGATCACGCCGGCCACGGCCCGGCGGAACGACGGCAGGTCGTCCACCACCAGAACGCGCACGAGCTGTTGGTCCACAAGCTGATCGTCGCATTCGAGCGCCGCCGTGTCGGTGGTGCCACCATCACTATCGGGCCGGTTTTCCGGCCTCACTCAGGCGGGGAACCCGAGTCCAGGAACATCAGCACCGCCTTGACCCGCCGGTTGGTGTCGCGGTCGCCGCGCAGGCCGAGCTTGACGAAGATGGAGTTGATGTACTTCTCGACCGCGCGCTCGGAGACGTTGAACGCGGTCGCGATGGCCAGGTTCGACCGTCCGGCGGCGACCTCGGCCAGGGTCTCGCGCTCGCGCGGCGTCAGGTGCCGCAGCAGGCCGGCGTCGTTGCGCGCCTTGGCCGACACCAGCGACTCCACCACCACCGGATCGATGAACGAGCCGCCGAACGCGACCGTGCGCACCGCCGAGATCAGCTCGCCGGGCGCGGCGATGCGCTCCTTGAGCAGGTAGCCGCGCCTGCTGCTGCCCTGCTCGATCAGGGCCAGCAGGTACGTCGGATCGAGGAACTGCGACAGCACCAGCACGGCCACGTCCGGATGGCTGGCCCGCAGCGCCGTGGCCGCCCTGATGCCCTCGTCGCTCATCGTCGGCGGCATGCGGATGTCGGTGACGACGACGTCGGGCTTCTGCCGGCCGACGCACTCCATCAGCGCCTCGTAGCCCGAGCAGACGCCGACGACCTCGGCCCCGGACTCGGTCGCGATGAGGGCCTCGATGCCGGCCCGCACCAGCAGGTGGTCCTCGGCGATCACCACCCGGAAGGACGTCACGTGCCAAACGTTAGCCCGCCGCCCCCATGCGCTCAACGGCTGTGCTCGACGGCTGTGCTCGACGGCTGTGCTCGACGGCTGTGCTCGACGGGTGCGGAAAACCGAACCACCGACTCGGAAGCCAGCTTTATCGCTGAAATAGCGGGGGCGGCGCAAACTGGCCCTATCAGCAGACGACCTGCGAACGGATATGAGGGGTTCCACAACGACAAAGACGGAGGGGGAGCGGTGACCGAAATGCTTCAGCGAGTATCGCGATTCAGGTCCTACGTCAGCGAGCTGCTGGCGCGCGCCGACCGGGCGTTGTGCGCGGACCAGGACGAGCGGGCCCGCCGGTACGGGTGGACGGTCACCAGGACGGGGTTCGGCTCCCGGCGGTATCGCGACCCGCGCTTCGACGCGCTCAAGGCGGCCCGCCTGCGCGAACTGCGCCCCGCCGGGGAGCGGTCGGCCGTAGGAGATGATCGACATGTTCCCGCGTAATCTCCGGCACAACCCGTACGCGCCGGTCGAGCCCCTGCTCATGCGGCAGGGGCCGGGCCTGGTCACGCGGCTGTGGCGGTGGCGTACGGAGATCGTGCTGCTCGCCCTCGCGGCCGGGGCGGCGCTCGCGTTCGTGTCCGCCATGGGACAGGGGATGTGGTGGGCGACGGCCGCGCTGGCGGGCACGGTCTGCGTGCCCGCCGCGGTGCCGGCCGGGCGGAAATGGATTCGGCGGCGCTTCTGGTGCCTGTTCTCCCGGCACCGGATCCAGCGGGTGTGCGCGCAGACGTCCATGCACACCCGCAAAGGCAGAATTCCGCTGATCCTCTGGATAACGCCTGCCGACTTCGGGGAAAGGGCGTTCATTCTGCTCCGGGCGGGGATTTGCGCCGACGACTTCGAGGCGTTCGGCGCGGAAATAGCGGCGGCCTGCTGCGCGGCTTCCGTCCGGGTGCGGCGGCACCCGCGCAGGGCCCACTTCGTCACGGTGGACATCGTGCGCCGGGACGCGGAGGACGCCGCGCTCAGATCGGGGACGGACGACGACGCGTTCAGAGCGGGCACGGAGAACGACGAGCTGGGGGCGGGGACGTGGGGCGACGGCGGGCAGGGCGGTGCGAGCCGCCCGCTGGAGAGGCTGGCCGGTTAGACCCCGCCCCATCCACCTGGGCGGACGAGGCTCACGCCACCCGAGCCTGCCGCCCTTCGAAGCCTCAGGGCGTACCGGGGCCACCGGGCCGCCCCGGCCCTGGGGCTCCGGCCACCCGGACGGGTGCGACTTCGTCCGGGTGGCCGGCGTTCGCGCAGCCGGCCGGTGCCGCGCCGGCCGGCTGCGCAAAGCGCTTCCTCTCAGGCGGATCTCTCGCGGCGCTGCCGATCGTGCCGGTCGCGGGGCACCAGGGTCGGGTTGACCTTGTCCAGCACCGTCTCCCTGGTGATCACGACGCGGCCTGCGGGAACCTCGTACATGACGTCCAGCAGCACCTCCTCCATGATCGCGCGCACCGCCCTGGCCCCGGTGCGGCGCAGCAGCGCCTGCTCGGCGACGGCGGCCACGGCGTCCGGCTCGAACTCCAGCTCCACCCCGTCCAGCTCCAGCAGCCGCCGGTACTGCTTGATCAGCGCGTCGCGCGGCTCGGTCAGGATGCGCATCAGCGCCTCCCGGTCCGGCGGGCGCAGCGTCGCCAGCACGGGCATCCGGCCGGCGAACTCCGGGATGAACCCGTACCGGACGAGGTCCTGCGGCATCACCTGGGAGAGCACGTCGTCGCCGGCCCGCGGGCGCGGCGCCGCGCCGAAGCCCGCGCCGCCGCGGGCGACGCGCCGCTCGACAATCCGCTCCAGCCCGTCGAACGCGCCGCCCGCGATGAACAGCACGTTCGTCGTGTCGAGCTGGATGAGGTCCTGGTGGGGGTGCTTCCTGCCGCCCTGCGGCGGCACGCCCGCCACCGTCCCCTCCAGGATCTTCAGCAGCGCCTGCTGCACGCCCTCCCCCGACACGTCGCGGGTGATCGACGGGTTCTCACTCTTGCGGGCGAGCTTGTCGATCTCGTCGATGTAGACGATGCCGGTTCCTGCCCTGGCCGGGTCGTGCCCGGCGGCCTGGACGAGGGCGAGCAGCATGGTCTCGACGTCCTCGCCGACGTACCCGGCCTCGGTGAGCGCGGTGGCGTCGGCGATCGCGAACGGCACGTCGAGCAGCCGGGCGAGCGTCCGCACCAGGTGCGTCTTGCCGCTGCCCGTGGGGCCGAGGAGCAGGACGTTGGACTTGCCCAGCTCGGCCTCCGGCGCGCGGACGCGCTTGTAGTGGTTGTAGACGGCCACCGCGAGGGCGCGTTTGGCCTGGTCCTGGCCGATCACGTACTGGTCGAGGAAGTCGTGGATCTCGCGCGGCCGGGGCAGCTCCACGGCGGGGGCCACGCGCTCCCCGGCCATCAGCTCGGTGCACTGCCCCACGCACCCGTCGCAGATGCAGACGGACGGCGGGCCGGCGATGAGCCTGCGCACCTCGCTCTGGCTCCTGCCGCAGAACGAGCAGTGCGGCAGGCCGCCGCCCTTGCCGGTGCGTGCCATCGCGCCGCCTCAGCCCGCCGGGCGCAGGGTCACGGGCAGGGACGCCAGCCGCCTCGTCCCCGGATCCGGCAGGTACGCCGCCTCGCCCGCGAGCGCCAGGCCGGGGAAGCGGCGCAGCAGGGCCCCGAGCGCGATGCCGGTCTGCACGCGGGCCAGCGACGCGCCGACGCAGAAGTGCGGCCCGTGCCCGAACCCGAGGTGCGGCCCCGGCTCGCGGGTCAGGTCGAGCCGGTCGGGATCGTCGAACACGCGCGGGTCCCGGTTGGCCGAGGCGACGGACACGGTGACCGGCTGGCCCTTGGGGATGGGCACGCCGCCGATCTCGACGTCCTCGGCGGCGAAGCGCGGCACGGTCATCGGCTGGGGCGGGCTCCAGCGGGCCAGCTCGTCCACGGCGCGCGGCATGAGTGCGGGGTCGGCGCGCAGCGCGGCGAGCTGGCCGGGGTGGGCTAGCAGGGTGGCGACGGCGTTCGCGATGAGGTTGGCCGGGGTTTGTCCGGCGAGGACGAGCAGCCACACCATGGTGATCAGCTCGTCGTCGGAGAGCCGGTCGCCGTCCTCCTCCACGACGCGGGCCAGGTCGGCCAGCAGCCCCCCGCCCGGCTCCGCCTCGGTCGCGGCATTCGCGGAGCGGGCGTCGCCCATCGCCTTGGTGGCGGCGATCGCGGAGCGGGCGTCGTCGATGATCGCGGGGATGGCCCGCCCGAACTGCTCGCCGTGCCCGGCGGCGATGGCCGCGCCGTACTCGCGCCAGCGCGGGCGGTCGGCGGGCGGGATGCCGACCAGCTCGCAGATCACGTCGATCGCCAGCGGCTTGGCGAACCGGTCGAGCAGGTCCACCGGCTCCCGTTCCGGCAGCTCGTCGAGCAGCCCTTCGACGATCCGCTCGACGCGTCCGGCGAACTCGGCGGCCCTGCGCGGCGTGAACGCGGGCGCGACCAGCCGGCGCAACCGCGCGTGCTCGGCGCCGTTCGTCTCGGACATCGTACGCAGGTAAGGCCGGCAGTGCTCCGGCACGTCGGGCCGCATGAAGCTCGACTCCTCGATCCGCATGCGCGGGTCGGCCAGCATCGCCCTGGCCTCCTCGTGCCGCGTCACCGCCCAGAACGGGTCGAACCCGGGCACCAGCAGCCGCACCACCGCCGACTGCTCCCTGACCTGCGCGTACGCCGCGTAAGGGTCGTGCAGCACCGCCGGATCGGTCAGGTCGATCTCCGGTACATCCATCGCTGGCCTCATTTCGAATGATCCCATCATCTGGATGTTCACGGTATCTTGGCTGCGGAGCACCCGGCAACGAGGAGGACGGTTGGCCCGGCTCACCCGAGCGGAGACGCAGGAGCGCAATCGGGGGAAAGTGCTGGCCGCGGCCAGGGCGGAGTTCGCCGAGCGCGGATTCCGCGAAGCGAAGATCGACGACATCGCCGACCGGGCCGAGCTCACGCGCGGCGCGGTCTACTCCAACTTCCCCGGCAAGCGGGCGCTCTACTTCGCCGTGCTGGCCGACCTGGCCGAACGCGTCCCGGTGACCGCTCCCGAGGAGCCCGCGCTGACCGTGCGGGAGGCACTCGGCGAGCTGGCGCGCGCCTGGGTGACCCGGCTGCCGCTGGCCACCGAGGGCGAGCGCGAGCCGAGCAGGCTGAGCATGCACCTGATCCCCGAGATCCTCGCCGACGAGGTCACGCGGCGGCCGTACGCGCAGCTCATGCAGCTCAACGCGGTCCTGCTCGGGCTGGCGATGGAGCGGCTGCGCCCGCCGCGCGAGCCGGACGGGCGGCTGGTGCGGCTGGCCGAGTCCGTGCTCACGGTGTTGCAGGGGGCCACGCAGCTCACGGCCGCCGCGCCGGGGTTCGTCGACCCGTTCAACGTGATCAGGGTGTGCGAGCAGCTCGCGGACCTCGACCTGGGCGACCGGTGGGCGCCCGCGCCGCTGCTCCCCCGCGTGCGGGAGACCGACGAGCCCTGGAAGCCGCCGCCGGGCGCGCTCGACGCGGTCGCGGGGGCGCCGGCGCGGCTGGAACGCGACGGCGTGGTGGCGGTGCTCGGGCTGCACCGGCTCTCGGCCGTCGAGGACGTGGTGCGCGCGGCGCCCGCCGGCGCCGAGGTCACCGCCGTCGTGGTGACGGGCGCGCCCAAGGAGCTGCTGCCGCTGGCCCGGCTGGTGCTCGCCGAGGTGAGCAGGTGCCTGCGGCAGGCGTTCTCGCGGCCCGCCTGGCCGCGGCTGCGGGTGGTGTACGACGAGAGCGGCGCGCTGGCGGCGGCGGCCGGGGTGGCCGAGCCGGGCGACGGCACGGAGGTCGCGCTGCGGGTGCAGTCGGGGCGGATCGTGGTGCGCGCGGACGGCTACGGCGCCGGGCACGCGGCAGCCGAGCGCCGCTGACCTGGGCGGGCACGAGCGCTGCAACGGGTTGCGCTCCGGATGGAACCGGGGGGCGTGGACGAGCGGTCCAAGCTATGGGCGACGTTCACGCCGGTGTCCCGCCCGTCGGCCGCCGCGAGGCAGGCCGTGGTGTTGCCGGGAGCCGGGTGACGCCGCGGACGGCCCTTCCCGTCCGCCGCGAACGCTGGACGTCGCCCCCCGCCAACCCCGCTGACACGCCCGCCGGAACGCCCGCCAACCCCGCTGACACGCCCGCGGACCCCGGCCGGTTCCGCTGGCACGCCCGCCGGACCCCGGCCAGCCCGCTGGGTGGCCGCGTTCACAGGGTGGTGGGCAGTACCGGCAGGCCGCGGACGCCCGGGTCGGCGCAGAAGAGCGCACCCGCGTCCGGCTGCTCCTCCCGGTCCACGTCCAGCGCCGACGTCGTGATGAACAGCCGATCGAGCCCCGAACCGCCGAACGTCACCGCCGTGACCTTGCGCACCGGCAGCCGGACGACGGCGTCGAGCCGCCCGCCCGGGTCGTACCTGTGCACGGCCCCGCCCCGCCACAACGCCACCCACACCCCGCCCTCGGCGTCGACCGCCAGCCCGTCGGGCTCGCCGTGCTCCGGGTCCACCACGGCGAACGGCCGCCGCCCGCTCAGCCCCTCCTGCGGGTCGTAGTCGAGCACGTCCACCCGCCCTGTCGTGGTGTCGGCGTAGTACGCCAGCCGCCCGTCCGGGCTGAAGCCGAACCCGTTGGAGATCGTCACCCCGGGCAGCACCACCCGCAGCGCCCCGTCCGGCCCGGCCACGTAGAAGGAGCCGCGCCCCGGCGAGGCGTCGTAGGCCATGCTGCCGATGTAGAAGCGGCCGTCGGGGTCGCAGCCGCCCTCGTTCATGCGGATCGCGGGGTCGCTCCAGGCCTCGCCGAGCGAGCGCAGCGGGGCGTCCAGGTCGTCGGCGTCGGCCAGCAGCAGCTCCCGTTCGGCCGCGACGACGTACCCGCCGGAGACGCGCGGGCGCACGACGGCGGCCACCGCGCCGACGTGCCTGCGGCGCACGCCGCCGTCGGGCGCGAGCGCGAGCACGTCGCCGGCCAGCATGTCCACCCAGCGCAGCCCGCCCCAGCGGGCGGACCACACGGGCCCCTCGCCGTGCTCGGCGACGGGGCCGGTGACGGTGTACGCGCTGATGGTCATGCGCTCTCCGCTCTGATCACGGACGCCACCTAACCGCTTGGCACCCCCGTCCGACAAGTCCGTTACGCGAACGTTACGCGCGATCTTCCGCACGATCACTTGACCAGCGCTTTTGCCGTGAAAGCCCTGCACGGAAGGGCTTTGGGAGATTTCTTCCGGGTTATTGACGAAATTAATGCGACTTGGGCAGACTCTCCGCAACGACGGCCCCCGCACCCGTCTCATGTGGAAGGACATAACTGATGACTGGTTCCGACAACGGGTTGAACGTCGATCGGCGAGCCCTCCTGACCGGCGTGGCGGGTCTGCTGGGAGCGGCGGCGCTGCCCGCGACCGCCGCCCAGGCCTCCACGGGCGGCACGTCGCTGCGGCGTCACCCCGAGAACTGGCCCGAACTGGAGCCCTACGGCCTCGCCGACACCCGCGAGGACCTGTGGCCGCGTGACGACAACTCCTTCGTGCTCCCCCTCGAACTGCGGCCCCGCGACCAGGAGCTCGGCCGGGTGTGGATCCGCGACACCTACGTCAACTGCTTCCGCGTCGGCGGGCGCCCGCTCTACGTCGCCACCGGCACCACCCGCGTGCCCGGGCTCGCCGCCGCCGGCCCGTGGAACGACGGCATCTTCGTGTGGACGGCCCGGTCGCTGCGCGGGCCGTGGCGGCTGGCGGACACCACCCGCATCCGTCCGGACGCCGAGAAGGGCAAGGTGTGGTCACCCGAGTTCGTCGGCGAGAACCAGCCGGGGCGGACGGTCGTCGCGCCGTGGCAGGAGTACTGGACCGACGAGGGCCAGTTCGGCAAGCGCGGCAACGCGTGGGCGCCTGAGGTGCACTACTTCCGCGGCAAGTGGTACATCGTGGCCTGCATGGGCGACCACTCCCAGAAGGTCGGCTCGTTCATGCTGGTCAGCGATGGCGGGGTCGAGGGGCCGTACCGGCTGGTCGAGGGCAACCTGGACAAGCCGTTCGGCGAATCGTTCATCGGCGGGCCCAACTGGATCAAGCCGGGCGCCTACCACCACATCGACGGCAGCCTCTACACCGAGGGCGACGACGCGTGGCTGGTGCTGCACAACCACCTGTACGCCAAGTTCCGTGACGACCTGGAGGACATCGTCCCCGTCACGAACCTGCCGAAGTTCCAGCAGACGGCCTACACACCCGAGCCGTACCTCGAAGGCGCCTACGTCTTCAAGCACGGCGGCAAGTACTACCTGCTGCACGCCGCCTGGGACCGGTCGTCGGCCAACGCCGACGGCAGCACCCGCTACGCCTACGACACGGCGGCTCCCGGGCGGACGCAGTACCAGTACGACGCCGTCGTGGCCGTGTCGGACACCTTCGAGGGGCCGCACTCCAAGCGGTGGACGGCGGGGGTCGGGGCCGGTCACAACAACTTCTTCACCGACCACAGCGGTCAGGTCTGGGCGACGTTCTTCCGCAACCCGGCGTTCGGCTACTGGGCCGACCCGTCGCGCGTCGCCGACGCCGCGGTGGCGGGCGTGGTGCGGATGGAGTGGACCGGCCCCGAGGGCAACCGCCTGTACGTGCAGCGGCGTCGCGGCCACTGACCCTCACCGGAGAGCTGCACCCGCGCGACGGACCACGGCCGGGAGGGCCACACCCGCACGGCCTCCCGACCTGGGGAAGGCCGCACCCGCCCGGCGGACCACCGCCCGGAGGGCCACACCCGCCCGGCCTTCCGGCGCCGGGAGGGCTGCGCCTGCGCGACGGCCAGCGCGCCCAGCACCACCACCGCGCCGAACCCCTGGGCCACCGTGAGCTCCTGGCCGAGCACCACCCACCCCAGCAGGGTGGCCACGACCGGGCTGAGCAGCCCGAGGAAGGTGACCTTGGTCGCCGGCAGCACCCGCAGCCCCCTGAACCACAGGGCGTAGGCGAGCGCCGCCCCGACGAGCGAAAGGTAGGCGTACCCGGCGACGTTCGCGCCGCTCAGCCCGTCCGGCGGCGCGCCCTCGACGACGAGCGCGACGGGCACCAGCAGCAGCCCGCCCGCGACGAGCTGCCACCCGGTGGTGGCCAGCAACGGCGCGGGCGACTGCCACCGCTTGCTCAGCACCACCCCCACCGCCATCACGGCGGCGCCGCCGAGCGCGGCGGCCACGCCCCAAGCGTCCAGCCGCGCGTCGGCGCGCAGCACGAGCAGGCTGACCCCGGCCACACCGGCAGCGGCGGCCAGCAGGGTGCGCAACGTGAGCCGCTCGCCGAGCAGCCCGGCCGACAACAGGGCGACCAGCAGCGGCTGGACGGCGCCGACGGTCGCCGCCACCCCTCCGGGCAGCCGGTAGGCCCCCACGAACAGCAGGGCGAAGAACACCCCGATGTTCAGCGCCCCCAGCACCAGCGCCCGCCACCACCAGATCCCTTGGGGCAGGCGGCGGGTGATGGCAACAAGGAGCAGCCCGGCGGGCAGCGCCCTGATCACCGCGGCGAGGAGCGGGCGGCCGGGCGGCAGCAGCTCGGTGGTGACGAGGTAGGTGGTGCCCCAGATGGCGGGGGTCAGCGCGGTCAGGAGGATGACGCCACGGTGATTTCTTAGCACTAAGACAAAATATCTCAACGCTAAGGTATCTGTCACTACATTTACCTCACCGCTAAGACATCGGTAGGCTGAGGCGGTGGCCGATCATGTCGAACTCGTCCTGAAGCAGTGGCAGGACCAGCGTCCCGACCTGGACGTCGCCCCGATGGGGGTGGTCGGGCGGCTGGCGCGGCTGCACCGGCTGATCGACGCCGAGCTGCGGCGGACGTTCGCGGCTCACGAGCTGGACTCGGCCTCGTTCGACGTCCTGGCCACGCTACGGCGCAGCGACCCGCCGCACCGGCTGACCCCGGCCGAGCTGATGCGCGCGTCCATGATCACCTCGGGGGCCGTCACGCAGCGGCTCGACCGGATGGAGGCGCGCGGGCTCGTGACGCGCACACCCAGCGAGTCGGACGGGCGCGTCGTGCACGTGACGCTGACGGAGGAGGGGTTCGCGCTGATCGAGCGGGTGCTGCCGGATCATGTCGCGACGGAGCACCGGGTACTCGCCGCACTCACGGCCGAGCAACGCGACGCCCTCGCGGGAACGTTGCGCGACCTGCTCGAATCACTGGGCGATACGACGGGCTGAGCGACGTCCCCGGCCGCCCCCCGCGCCGCCCTCCGCCCAGTGCGCGGGCCGGGTCAGCGAAGCGGGCAGCCGCGTGGCCGTGTCGCCCTTGGCGGCGTTGACCTGCGCCTGGGTCAGGAAGATGCACCCCGTGAGATCGGCCCCCGCCAGGTCGGCACCCCGCAAGTCGGCCCCGATGAGGTCCGCCCGCCGCAGATCGGCCCCCCGCAGGTCGGCCCCGATCAGGTAGGCCCCCCGGAGGTTCGCCCCCCGCAGCCCGGCCCCCCTCAACCGCGCCCCGATCAGATCGGCCCCCCGGCGTTCCTTGCCCTTCAGCCCGGCCCGCGCCAGCTCACTGGCCCGCAGCAGCAGCCCGTTGACGGCACCCCGATGCGCCGCCACGTCCAGCTTCTCCAGCACGTCGGCGCTCTCGCGGGTGAGCCGCTCGGTCTCCTCCATGGCCGACCGCAACGCGTCGTGCACCGGCCGCGCCGCCTCCAGGGTCAACGCCTCGGCCAGATACCACAGCAGTTCGTGGAGTTGCCGCATGACGGGGAACACCGCGTACATCTGCCGGGCCGTCCCCGGCTCCTCGCGCCAGCTCCGCCCCTCGTACGTGACCTGCGAGACCTTCTGCCCCGCCCCGAAGCAGTCGAAAACCGTGCACCCGGGGAACCCGCGCTCCCGCAACCGGGTGTGGATCGAGCAGCGGAAGTCGTCGCTCAGGTTGTGGCAGGGCTGCCCGCCGGCCTTGTCGACGGCGAAGTCGGCCGAGGCCGAGAACGGCAGGGCGACGCAGCACAGCCCGAAGCAGCTCTCGCAGTCGGCCAGCAGGCCGAGCTCTCGCGGGTTCGTGACGCACTCCTAGGCGGAAAGGACAGGCAGGTCAAGGGTACTCAAGGATGGACGTACGGCGTCGTCGTGGTGAGCTCGGCGAAGCCCAGCCGCAGCAGGATGGGATGGCTCTGGTCGGTGGCGTCCACCTGCAGAAAATCGTAGCCGCGCGCCACCGCCTCGCGGGCCCGGTAGGCGACCAGCGCCCGGTAGACGCCGCGCCTGCGCCACTCGGGCACGGTGCCGCCGCCCCACAGGCTCGCGAACCGGGTGCCGGGGTGCAGGTCCATGCGCGCGGCGCTGACGGGCACATCGCCGGCCATGGCGACGACCGCGACGACGGTCCCGGCGGCGAGCTGGGCGTGCAGCCGTTCCCTGATGTGGACGCGGCCCGCGCCGAACGCCGCCTCGTGCACGTCGGCCACCAGCTCCACGCCGTCCTGGCCGGTCACCGGGACCAGCCGGATGCCGTCGGGGACGGGCGCGCCGGGGATGCCGTCGGCCCGCGCCACCATCAGCGACTCCACCGGTTCCGGGATGAAACCGGCGGCCAGGAGACGGCCGGCGAGGTCGGCGGGCCTGTCGTGCCCGTACACCTTCCACTCGAACGGACGGCCAAGCGCCCCGAAGTGCTTCACCTGCGCGGCGATGGCGGCGTCGGCGTCCTCGCCGGAGCGCAGACCGGACCAGAGGACGCCGTTCCAGCCGTCCTCCGGCCCCACCTGACGCACCACGTCGCCGTCGCGCTCCACCACGGCGCCCGGGTCGTCGGCGACGGCCTCCCGCCGCATCTCCCGGTCGAACGCAGCCAGTACCTCTTCACGATTCACCGGGACACCTCACCAGCCGCGCCGACCGTCCGGCAACCCATTTATCCCAGGCCAGCCACCCCGGGTCAGCCGCCGTAGCGCCGCTGGCGGTCGGCGAAGCTGCGCAGCGCGCGCAGGAAGTCGATCTCGCGGAACGCCGGCCAGAACGCCTCGCAGAAGTACAGCTCGGAGTACGCCGACTGCCAGAGCAGGAAGTTCGACATGCGCTGCTCACCGCTGGTCCTGATGACCAGGTCGGGGTCCGGCTGCCCGGCCGTGTAGAGGTGGCGGGCCACGTCGTCCACGGTCAGCGTCGAGGCCAGCTCCACCATGGACTGCCCGGCCTCGGCCCGCTCGTACAGCAGCTCCCGCAGCGCCTCGATCACCTCCTGGCGGCCGCCGTACCCGATGGCCAGGGTGAGGTGGAAGCCGGTGTCGCAGGTGCGGGTGGCCTCGACGGCGCTCTTGAGCGCGCGGGCCGTCGTGTCGGGCAGGATGTCGAGCATCCCGGCGACGTGCACCCGCCAGCGGGCGTCGGGGCGGTCGAAGTGGTCGGCCACCATCTGCTCGATCACCTTCAGCAGGAAGGCCACCTCCTCGTCGCCGCGGCGCTGGAGGTTCTCTGTGGAGCAGAGGAAGACGGTCAGGTGCTGGATGCCGAGGCCCTCGCACCAGGTCAGCACGTGTTCGATGTGGTCGGCGCCGTATTTGTGGCCCATGCTCGGGTTGGCCATGCCCATTTGCTTGGCCCAGCGCCGGTTGCCGTCCATGATCAGGCCGACGTGGCGGGGCAGGGGGCCTGCCATCACCTGACGGCGCAGGCGCCGGGCATAGAGGGAGTGAAGGAGGTCAGTCGTCTGCACCCTCCAAGGATGGCGCGGACGGCGCTCCGGAACCTGATCTTTCCCGATTTCTGACGGATAAGGTCTCCGGCTTCGCCTACGGGCAGGTCGAGGCACCAGGAACACGGCAAGACGGACAAGATCCACTATATTGATGTGTCCCTCCTTGCCGCCCCCCGGGAGTCCTGGTGAAGTCGCCCAAGAAGAAGTCGCCGCTCGCCGTCGACCCCGTCTTGCTCGTCGGCACGGGGCTGTCCGTGCTCCTCGGCGTGATCTTCTACGTACGCGAGGACACCGCCCAGGCGCTCGGCACCGTCGCCGGGCTCATCGGCGGCGTCATCACCCTCCAGATCCAGTCGCTGATCCAGGAGAAGCGCCGGATCGACCACGAGACCAGGGTCGGCCAGATGGCGGCCACGATCGACAAGATCCCGTGGCTGCCCGACCTCATGGAGCCGATGCTGCGCGCGGTCAAGCACGTCGAACGCGACTACAAGGGCACGCCCGCCGAGGACGCCTGCCGCGCCGCGTTCGAGGAGTGCCTGCGCACGCTCGCCGACCTCGAACGCGGCCACTTCCGCGCCCCGTACGGCGACAACGAGGTGTTCCTGCGGCTCATCGACCAGGCCCGCGAGCACATGTGCGTCACCAGCGTCCCCTCCGTGGACCTCGCCTGGTGGCGCGAACCGGTCGGCAGGCAGTACTGGCGGGCGCAACTGGAGGCGCTGGCGCGCGGCGTGCGGATCAGGCGGGTGTTCATCTACCACGAGTGGACCGACGACCTCGACGCGCTGGCCCGTGAGCAGCTCGCCGCCGGCGTCCAGGTGCGCCGCGTGCACGTGGACCGCCTGCCCGCGCCCATGCGCGTCATCACGGGGCTGTGGGACGGCGCGTGCGGGCACGAGCTGAGCTACACGGCCGCCGGCGAGGCGGTGCACGACACGTTCACCGTCTCGCCTCCGGATCTGGAACGCCTGATGCGCCAGTTCGAGATGATCGAGCGGAGCGCGGTGGAGCTGGACGACGAGCCGCGCCAGGCCGACCCCGTGGCCTGAGCCCGCCCGCGGCCAGCACCGCCAGACCAACCCAGAGCAGCCCGAACGCCGCCCACCGGCTGCCGGGCATCGACTCCTTGAAGACCAGCAGGCCGACCAGGAACTGCACGATGGGCTCGATGTACTGGAGCATGCCGGTCAGGCTGAGCGGGATCTTGGTGGCGGCGGCGCTGAACAGCAGCATCGGCACCACCATCACGAAGCCGGCGCCGATGCCGAGCAGGGTGTTGCCCGCCGACACGTGCCCGAACGTGGCCTGGCCGGTGGCCTGCAGCCACACCGTGTACGCCAAGGCGAGCGGGAACACCGCGGCCGTCTCGACCATCAGCCCCTCGATGGCGCCGGCGGCCACCCGCTTCTTGATCAGGCCGTAGCCGCCGAAGGTGAGGGCCAGGCCGATCGCGATCCAGGGCGGGCCGCCGTAGCCGACCGTGAGGATGAGCACGGCGGCGGCGCCCAGACCGATGGCTGTCCACTGCGGGCCGCTCAGCCGCTCGCCGAAGACCGCCACCCCCAGCGCGACGCTGACCAGGGGCGTGATGAAGTAGCCGAGCGAGGCGTCGACGACGTGCCCGTTCATCGTGGCCCAGATGAACAACGCCCAGTTGACCGAGGTCAGCGCGCTGGCCAGGGTGAGCAGGAGCAGGTCGCGCCTGCGCCGCAGCAGCGCGGCGAGCTGTCCGCGGCGGCCCAGCGCGAGCACCAGCAGCGCGATCGCCACCGGCGACCAGAGCGCGCGCAGCGCCAGCACCTCCAGCGAGCCGGTGGGCTCGACCAGCGGCCAGTAGAGGGCGGACAGCCCCCACAGGACGTACGCGGCCACACCCAGCAGGACACCACGGCGCGCGACAGACACCCGCCCCACCCTACCCATCCTCATCCCGCTTCCCCCACCCGCCAACGCGACGCCGGAGCGACCGGACCGGCCGCGGCTCGCGGCGCGGAGGGCGCGAGCCGGCCTGTGGGAGATGCCCATGAGAATCACACCGTCCGCCACCAGTGCCGGCGCAGAAACCCTCGAGACCGTCAGCTCGCCAGGAGGCGGCGCAGGACGTAGGGCATGATGCCGCCGTGCCGGTAGTAGTCGGCCTCACGCGGGGTGTCGAGACGCAGCCGCGCCTGGAAGGTGACGCCGTCGGCGATTACGGTCAGCGCAGCAGGGAGGTGCGGCCCGTTGAGGGCGTCGAGGCCGGTGATGGTGAGGGTCTCGTGGCCGGTCAGTCCCAGCTCGTCGGCGCCCTCCCCGGGAAGGAACTGCAGCGGCAGGACGCCCATGCCGACGAGGTTGGCGCGGTGGATGCGTTCGAAGGACCGGGCGATGACGGCCTTGACGCCGAGCAGTGCGGGCCCCTTGGCGGCCCAGTCGCGGGAGGAGCCGGCGCCGTAGCCCTCGCCGGCCAGGACCACGGCGGGCACGCGGGCCTCCTGGTAGGCGCGGGCGGCCTCGTACACGCTGACGAGGCGGCCGGAGTCGAGCAGGTTCGGGGTGAGGCCGCCTTCCGTGCCGGGGGCGAGGTGGTTGCGCAGCCGGACGTTGGCGAACGCGCCGCGCATCATGACCTCGTGGTTGCCGCGCCGGGAGGCGTAGGTGTTGAGCTGGTGGCGGGGCACGCCGAGGCCGGTGAGGTAGCGGCCGGCCGGGCCTGCCGGGAGGATGGCGCCGGCCGGGGAGATGTGGTCGGTGGTGATGAAGTCGCCCAGTTTGACCAGGACGCGGGCGCCGGTGATGTCGGTGACGGGCGGCGGTTCTGGCGACATGCCGTCGAGGTACGGGGCGCGGCGGACGTAGGTGGAGCCGGGGTCCCAGGGGTAGGTGGCGGAGCCGGTGACGTCGAGGCGCTGCCAGCGCTCGTCGCCGTCGAGGACGCCGGCGTAGGCGCGGGTGAACATCTCGGGGCGGATCACCTCGTCGATGACCTGGCGCACCTCGGCGGGGCTGGGCCACAGGTCGCGCAGGTAGACGGGGCGGCCGTCGGGGTCGGTGCCGAGGGGTTCGGTGGTGAGGTCGAGGTCCACGGTTCCGGCGAGGGCGTAGGCGACGACGAGCGGCGGGGAGGCGAGGTAGTTGGAGCGGACCTCGGGCTGGACGCGGCCCTCGAAGTTGCGGTTGCCGGACAGGACGGCGGCGACGTCCAGGTCGTGCTCGGCGACGGCCCGCGACACCTCCTCGACGAGCGGGCCGGACGCGCCGATGCAGGTCATGCAGCCGAACCCGGTCAGGGTGAAGCCGAGCCGCTCCAGGGAGGAGGTCAGCCCGGCCTGGCCGTAGTAGTCCATGACGACGCGCGAGCCGGGTGACAGGGTGGTCTTGACCCAGGGCTTGGTGCGCAGGCCGCGCTCGGCGGCGTTCCTGGCGAGCAGCCCGGCGGCGATCATGACGGAGGGGTTGGAGGTGTTGGTGCAGGAGGTGATGGCGGCGATGGCGACGCTGCCGTGGGTGATCTCCCCGGCCTGCGGGGCGGGTGTGCGGTCCTGCTCGCGGAAGGCCGCCTTGACGCCGTCCAGGGGGATGCGGTCCTGCGGGCGGCGGGGCCCCGCGACGGAGGGGACGACGGTGGCCAGGTCGAGGTCGAGGTCGGCGGTGTAGGACGGCGGCGCGGCGGGGTCGTGCCACAGGCCCTGCGCCTTGGCGTAGGCCTCGACGAGGCCGGCGTGCTCGTCGGAGCGGCCGGTGAAGCGCAGGTAGCGGATGGTCTCGGCGTCGATGGGGAACAGCGCGGCGGTGGAGCCGAACTCGGGACTCATGTTGGAGATGGTCACCCGGTCGGTGACGGGCAGCGCGGTGACGCCCGGCCCGTGGAACTCGACGATCTTGCCGACGACGCCGTGGGCGCGCAGCAGCTCGGTGAGGGTGAGCACGAGGTCGGTCGCGGTGGCGGCGACGGGCAGCCCGCCGTGCATGCGCACCCCGATCACGTCGGGGACGAGGATGGACACCGACTGGCCGAGCATGGCGGCCTCGGCCTCGATGCCGCCGATGCCCCAGCCGAGCGTGCCGAGCCCGTTGACCATGGTGGTGTGGGAGTCGGTGCCCAGGCACAGGTCGGGGTAGGCGACCCCGTCGTTCGTCATGACCACGCGGGCCAGGTGCTCGACGTTGATCTGGTGCATGATGCCCTTGCCCGGCGGCACGACGGTGAAGCCGCGCAGCGACGCCTGCCCCCAGCGCAGGAAGCGGTAGCGTTCGGCGTTGCGCTCGTACTCCAGCTCGGCGTTGCGCGCCAGGGCGCCGGGGCGGCCGAACACGTCGGCGATGATCGAGTGGTCCACGACCAGTTCGGCGGGGATGGCCGGGTTGACGCGCTCCGGGTCGCCGCCGAGCGCCGCCATGGCGTCGCGCATGGCGGCCAGGTCGGCGAGGGCGGGCACGCCGTTGGTGTCGTGCAGGAACACGCGGGCCGGGTGCAGGTCCACGGCCTCCGTACGGTCGCCGCGCGGCTGCCAGCCGGTGAGCGCCCGCACCTGCTCGGCGGGCGCGCCGTGGCGCAGCAGGTTCTCCAGCATGATCCGCAGGCTGTACGGCAGGCGGCCCGGGGCGTTCACCGGGTGGAAGCGGTAACGGCGGGCGCCGGCGGTGAGGTGGTCGGTCACGAGTCCTGCCCTTGCAGCGAGACGGGGTGGCAGAAGGTGTTGCGGTGCTCGGTCACGCACTCCCCGGCGATCCGCCGCCAGGCGGCGTAGTGCGGCGCGGCGCGGTGCTCGGTGAAGAACGCCCGCTGGTCCCGGTAGATCTCGTACAGGACGAACCGGTGCGGGTCGTCGTCGGCGCGCAGCACGTCGAAGCGGAGGCAGCCGGGCTCCTGCCGGGTGGCGCGAGCGTTGGCCTCGATGCCGGGCAGGAAGGCGGCGAGCCGGTCGGGCCGCACCTGGAGGTGGACGATCACGACGAACATGCGCTCATCCAGCCGGGTCGCGGGAGCCCGCACGTCCCGGCGAGCCGTTCCAGGCCGCGCAGGGTCTTGCCGGGCAGCCGGACGGAGGTCGCGGCGGCGTTCCTGTCCTCGATCTCGCCGGGGTAGAAGATCTCCTCGAAGCCGGGCGCGAGCGGCACGGCCTTGGTGCGGTCGATGAGGTCGTCGAGGCGGCGGGCGTAGTCGGCGGGGTCGGCCACGGCGTCGAGGCGCAGTGCGAGCAGCAGGTGGCCGCAGCCGCTGCGACGGTCGGGCACGTACGGGCCCGCCACGTCGGTCGCGTACGAGCTGCCGGTCAGCACGCCCGACAGCACGTCCATCATGAACGAGATGCCGTACCCCTTGTGCCCCGCCATGGGCAGGATGAGCCCGTCGATCGCCGCACGCGCATCGGTGGTGGGGGCGCCGGCGGCGCTCTGCGCCCACCCTTCGGGGATGGGCTGCTCGCGTTCCAGGGCGGCGTAGATCTTGCCCCGGGCGACGGTGGTGTTGGCGAGGTCGAGCACGACGGGGCCGCGCCGGCCGCCCGGCGCCGCGATGGACCAGGGGTTGGCGCCGACGCTCTTCTCCCTGCCGCCCCACGGGGCCATGGCGGGGCTGCCGTTCGTGGTCAGCAGGGCGACGCAGCCCTCGGCGGCGATCATCCGGGTGAAGTAGGCGGCGGTGCCGAAGTGGTTGCTGTTGCGGACGGCGACCACGCCGACGCCGTGCTCCCCCGCCCGCCGGACGGCGTCGCGGGCCGCGTACGCGGTCACGACCTGGCCGACGCCGTCCCGGCCGTCGAGCACCGCGACCGCGCCGCCGTCCAGCACGGTCGCCACCTCGGTCACGGGACGCATGGCGCCGGAGCGCAGCCGGTCGGCGTACCACTCCAGGCGCAGCATGCCGTGCGACGGATGCCCCCAGGCGTCGGCCGTGACGAGGCTGTCGGCCACCAGCCGGGCGTCCGGCTCCGGCACGCCCAGCGAGGTCAGCACGGCGGCCCCGAAGGAGATCAGCTCGGACGGTGGGATCATGACAGGCTCCTGACCTGGTCGGGGGTGAGCGGCCGGACGGGACGGTCGCGCAGCAGCAGCCACAGCCGCGCCGTCTCCTCCAGCTCCTCGATCGCGTCGGCGGCGGCGGCCAGGTCGGGCCCGGCGACGATGGGGCCGTGGTTGGCCAGCAGCAGGGCGTGCGCGTCGCGGGCGGCCCGCTCGGCGATCGGCCCCAGCGCGGGATCGCCCGGCGCGTGGTACGGCAGCAGCGGCAGCCGTCCGACGCGCATCACGTAGTAGGCGGTCAGCGGCGGCAGCGCGTCGCCGGGGTCCAGGCCGTCGTGGCAGGAGACGGCCACGGCGTACGTGCTGTGCAGGTGCGCGACCGCGCCGGCGTGCGGGCGGGCGCGGTAGAGGGCGGCGTGCAGGAACGCCTCCTTCGACGGCTTCGGGCCGTCCAGGTGCTCGCCCGCCAGGCTGACCAGCGACAGCTCGCCGATCGAGCGGAGTGAGCCGCCGGTCGGCGTGATGAGGAAGCCGTCGCCGGTGCGGGCGCTGAGGTTGCCGGTGCGGCCGTGGGTGAGCCGCCGGTCGAACAGGGACGCGCCCAGCTCGGCGATCTGCTGTGTCAGGTCGGTCATGGTGCTTCCGTGGCTCGCAGGAGAAGGTCGGGGCGGCCGAAGTTGCCGGACTTGAGCAGCAGCGCCAGCGGCGGGCGGCCGGTGGTGAGCAGCCACGGCACGCCGCGGTCCGCCTCGGCGCCGACGACCGCGCCGGACACGCCGAGCGCGTTCACCACGGCCCCGGACGTCTCTCCCCCGGCCACCACGATGCGGCGCGCGCCCAGCTCGGCGGCCCTGGCCGCGACGGCGGCCAGCGCCCGCTCCAGGAACGGCGCGGCGGCGGGCGAACGCCGCCCGGGCGGCGCGGAGGTGTGGACGATCACGCGGCTCTCCTGCCCGAGGTGGGTCTCCAGCCAGGTCAGCGCTTCGGGGAGCGCGCCGTCGCGGGCTCGCAGGTGGTGTGCGGGCATGTGGTCGCGGGCGTGCGCCACCTGCTCCAGGGTGGCCGCCGAGCAACTGCCCGCGAGGATCACGGACGGGCCGGGCGGCAGCTCGGGCATGGCCTCGCCGGTGCCGCCTGTGCCGCCTATGCCGCCTATGCCGCCTATGCCGCCTGTGCCGCCTGTGCCGCCTGTGGCGTCGATGGCGAGGGCGCGGGCCAGGCCGGCGGCGCCGGTGAGCACCGGGAGGTGGGTGGTGGCGCGGGCGATGGTGCCGAGGTGGCCGTCGGTGAGGGCGTCGGTCACGGCGTGGCGGACGCCCTGGGCCGCCAGGTCGTCCAGCGCCTCGCGGACGGCGGCGGGGCCGCGTTCGACCGTCTGCAGCGGCACCAGCGCGACCGGGTGCGGGGTCTGCCTGCTCAGGACGCGGACCAGGTCGGAGTCGGTCATGGGGGTGAGCGGGTGGTGCCGCATCGGCGACTCCGCCAGTGGCCTGTCGCCTACGAACAGGTGGCCTTGGTAGAGGGTGCGGCCGTGTTCGGGTGAGGCGGGGCACACCACCGTCAGGTTCGCGCCGCTCGCCTTCACCAGGGCGTCGGTCACCGGGCCGATGTTGCCCTGGTCGGTGGAGTCGAAGGTGGAGCAGTACTTGACGTAGAGGCGGCGGGCTCCCTGGGCGGTCAGCCAGTCCTGGGCTTGGCGGGAGGCGGTGATGGCCTCGGCGGGTGGGATCGAGCGGGTCTTCAGGGCTATGACCACGGCGTCGCAGGGCGGGAGGGTCGTTTCTGCGGGGGGTGTGCCGAAGAACAGGACGGTGCGCAGGCCCGAGCGGCGGTAGGCGGCGGCCACGTCGGTGCCGCCGGTGTAGTCGTCGGCGACGCAGCCGAGCAGCGGGCTCATGCCGGCGCCTCACGCGAGGCCGTGGGCAGCAGGGTCTCGCGCAACGCCGTGGCCTTGGGCAGCAGGGATTCGCGCGACGCCGTGGCCTTGGGCAGCAGGGATTCGCGCAACGCCGTGGCCGCCGCCAGCGGGGGGCTCAGCACCGGCGTGCCGAGGCGGGCGGCCAGCTCCGCGTGGATCGGGCTGATCGAGTACTGCCCGAGCAGCACCAGCCCCACCTCCCCGAGAAGCGGCTGGGCGGCCCGCGCGAGCGCGTCCGTCAGATCCGGCCAGTCCTGCGCGGCGGCAGCGGCGGCGGCGCCGGGGGCGGCGAGAGCACGCACCTCGACACCGCCCGCCACCTCGCGCAGCCGCCGCGCCGAGTCCGCCGCCGCCGACTCGAGCGAGCCGAGCACCAGCACCGCGCCCGACCGCCCGACCGCCTCGCCCGAGCATGAGCCCGAGCCCGAGCCCGAGCCCGAGCCCGAGCCTGAGCCCGAGCGCGCCGTGGCCCGGTGCTCGCCCGACCGCCGGGTGACCTCAGCGAACATCGCCTCGTCCGACCCGATCACCGGCACGTCGTACAGCCCCCGCGCCAGCCCGGCGGCGGGCCCGTACATGGAGCAGGACAGCAGCACGGCGTCGGCGCCGCCGCGCACCGCGTGGTCGATGAGCGCGAGCATGCGGCGCGCCAGCGCGGGCGTCAGGCCGCCGGCCGCGTCGGCCTCGCTGACGAGCCGGTCGTCCAGGAGGTGCCAGGCGTCGGCCTCGGGAAACCCTTCGGCGAGCCCGTCGTCGGCGGGCTGGATGGAGGCGGTGGTGGCGTTGACGACCGCGACGATCATCGCTTCACACCGGCGGCGACGGCCTCGGCGAACGCGCGGGTGCCCGCCGTGCCGCCCATGTCGCGCGTCCGCGTCCCGCCCCGCACGGTGTCGGCGACCGCGTCCTCGATCAGCGCGGCGGCCCTGGACAGAGCAGGGTCCTGGTGGCGGGCGCCGAGCCAGTCGAGCAGCATCGCGCTGGACAGGATCATCGCGATCGGGTTGGCCAGGTCGCGCCCGGCGATGTCGGGCGCGGACCCGTGCGCGGCCTGGGCCATGCAGCGTTCGTGGGAGGCGTTGATGGACGGGGCGATGCCGAGCGATCCGGCGAGCTCCCCGGTCAGGTCGGACAGGATGTCGCCGAACATGTTCTCGGTGACGATGACGTCGAAGTCGTTCGCGCGCCGCACCAGGTGCACGGTCATCGCGTCGATGTGGAAGTCGTCCACGGCGACCCGCGGGTAGCGGGCGGCGACCTCGCGGCAGACGTCGCGGAACAGGCCGGTGGTCAGCTTGAGCACGTTCGCCTTGTGCACGATGGTCACCTTGCCGCGCCGGCGGGAGGCCAGCTCGAACGCCTCGACGGCGATCCGTTCGACGGCGGGCCGGGTGATGATGCCCATGGCGATGGCCACGTCGGGGGTGGGCATGAACTCGCCGGTGCCCTTGTAGGTGCTGCGGTCGGCGTAGAAGCCCTGGGTGTTCTCGCGGACGATGACCAGGTCGGTGCCGGGGACGACGGCGTCGGCGCCGTCGAAGGACTTGGCCGGGCGGATGTTGGCGAACAGGTCGAAGCGCTTGCGGATGGTGCCGCTGGGGTTGAGCCTGGAGCGGTGCGGCTCGGGGTAGGCAGCGCTGTCGTGCGGCCCGAGCAGCCACGCCTCCAGCCCTTCCAGGGCGGTCAGCGTCGATTCCGGTACGGCGTCGCCGTGCGTGCCGATGGCCGCCGCGCCCAGCGGCAGATCCGCCCACTCGACGGGCGGGGCGCCGGCGGCGGCGAGGGCGGCGTCCACGACCAGGACGGAGGCGGGGACGATCTCGGGGCCGATGCCGTCGCCTTCGAGCACGCCAAGACGGTAGGGAGAGGTCACGGATTTCCTCACTGTGCGATGGTGATGAGCGCTTCGACGTCCTTCGGCAGGGCGTCGGTGGTCGGGTAGAGCAGGCAGGCGGCGGGTTCGACGGCGAGCGTGACCTCGCCGGTGAGCCCGGCGCGGGTGGTCTCGGCCTGGATGACGTGGTCGCCGAGGCGCAGGTCGTACTCGTGCCGGGAGCCGACGTAGGAGGAGGTCAGCACCTGGGCGGTGAGCGTGTTCGCGCCGGTCTCACCGGGTGGCAGGATCGTCAGCCGTTCGGGCCGGATCGCCACGGTCACCTTGCCCTCGATGTCCGAGTCGGGGACGGTGATGGTCTGGCCGGTGCAGTCGAGGCGGACCTCGCGCGGGCCGCACGCCGTGCCGGTCAGGAAGTTGCAGCGGCCGACGAAGGCGGCCACCTCGGCGGTGGCGGGCGTCTCGTAGATCTCCTGCGGGGTGCCGATCTGCACCATGTCGCCCTTGGACATCACCGCGATGCGGTCGCTCAGCGCCAGGGCCTCGTCCTGGTCGTGGGTGACGTACACGGTGGTGATGCCGAGCTCGGTCTGCAGCCGTTTGAGCCAGGCGCGGGCCTGGTCGCGCAGCTTGGCGTCCAGGTTGGACAGCGGCTCGTCGAGCAGCAGCACGCTGGGCGAGTAGACCAGGGCGCGGGCGAGCGCGACGCGCTGCTGCTGGCCGCCGGAGAGCTGGTGCGGGTAGCGGTCCCGCAGCTCGGCCAGGCCCACCTTGGCCAGCGCCTCGGTGATGAGGGTGTCCTGCTCGCGCCGGTCGACCTTGCGGATCTTGAGCGGCATGGCGAGGTTCTGGGCGACGGTCATGTGCGGCCACAGCGCGTACGACTGGAAGACCATGCCGAGGTTGCGGCCCTCGGGCGGCACGAACGTGCCGGCGCCGGCGAAGGTGGCGTCGCCGACGGCGATGCTGCCGCCGGTGGGGCGTTCCAGGCCGGCGATGCAGGCCAGCGTGGTGGACTTGCCGCAGCCGCTGGGGCCGAGCAGGGTGAAGAACTCGCCGTCGGCGATGGTGAAGGTGATGTCGTTCAGTACGGCGTTGTCCCCGAACCGCTTGGACAGGTGGGCGACCTTGACCTCAGGCATCCTTGTCACGTCCCTTGAGAAGAAGGCCGGCCAGCCCGACGAAGGTCGCCGTGATGGCGATCTGCAGGCTGGCCAGGGCGGCCACGGAGCCGGTGTTGCCCTGCACCCACAGTTCGAGCATGGTCGTGCCGATGATGTTGGAGTCGGCCGAGCCCAGGAACACGGCGGGCGAGTACTCCTTGAGCAGGGTCACGAACGTCAGGATCAGCGCTCCGGCGAAGGCGGGCCGCAGCAGCGAGGCGAGGATGCGGGTGAAGGTGCGCACCCAGTCGGCGCCGGACACGCGGGCGGCGTTGTCGAGCTCGTGCCCGATCTGCATGATCGACGGCGAGATGGAGCCGAAGCCGCTGGGCAGCGCGCGCAGCCCGAAGCCGATGATCAGCGCCCACAGCGTGCCCTGGATGAGCGCGCCCACGCCGGACAGCGCCAGCGCCCAGAACAGGCCGATGCCGACGATGATGCCGGGCATGGCCTGTGGGGCGAGCGCCAGGTACTCCACCGCGCGGGCGTACCGGAACGTCGAGCGCCTGGCCACCATCACCGCCAGCAGCGACAGCACGCTGACCAGCACCGCGCCGATCGCGGCCACGAGCAGGCTGTTGACGATCGACTGCACGTACACCGGATAGGTGAAGATGCGCTCGTAGTTGTCGCCCGTGAGGGTCTTGAACGGTGACTGCAGCGGCGTGAACACCTGCGTGAACGAGCGGAACACCAGCCCGCCGATCGGGATCAGGGCGCCCATCACCACATAGAAGGCGATGGCGGCGACGCTGATCCACTTCAGCCGGCCGAGATCCAGGGGGCGCGGCCGGGTGGCCTTGCCGCGTACGGACACGAACCGCTGCGCGTTCTTCAGCAGCTTGGCCTGCAACGCGACGAGGCTGACGGTGACCAGCAGGATGATCGCCGAGGCCGCGCCGAGCACGCCGTAGTCCGGGTTGATCGACTGCAGGCCGTTGCGGTAGAGGAAGGTGGAGAAGACGTCGATGCCGACCGGCTGGCCGAACAGCAGCGGCACGCTCAGCGTCTCCACCGACATGCTGACCACCAGGATCGAGCTGTAGACGACGGGCGGGCGCAGCAGCGGCAGGATCACCGAGCGCAGGATGCGCGGCGGGCCCGCGCCGCACACCTGCGCGGCGGCCTCCAGCGAGGCGTCGCTCTGGCGCAGCGCGTTGGCGCAGAACGTGTAGACGATCGGGGCCAGCGCGACGGCCTCGGTGAGCGCCATGCCGGGGATGGAGTACAGGTTCCACGGCAGGAATCCGAGCACCCGGCGCACCTCGACGCTGACGAACCCGGCGGGGCCGTACATGGTGATCCAGCCGAAGCCCAGGATGAGCGAGGAGATGAAGAACGGCCACTGCATGGCGGCGGCGAACAGCCGGCCGCCGGGCAGCTTGGTGCGCACCACGACGACGGCCATCGGCACCGCGATGAGCAGGCTGAGCAGGGTGGTGAGCGCGGCGAACAGCGCCGTGTTGAGCACGACCCGGCCGAAGCCCGCCTCGGTGAACAGCCGCGCGTAGTTGCCGAGGCCGAGCACGCCGCCCGCCTCGTACAGGGGGCGGTCGAGGAACGACTGGTACAGCGTCGGCACGACCGGCGCGAGCACCAGGACGGCCAGCAGGAGCAGCACGGCGTACTGCAGCCAGCTCTCCCTGGTCAGCCCCAGCGGCCTGCGGTAGCGCGGCGGAGACGAGGTGATGGTTGTCCGCGTCATCTGCCGAGCAGGCCGTTCCACTTGTCGGTGAACGCCTTGACCTCGGTGTCGGGCACCTTCTCGTACGCGGCGAGGATCACGTTCTGCTCGCCGACGGCCTTGACCAGCTCCTGGTAGGTGTGCAGCCCGTCGGCGTCCTGGACGTCGTCGCGGTAGGAGGTGAGCCCGCCCTCCGCCACCGCCCGCTGGCCCTCCTGCGACAGCAGGAAGTCCACGAACAGCTTGGACGTGGCCGGGTGCGGCGCCTTGGCGGCGATGCCGACGCCGCGCGGCAGCACGACGGTGCCGTCGTCGAGGAAGGAGATCTCCAGCAGGCCGCCGCTCTTGGCCACCACCGGGTAGGCGGGGGCGGCGCTGACGAAGAAGCCGGCCACGTACTCGCCCGCGATGATCTTCTCCAGCTGGGTGCCCGAGGAGGTCTCCGGCCTGGCCAGCGGCAGCACCGACTGCAGTGACGTCCACGACTCGGGCCGGGCGCCGGCGAAGGCGTGCGAGACGGTGAAGCCGAACGCGCCGCCCACGTCCCGGGTGGTGATCTTGTTCTTGTACTGGGCGGGGTCCTTGGCCAGGATCGCGGCCAGGCTCTTCAGGCCGGTCGGCTTCTCGGCGAGCAGCGAGGTGTTGTACGCGATCGACATCGGGTCGACCGACATCGCGTACACGCCGGGCAGCAGCTCACCGAACTCGGGCAGCTTGTCCTGCTCCGGCGAGGCGTACTCCATCAGCGTGCCCGGCCGGGCGGCGAAGTCGGCCCACGCCTGGGCGGCGTTCGAGACCACCAGGTCGGCCGGGGAGCTGCCGGTGGCCTGCTCGCTGAGCACCCGCTGGAAGACCTCGTCACTGTCCAGGTTGTTCGCCGCGATCTTCGTCACCCAGGAGTACTTCTTCTGGAAGTCGCGGAAGATCGGCGCCCAGTTCTCCTGGTCGGTGTTGGAGTAGATGGTGAGGGTGCCGCCCTCCTTCTTGGACGCCTCCATGAGCTGGGCGTACTCGGCCGGGTAGTACGACGGGGCCTGGCCCGCCGCGATCTGGTTCGGCGGCGGCTGTTGCGCCGCCTCGCCACCGCCGCCGCATGCCGTGAGCAGCCCGAACGCGAGTACGGCGGCGCCGAGGGTGCGGAAAGGGGGGTGGAAGGTGGTCATGTGCTTCCTCCTAGACCAGGCGAGGCTCTGACCAGCCGCCGCCTGCGATGCCGCACACTCTGCTTCGTTATAACCTATGACGTCAACCCCCTGTTTCCTGAATGTAACGCGATAAGCCACGCTAAATGCCTTATATCCGCTAGCTGGCTGCACTTCCCGACGATCTGCTCAGATCCGACACTTGCCGACAAGTCCGGAGAGAGGTGTAGGTTATAACGGTCATCGGGCGACGAGACGGGACAGCGATGAGCGAATCAGCGGCCGAGCTCTACACCACCAAGGCGGACTTCGCCTACCTGCGCGTCAAGGAGCTGATCCTGTCCGGGACGCTGCTGCCCGGCTCGGTCATCGCGCAGGCGCAGCTCGCGCGCGACATCGGCATCAGCACCACTCCCCTGCGCGAGGCGCTGCGCAGGCTCAAGAGCGAAGGGCTGGTCGAGCTGGACGCGCACCGCGACGCCCGGGTCGCGCCGCTGGCCGCCGAGGAGGCCCGCGACCTGCTGGAGCTGCGCCGCAGCCTCGACCCGCTCGCCGTCGCGCTGGCCGCCGAACGCCGCACCAAGTCCGACATCGCCGCCATGCGCGCCGCGCTCGACGGGCTCAAGCCGCTGCCCGGCAACCCGGCGTACGAGCAGCTCGTCGCCCACCGCAAGTTCCACGCGGCCCTCTACCACGCCTCGCACAACGACCTGCTCATCCAGACCCTCGACGGCCTGTGGGACAAGGCCGACCGCTACCGCCGCCTCGCCCTGGAGGTCGAGCGCGGGCAGGCGGCCCGCGACCGCAAGGCCGCCGAGCACGAGGCCCTGCTGGAGTACGTGATCGCGGGCGACGCCGAGTCGGCCGCCGCCGTCATGCGCGAGCACATCGACACCAGCCTCGGCGCCCAGGCCGCCTGGCGGCTGCGCAAGCACCAGCCCGAGGCCGATGTCTGACGTGTGGCATCGGCACGCCGTCCTGCTGGCCCACTCGGCCGGCGCCCAGGTCATCACGTTCGTCCTGCGTCCCACCATGTCCTACCGGGCGATCGAGCTCGGCGTGCCGCCCGCCCTGCTCGGGGTGCTCGGCGCCAGCTTCGCGCTCGCGCCGCTGCTGCTGGCGCTGCCCGCCGGGCACGCCGCCGACCGCTACGGCGAGCGCCGCATCGCCGTAGCCGGTGCGCTGCTGCTGGCCGCCGCCGCCCTCGCCTTCACCACGCTCGGCCACACCGTCGCCGGGCTGGTCGCGGCCGGGATCCTGCTCGGCACCGGCCACCTGGGCAGCGTCATCGCCCAGCAGGCGCTGGTCGCCAACACCACCGAACGCGGCCGGCACGACACCGCGTTCGGCCACTACACCTTCGCCGCCTCTCTCGGCCAGGCCGCGGGCCCGCTGCTGATCGCCGCGTTCGGCGGCGCGGGCGCCATCCCCGACACCGGCCGCATCTTCGCCGCGTCCTGCGGGCTGGCCGTGCTGCTGCTCGTCCTGTCGGCCCTGCTGCCCGGCCACCGGTCCGGCCGCGCCGAGGCGGCGGGCGGCGACCTGCGGGCGCTGCTGCGCCTGCCCGGCCTCGCGCACGCGCTGCTGACGAGCTGCGTGGTGCTGGCCGCCGTGGACATCACCCTGGCCTACCTGCCCGCGCTCGGCACCGAGCTGGGGCTGAGCGCGAGCGCCGTCGGGCTGCTGCTCACGCTGCGCGGGCTGGCGTCCATGACCTCGCGTTTCTTCCTCGGCCGGCTGGCCCGCGCGGTGGGCCGGCGCAGGCTGCTGGTCGTCAGCACGCTCGGCGCGGCCGTCGCCATGCTGCTCACCCCGGTGCCCATGCCCGTGTGGCTGCTGGCCGCGCTGCTCGTCGTCGTGGGCTTCGGCCTCGGCGTGGGGCAGCCGCTGACGATGTCGTGGCTGGCAGAGTCGGCACCCACGGGCATGCGCGGCCGGGCCATGTCGCTGCGCCTGGTCGGCAACCGTACCGGCCAGCTCGTCATCCCCGGCGCGGCCGGCCTCATGGCCGCCGGCCTCGGCGCGGGCGGCGTCCTGTTCGTGACCGCGCTCAGCCTCGGCTGGGCGGGCGTCGCCGCCCGGCGGCTGCCCGTGGACCCGTGAGAAAGGAACCCCGCATGACCATCGTGACCGCCGACCTGTTCGACGAGCGCGGCGACCAGCTCGACTCCTGCGACCTGCAACTGCGCCAGTACGGCGGCCGCCGCGCCTTCTCCGGCCCGATCGTGACCGTCCGCTGCCACGAGGACAACGCGCTGCTCAAGTGGGTGCTGTCCGAGCCTGGTCAGGGCCGGGTGCTGGTCGTGGACGGCGGCGGCTCGCTGCACACCGCGCTCATGGGCGACCTCATCGCCGGGCTGGCCGTCTCGAACGGCTGGGCCGGCGTGGTCATCCACGGCGCGGTCCGGGACGTGGTCGCCCTGCGCGAGCTGGACCTGGGCGTCAAGGCTCTCGGTTCGAACCCCCGCAAGAGCGGCAAGCAGGGCACCGGCGAGCGCGACATCCCGGTCAGCTTCGGCGGGATCGTCTTCCACCCGGGCGCGGAGCTGTTCTCCGACGACGACGGCATCCTCGTGACCCGGCCCGTCTCGTGACGCGCCCCTGAAAAGGCGCGCGCCCGGTCAGCCCGCCTTCACCAGCAGCCGGACCGGGCGGTGGACGAAGCCTTCCGCCCACCGCACGGCCGCCAGGTCCTCCTGCGCGGACAGCCCCGGCAGGCGGGTCACCAGGGCGCGGAACGCCTCCTGCAACTCCATGCGGGCCAGGTTCGCGCCCAGGCAGTAGTGCGGGCCGTGGCCGAACGCCAGGTGCGGCGCGGGCGAGGCGCCGGCGAAGCGGTGGACGTCGAACCGCAGCGGGTCCTCGAACACCTCCGGGTCGTGGTCGGCGGCGAACAGGTTCGGCAGGACCACGCTGCCGGCGGGCAGCTCGCCCGCGGAGATCCGCACGTCGGCGGTGATCCGCCGCAGCATGCCGTTGCTGCCGGGGGCCTCGTGCCGCAGGATCTCCTCCACGGCGGGCTCCAGCAGGTCGGGACGGGCGGCCAGCTCGGCGTACTGGGCGGGGTGGCACAGCAGCCTGAACGTCCCCCGGGCGATCATCGAGGCGGTGGTCTCGTGCCCGGCCAGGATCAGCGTGAACACCATGTTGACCAGCTCGTCCTCGCTGAGCCCGTCGCCGCCGTCGCGGGCCGCGATGAGCAGGTCGATCAGGTCGTCGCCCGGCTCCGCCCGGTGCTGCTCGATCAGCTCCCCGGTGTAGGCGATGAACGCGGCCATCCCCTCGGCCCTGGCCTCCTCCTTCGTCTCGTTCGTGGCCAGGAACAGCTCCGTCCACCTGAGGAACTGCTCGTAGCGGTCGATCGGCACGCCCAGCATCTCGCAGATCACCCGGGCGGGCAGCGGCAGCGCGTAGTCGGCGACCAGGTCGAACTCCTGCCCGGCCGCGTCGATCAGCTCGCCCGCGATCGCGGCCGTGCGCGCACGCCAGCGTTCGATGTTCCTCGGGGTGAACGTGGCGTGCGTGATGCGGCGGTAGCGGGTGTGCTCGGGCGGGTCCTGGTTCACCAGGGCCGCCGGGTCGTCGTCCAGGAACGGGCCGCGCGCCATGCGCGGCAGGCCGGGCTCGCGCAGGTTGCGGCTCGCGGCGGGCGACATGAGCAGCGCACGGACGTCCGCGTACCGGACGATCATGGGGACGCGGTCGCCGCTGGGCAGCGTGGCGGGCTCCATGGGGGCCTCCGCGTGGCGGCGCGGGATGTCCGGCGAGAGGGTTCCGTACGGGCCCGGGGGGAGATCGGGCCAGGTCTGGTTGGTGCCGGGCTGGTCTGTCATTGCCGCCTCCGGGCGATGCCGTCGTCAACCGCGCTCGCTCGGAACGTACGGAGCGATCAGGCGGCGGTCAAGAGCCGCCGAAGCCCGTCACTCCGCGCGACCGGTCGAACTGGTGGATACGGGTCAGCGGCCACTCCTCGTACGGGAACGTGCGCAGTTCGCCCTCTTCGAAGGCGTCCGCCACACCATCGGCCAGCAGCCGCCCGGCCAGCAGCGCCGTCAGCTCCTCTGCCCGCTCCTCCGGGCGAAGCGGCTCCAGCTCGTACGGGTCGGCCGCCACGTCGAACAGCAGCCGGTGCCCGCCGTTGGCCATCCAGATCAGCTTCAGATCCCCCTGCCGCACCATCGCCTTGAACCGGCGGGTCCCCGGCCGCCCGTGGAAGCCGAACAGGGTCTCGCGGGGCCGCGCCGCGCCGGTCAGCAGGCCGAGCAGGTCGCCGCCCTGCCGCAGCTCGGGCCGCCCGGCGGCGGAGGTGGCCAGGCCGAACAGGTCGGTCAGGCAGACCAGCTCGGAGCGGCGCTCGCCGGCGGCGACGCGGCCCGGCCAGGAGACCAGGAACGGCACCCGCGCCGACGCCTCGAAGAAGCTCTCCTTCTGCCAGCCGTGATGGTCGCCGAGCAGGTCGCCGTGGTCGGAGAAGAAGCAGATGACGGTGTCGTCCGCGTCGGGCCTGCGTTCGACGGCGTCCAGCAGGTCGCCGATGCAGCCGTCGATGTAGCTGATCTCGCCGTAGTAGCGGGCCTTGAGCGCGCGGGCGCGGTGCGGGTCGACGTCCTCGGCGTAGACGAGGTGGTTCATCCAGGGGATGTGCTGGTCGAGGTGGTCGACGTCGCGGTCGCCGCACACCGGGTCCGGCATGCGGTCCGGGTCGTACCTGCGGTTGTACGGCAGCGGCGGCGCGAACGGTGGATGCGGCCCGATGTAGGAGACGAGGCCGAACCAGGGGCGGCCGTCGTCGGCGTCCATGAGCGCGATCGCCTCCCTGGTGGCCCAGGACTCGACCGTGCACTCGGCGGGCAGGGGGCTGAGCTGCGGCATGTAGTACATGTCGGTCCGCTCCCCCATCAGGGCCTCGATCCAGTCGTAGGCGGGGTGCTCGGCGGCGATCCACGCCGCGTACGCGTCACCGGCCCGCTGCTCGGGGGTGTCGTAGAACTCCTCGCTGTGCCGCTGGACGTCGTAGCCGACGGGCGCGTCCCACGGCGTGGTGTGGAACTTGCCGACGCCCCACGTGCGGTAGCCGCGCAGGCCCATCGCCTCGGCCAGGTAGGGGCCGCACCTTTCCCTGATCGCGGCGTGCCCGCCGCCGGGGACCGTGTTGTCGTAGACGTCGGTCAGCGTCGCCTCGCAGCCGCTGCGCAGGGTGTAGCGGGCGGGCACGCACACCGGGCTGGTGGAGTACGCGTTGTCGAAGACGGTCCCCCGGGCGGCCAGCCGGTCGAGGTTCGGGGTGGCGACGTGGGGGTTGCCGAGCGCCGCGATCGTGTCGAAGCGCTGCTGGTCGGTCATCACGAACAGCACGTTGGGGCGGGTGGGCATGTACGGGTTCACTCCTCGAAGGGCGGTCGGCGGCCGGGCGCGGGCAGCAGCCTGGCCCGGTCGCCCCGCAGGGCGGACTCCCTGGCGTTCCAGTCGTCGATCAGGTCCAGCTCGGCCAGCAGCCGTCCGGCGGGCAGTTCCCCGTCCTCCGCCTCGGCCAGCAGCTCGGTGAGGCGGGCGTCGGCACCGGCGACCCGGCCGGCCGACGCCGGATCGGCGGCCAGGTTCCGTAGCTGCCACGGGTCGGCCCGGTCGTCGAACAGCAGCCACGGCCCGGCGGCCCTGCGCGCGTAGGTCAGCTCACCGGTGACGAACCCTCGCCACTCGCCGATGCCCTGGTCGTAGCCGTTGTCGAAGCTGACCCAGTTGCCGATCAGCAGCTCCTCGCGCAGCGGCAGGCGGGACCTGAGCCGGTCGCTCAGGTCGCGGCCGTACGCGCCGATCGGCGGCAGGCCGAGCAGCCCGAGCAGGGTCGGCGCGAGGTCGGCGAGGCCGAGCAGCCCGTCCGGCCGGTACGCGGGCACGCCCGGCCCGTTGATCACCATCGGCACCCGGACGGCCTCCGCGTACGGGCTCTGCTTGGCCCGCAGGCCGTGGGCGCCGAGCAGGTCGCCGTGGTCGGAGGTGACGACCACGATCGTGTCCCCGCGCAGGCCGAGCCGGTCCAGCCCGGCGACCACCCGGCCGATCTCGGCGTCCACGGCGGTGATCGCGCTCCAGTAGAGCCGCTGGAGCTCGCGCTGGGCGGGGGTGTCCGGGGTGTTGGGCGGCACCGTCATCCGGCCGGCCGGGTAGCCGGTGCGCAGGTGGGCGGGCACCGAGTCGTACGGGTCGTGGGGCGGGTTGTAGGAGATCGTGAGGAAGAAGGGGCGGCCGCCGGTCTCGGTGAGAAAGTCCAGGGCCAGGTCGGTCTGGATCCGCGGTTCCCAGCCGGTGAACGCGATCCGGTCGCGGGTCTCCGGGCCGGTGTAGTAGTGGCCGTCCACGTGCTGGTGGGAGCAGTCGACCCCGGCGTAGTAGCCGATGCCCGGCCGCGCGGCCGGGGGCACCCACTTGTCGCGGGGCAGGCCGGCCAGGTGCCACTTGCCGATCCAGCCCGTGCGGTATCCGGCGGCGGACAGGGCGGTGGCGAGCGTCTCCCGCTGCGGGGACAGCGGCAGGTCGTTGGCGACGACGCCGTGCTGGTGCGGCAGGCTGCCGGTGAGCAGGCTCGCACGGCTGGGCCCGCACACGGGCGAGCCGGCCAGACCGCCCGCGACGGCCGCGCCACCGGCCGCCAGCCGATCCAGGTTCGGGGTGCGCACCTGGGACGTCCGAGCGCCTGGTGAGTCACGGCCCTGGGGCTCCCGGTCGGCCCCACCGCTGAGCCAGCCCTGGTCCTGCCCTCGCCACTGGTCGGCCAGCAGGATGACGAGGTTCGGAGCCGTCACGCCTGGAACTCCCGCGGGTCGATCTCCCCTGCCTTCACCGCGGCGTCATAGGCCGCCTGCAGCCGCCCGGCCATCCCGGTGAGCGCGGGCCCGATCGCCGCCGACGGATCGAGCAGCAGCTTCTCGATCGTCTGATCGACGCTCTCCCCCTCCACCTGCAGCAGCCCGCCGGGCGTCTTCGGCCACTGCTGATCCAGCTCACCCGGCCTGAACTGCTGCAGCAACGCGTTGTCCTTGATCGCGGCCGAGTCCCACACGGCGGCGTTCAGCGGCGGCGCGGCCTTGGCCGCCAGCGCCTCCTGCACCCGGTTCCCGACCATCACCTCCAGCACCTTGGCCGCCTTCTCCGGGTTCTGCGAGGTGGACGAGATCGCGTACGGGTAGCCGGCGTTCATGGGCGAGCGCACCAGCCGCTGCCCGTCCGGCACCGGCAGCGGCGCCGCGCTCGCCTTGACGGTGCTGCCCAGGTCGGTCAGCGAGGAGACGATCGAGCTGCTGGTGATGTACATCCCGGCCTCGCCCTTGCCGAAGGCGTTGATCGCGACGTCGGCGGCCAGGGTGGCGGCGCCCGGGTAGGCGGTCTTGTCGGTGATCAGGGCCCGGTAGAGCTCCAGCACCGGCTCGTACCTGGCCGGCTCGTACTTCTGCGTGGCCGCGTCGAACAGCCCGAACTGGGCGAGCGCCGCGTCGCCCGCCATCACCGGGACGTCCACGCTCCACTGCCGGAACCCGGTCGCCTTGATCGGGACGATCATGCCGAACGCGTCGCCGCCGCCCGCCTTGGTGATGGCCGCGGCGGCCTTGCGCACCTCGCCGAAGGTGGCGGGCGGCGCGTCGGGGTCCAGCCCGGCCTGCTCGAACAGCTCCACGTTGATGATCATGCGGTTGGTGAAGGAGGTGGTCGGGATGGCGTACGGCTGGCCGCCCCAGACCAGCTCGCTGTTCTTGCGGTGGTACGGCGCCGCGGCGTCCAGCACGCCGTTCTCGACCAGCTCCCGCAGGGGACGGACCCAACCGGCCGCGACGAACGCGCCGAGCTGCGCCGACGGGCTGTGGAAGACGTCGGGCGCCCGCTTGGTCTGGAAGCCGAGGCGGACGATCTCCTCGTACTTGTCGGTCGCCTGCGGCTCGTAGCGCACCTCGATGCCCAGGGCCTTGCCCTGCTGGGCGTTCCAGGTGCGGAAGAACTCCTGCCGGGCCTTGGCGTGCGCGCCGGCCCGGTCCCAGACCACGACGGTGGTCAGCTCGCCCGGATCGGTGGAGCCGGTCGTGGAGCCGCCGCAGCCGGTGAGGGTGGCGGCGGCTCCGGCGGCGAGCGTGCCGAGGAAGCCGCGGCGGGTCAGGGTGGTGTGGTTCATCGGGGGCCTCTCTCGGGCGTGAGGAGCGGGGCCGGGCGCGGCCCGGCCGGCGTGGTGGGGGTCCGCACCGCGGCGGCCCGGTCGTACAGGGTGATCACGAGGCCGGCCGTGGCCGCCGGAAGGGCGACCACCAGCAGCGGGCCGAGGTACGGCACGCGGATGGCGACGAAGGGCGCGGCGACGGCGGCGATCACGGCCGCCGTCGCGAGCAGCGCCGACTCGATCCGCGACAGCGCCAGCACGTACGCCGCCCGCAGCGCCGCGAACGCGCGGCCGGTCCGCGCGAAGGCGAGCACCGACCACGGGGCGGCGAGCAGCCAGGTCGCGCCCGCCACCACACTGGTGACCAGCACCAGCCAGCCGTAGGGGCCGCCGGGCGACGGCCCGAGCAGGCCGATCAGCACCAGGGCGGCGATGCCCGCGTGACAGCAGGCCAGGCGCAGCGCGGGCAGCAGGTGGCGGCCCAGGAACCGCGCCGTCTCCGCCGCGCCGAGCGGCGCCTCGCCCGCGGACCGGCGGCGTTGCTGGGCGACCAGCCACAGGGTGGCCGCGGGCGCGGTGATCACGGGCAGGCTCAGCAGCAGCCAGCAGACGCTCGTCCAGGCCCACAGCCACCAGCGGGACCAGGCCCGCATCAGCGCGCCGTCCGGGGAGAAGAGGGTCATCCCTTCACCGACCCGTCCGTCCAGCCGCGGACGAAGTGCCGCTGCAGCACGATGAAGATCACCACGATCGGCACCAGCGCCATGTTCGCCCCGGCCAGCACCGTGTTGTACGGCGTCATCCCCTCGGCGGCGTCGTACTGCAGGGCGCTCACCCCCACGACGAGGGTGCGCAGGTCGGGCGCGGCCAGCGAGAAGACGAGCGGCACCTGGTAGTTGTTCCAGGAGGCCTGGAAGCCGAGGATCACGGTGGTGGCCAGGATCGGGCGCATCAGGGGGAAGGCGATGCGCCAGTACGTGCCGAACAGGCCGCAGCCGTCCACGCGGGCCGCGTCCTCCATCTCGGTGCCGAGGCCGAGCACGAACGCCTTGATCAGGAAGACGTGCACCAGCATGATGCCGGCGAGCTGGACGAGCGCGATGCCGAGCAGGTTGTCGAGGCCGAGCGCCTGGGCGATCACGTACTGCGGGTAGAGGGTGGCCGTGGTCAGGCCGACGAACAGGGTGCCGACGTACAGGCCTTCGAGCAGGCGCTGGCCGCGCAGCCGTCTGCGGGCCAGCACGTAGCCGGTCATGCTGGAGGCGAGGGTGTCCAGGACCACGACCAGGGCGGTGACGGCGAGGCTGTTGACGAAGTATCGGGAGAAGCTGGCCGTGGTCCAGGCCTGGAGGTAGTTGCCCCACTCCCAGACGCGCGGCAGGATCCCGCCGTTCCTGCTGAGGATCTGCTCCAGCGGCGAGACCGCGGCGAACAGGCCGAACACCAGCGGCGAAAGCATGATCAGGGCCGCGGCGACCAGGATCACGTGCAGCAGCACGGCTCCCGGGCGCAGGCGGCGCCCGCGCTTGGCGGCCCGGCCGGGGGCGGCCGTGGCGGCCCTGGGCTCGGTGACGGCGGGTGCGCTCATGCCGGGGTCCTCCCGCTCCGGTTGATCCTCAGGTAGGCCACGGAGATGAGGCCGACGACCACACTCGCGGTGACGCCGAGCGCGGCGGCGTACCCGATCTGCGGCACCGACTCGGGCTCGAAGAAGAACCGGTAGAGGTAGGTGAACATCACCTCGGTGCTCCCGGCGGGGCCGCCGTCGGTGAGCGTCTTGACCAGGTCGAAGCTGCGCAGCGTCCCGATGATCGAGATGAGCACGACCACGCGGGTCACGGGGGCCAGCATGGGCAGCACGATGTGCCGCAGCGTCTGCCAGTGGCCCGCGCCCTCCAGGGCGGCGCTCTCCAGCAGCGCGTTCGGGATCGTCATCATGCCGGCGAAGAAGAGCAGCAGGTTGATGCCCAGGTGGGCCCAGACGCCGACCCCGATCAGGCTGGCCAGCGCGTTGCCCGCCTCGCCGAGGAACCGGATCGGCTCGTCCAGTAGGCCCCAGCCGGTGAGGAGCTGGTTGACCGGCCCGCCGGTCTCGCGCAGCAGGAAGACGAAGATGATGCCGACGATGGCCGGGGACAGCACGTGCGGCAGGAACAGGATCGTCCGGTAGACGGTGCCGCCGCGGACCCCGCGGAAGAACGCGTACGCCAGAGCGAGAGCCAGCGGGATCTCGATGACCAGCCGGCCGAACCCGAACTTCAGCGTGTTCAGCACGGCCAGCCACCACTGCCCGTCGCCGAGCATCCGCTGGTAGTTGGCCACCCCGGTGAACCGCGGGGGCGAGAACCCGTTCCAGCGCTGGAGGCTGAACCAGAACAGCCAGCCGATCGGCAGCAGCGCGAAGGCCAGGTACGGCAGCAGGGCCGGGAGCAGCATCAGGCGGGCGACGCCGTCCTCGCGCCGGTGCCACCGCGGTCTCCCTGGGGAGCGGACAACTGTGGACATCTGCCCTTCCTTCATCGGCGAGGTGCGGGCAAATTTAGATCGATCTAACCCGGCGGGTCAACCATACTGCATAAAACCCACAGGAAAACAAGGGAATCGTGGACGCGTTCCGACAGCAGCCCTCGGACGTTGCTGACGGCAGCCCCACGACGTTGCCGGGGGCGAGCCGCCGGAGGTTGCCGGGGGCGAGCCGCAGAAGGCTTTTTCTAGTGGCAGCCACAGGAGGCGCGGGCGTGCATCTCGGGTGCCGGGGGAACCGGGCTGCCCTCGACCGGCAGGCCCATCTCCGCGAGCAGCACCCGCCCGCACACCCGGCCCAGCTCGACCGGGTCCGTCGCGATGCTGCTGATCGGCGGGTTCCACATCGCCGACTGGCGCAGGTCGTCGATGCCCAGCACCGCGCACGGCACCGCATCCCGCTCCCCCAGCCGCAGCGCCCTGGCCAGCCCGTAGGCGACGTTGTCGCTGTGGCACAGCACCCCGTCGGGCGCGGGCCCGGCCGCCAGCAAGTCCACGGCCCGGCGGTAGGCGGCCTCCGCGCTCGGCTCCAGCGGCTGCGACCACACCTCGTCCCAGCCCGCGCCCGCCTCGGCGACCGCCCGGCGGAAGCTGTCCATCCTGCCGACGCGCGGCGACGCCAGCGTGTCACCGCCGAAGTAGGCGACCCGGCGGCAACCGTGCACGCCGAGCAGGTGCTCCGCGCCGAGCCGGCCGATGGCCGCCTCGTCCGTGCCGACGAACGGCAGGTCCACGCCCTCGATGTGGCGCAGCAGCAGGACCGTCGGCAGGCCGCTGCGGCTGATGCCGGCCAGGTGCTCCGCCTTCGAGGTCAGCGCGGGGATGGTCACCACGCCCGCCGCCCGGTGCTCCACCAGCGAGCGCAGGATCTGCTCCTGGAGGTCCAGGTCGTCGACCATGTTCGCGATCATGACGAAGAAGCCGACCTCGCCGAGCACCTCCTGCACGCCCAGCGACACCTCACCGACGAACGGGTTGATCACATCCGGCATCACCAGGCCGACCAGGTCGTTGCGCTGGGTCCGCAGGTTCGCCGCCGCCTGGTTGTAGATGTAGCCGAGCCGCTCGGCCTCGGCCAGGACGGCCTGCCTGGTCGCCGCCGACACCAGCGGGCTGTCGCGCATCACCAGCGAGACGGTGGCCCGGGACAGGCCGAGCGAGTCGGCCACGTCGATCATCCGGACCCGGCGCGCGCCGGGCCGCTCCCGCTCCTCCCGCATGCCACTCTCCCCTTCGGCCGGTGCCGCGCGCCCGTGGCGGAGGCGACATCGCGATGATCATCGCGCCATCGGGCGGCCTCAGGATAGCCCGGGACGGGACGCGCCCGGGCGCGCCGCCGCCCTCCTACGCGCGCTCCCTCGCGGGCAGCCCGATCGGCTCCACCCGCTTCAGGATCACCGCGTACGTGAACGCCCCCAGCAACGCCACCCCCGAGATGACCATCAGCGGCACGGTGAACGACGACGTGCGATCCACCAGCACCCCGATCATGATCGGGCTGATGATCCCGGCGAAGTTGGACGCGAAGTTCTGGATGCCGCCGATGGACGCCACATGCCGATCGGCCGGAGCGACGTCGGCGGGCAACGACCAGATGTTGGCGGCGGCGAAGGTCGAGCCCGCGTACGCGACCGACAGCAGCGCCAGCGCCATCCATGCCTCAGGCACCCACACCGCGACGCCGATCACGGTCGAGACCAGGAACCCGCCCGAGATGAACAGCTTCCTGACCTTGGTCACCGACTCGCCCGCCGCGATGCGCCGGTCGGCCAGCCAGCCGCCCAGCCACTCGCCGCCGATCGCGACCAGCCCGGGCAGCGCGCCGAACAGGCCCAGCTTCAGCAGGCTGAACTCCCGCTCCTCCACCAGGTACGTCGGGAAGAAGGTGAGGAAGAAGTAGACGACCATGTTGAGGCAGAAGAAGCCCAGCATCATCGCCCAGATCGTGCGGTAGCGGAACAGGTCCCGCCAGCGGATCTTGTCGGCCTCCCCGTCGTCGTCGCCCTCGAACCGGGCGCCGCCCTCGCGCAGGTAGGCCAGCTCCTCCTCGCTGATCTTCGGGTGGTCCTGCGGGTCGCGGTAGGTCCGCCACCAGCCGAACGCCCACAGCAGCCCCACGACCCCGATCACCGCGAACGTCCACCGCCACCCGAGCCAGGCGATCAGCCCCGTGACGACGGGCAGCGCGATGACGCCGCCCACCCGCGATCCCGAGTCCCAGATCCCGGTGGCCAGGGCCCGCTCGTTGCGTGGGAACCAGCGGCCGACGACCTTGGCGCTGGTGGTGGCGGCCGGGCTCTCGCCGATGCCGAGCAGCAGCCGGACGCCGAACAGCGAGGCGAAGCTGCTGGCCAGCGCCGTCAGCGAGGTGAACAGCGACCACCAGACGGACGCGAACGTGAACGTCCTGCGCGGCCCGTATCGGTCGACGAACCAGCCGGCGGCGAGCTGGAAGAAGTCGTAGGACCAGAAGAAGGCCGCCAGGATCATGCCTTCCTCGGTCTTGCTGAGCTGGAAGGTCTCGCCCATGAAGGGCAGGGCGACGCCCAGGCTGGCGCGGTCCAGGTAGTTGATGACGAGCCCGGCGAAGACGTAACTGATCATGTACCAGCGCAGCCGGCCGCGGACGGTGCTCCGGAGGGTTGTGCCCATCGCGATCCTCAGTACTATTTCCTATTGGATAATTCGGACATGTTGCCTACGCTTCACCGCGTACGTCAAGAGCTGTCAGGGAGGACGTGACCGTGAGCCAGGGTCCGTTGAAGGGGCGCGCCCGCCGCAGCGTCCTCACCGACGACGTCTACGAACGCGTCAAAAGCCTCGTCATGAACGGCGATCTGGCACCCGGCGCCCGCGTGAACATCTACGCCGTGGCCAGGCTCCTCGACGTCTCCCAGACGCCGGTGCGCGAGGTGCTCGCCGCCCTGGAGTCGGAGGGCCTGCTCACCAAGGAGGCGCTGCGCGGCTACTCGGTGGCCCCCGTGCTCACCGCCGCCCAGGTCGCCGACCTCTACCAGCTCAGACTCCTGCTGGAGCCGTGGGCCGCGGCCCGCGCGGCCGAGCGGATCACCCCCGGCGCCGCCGCCCGCCTGCGCGCCGAGCTGGACAGCGTGCCCCAGGCCCCCCAGGGCACCCGGTACGAGGACTACCAGGCCATCGCCGCCCACGACGCCCGCTTCCACGACCTGGTGGCCGAGCTGTCCGGCAGCCCCGCGCTGCGCGAGTCGCTCCAGCGCACGCACAGCCACCTGCACCTGTTCCGCATCGAGTACGAGGGCCGGCGCAGCGGCGAGCCGACCCTCGCGGAACACGCCCGCATCGCCGAGACCCTCGCCGCGGGCCGCGCGCAGGAGGCCGAGCAGGCGATGCGCGACCACCTCACCGCCGCCCGCGACCGTTTCCTCCGGATTGGACCGACCACGTGACGAAGATCGTCAGCGCCACCGCGACCCTGGTGGACATCCCCGTCGAAACCGTCAGGACGGACGCCGTGCAGGCGTTCGTCAAGCAGGAGACCGTCTTCGTGGAGCTGCGCACGGACGACGGGCTCACCGGCACCGGCTACTCCTACACGATCGGCACCGGCGGCCGTGCCGTGCTGTCCATGCTCCGCGACCACCTGCTGCCCCTGCTCGACGGCCGCGACGCCCGCGACGTCGAGGCGGCCTGGCGGGAGCTGTTCGCCGTCACCCGCGCGACCACGGTCGGCGCGATCACGTCCCTCGCGCTGGCCGCCGTGGACACCGCCCTGTGGGACCTGCGCTGCCTGCGCGCCGGCGAGCCGCTGTGGCGCCTGGCCGGCGGCTTCCGCCGCGCCGTCCCCGTGTACGACACCGAGGGCGGCTGGCTGCACCTGCCCGCCGAGGACCTGGTCCGCGGCGCCCTGGCCGCCAGGGACGCGGGCCTGCGCGGGGTCAAGCTCAAGATCGGCCGCCCCAGGGCCGAGGAGGACGCCGAACGCGTCGCCGCCGTCCGCGAGGCCGTCGGCCCTGGGATGGACATCATGGTGGACGCCAACCAGTCCATGACGTACGCGGAGGCCAGGCGGCGGGCGCACGCGCTGGAGCCGTACCAGGTGAGCTTCTTCGAGGAGCCGCTGCCGGCCGACGACGTGCAGGGGCACCGGGAGCTGGCCAGGTCCACGTCCATCCCGGTGGCGGTCGGCGAGTCGCTGTACTCGGTCGGGCAGTTCCGCGACTACCTGGCCCGTGGGGCGGCGTCGGTGGTGCAGGCGGACGTGGCCAGGGTCGGCGGCATCACGCCGTGGCTCAAGGTGGCCCACCTCGCGGAGGCGTTCAACGTGGCGCTCTGCCCGCACTTCCTGATGGAGCTGCACGTCAGCCTCGTGGCGGCGGTCCCGGCCGGCACGTACGTGGAGCACATCCCGCAACTGCGCGCGCTCACCCGGACGGAGCTGCCCATCCAGGACGGGCACGCCATCGCGCCGGACGTGCCGGGGCTCGGCATCGACTGGGACCGGGACGCGATGGACGACCTGCGCGTGGCCTGACCAGCCAGGCGCCACGGAGCGCGACGCGTGCCTGCATCGGCCGTGCATCACCCGGCCTTTCTCAGGGCGAAACGGCGATGCGAGGATGTGCGGGAGTTTCCGTCCCCCTCTGGAGCGTCATGGCTGAGACCGGCCACCGCAGGAACCACCGGCACCGGCCGCTGTCGGGCCGCGACCCGGGGCAGGCGCACCGCGCCGCGACCCCGCTGGAGCTGCTGTTCGACCTGACCTTCGTGGTCGCGTTCGGGACGGCCGCGAACGAGCTGGCGCACTACCTGGCGGAGGGCCACCTCGGCACGGCGGCCGGCGGCTTCGTCTTCGCGGTCGGGGCGGTCGCCTGGTGCTGGATGAACTACTCCTGGTTCGCCTCGGCCTACGACAATGACGACTGGGTGTTCAGGGTCGCCACCATGGTGCAGATGGTCGGCGTGATCGTGCTGACACTCGGCATCGAGGACATGTTCGCCTCCCTCGACCGGGGGACGACCATGGACAACCGGGTGATGGTGTTCGGGTACGTCGTGATGCGCACGTCCATGATCTTCCTGTGGGTGATGGCGGCCAGGCACGACCCCGCGCACGCGCCCGCGGCGCGCAAGTACGTGTGGACGATCAGTGCCGCGCAGGCCGGTTGGGTGGTGCTGGCGCTGCTGGCGCTGCCGGTGCCGTGGCTGCTGCCGTGCTGCGTCGCGCTGTTCGCCGTCGAGGTGGCCGGTCCCGTGCTGGCGGAGCGGCGCGGCGCCACGCCGTGGCACGCGCGGCACATCGCGGAGCGGCACGGCCTGCTGCTGCTGATCACGCTGGGCGAGGGGGTGTTCGGCACGGTCGCGGCGCTCAACGCGCTCGTGCACACCGAGCACCGCTGGACCGTGGACGCCGCGCTGCTCGCCGTGGCCGGCATCGGCCTGACGTTCGGCATCTGGTGGACGTACTTCGCCATCCCGTGGGCCGAGATGCTGGAGCGGCACCGGGAGCGGGCGTACGGGTGGGGCGTCGGGCACGTCCTGCTGTTCGGCTCCATCGCCGCCACCGGAGCGGGGCTGCACGTCGCGGCGTACTTCCTGGAGGGGGCCGCCGTCCTGGGCAGCACCGCGACGGTGCTGACGGTCGCGGTGCCCGTGTCGCTCTACGTTCTGGCGCTGTACGCGCTCTACCTGATCTTCATGCGGCACCGGGACCCGTTCCATCTGCTGCTCCTGGCGGGCACCGTGGGCGTGCTGGTGCTCGCCGTGGTGCTGGCCGGGCTGGGTGTGAGCATGGCGTGGTGCCTGGTGGTGCTGATGTTCGCGCCCGCCGTGACGGTGGTCGGGTTCGAGACGGTGGGGCACCGGCACCTGGCCGAGGCGATGCGCGAGGGCTGATCGGCGTGGCGGCTCAGTCGTTCTCCGCGGCGGCGGACGCCTCCTGGAAGTCGGCGATGGCCTCGCCGTGGTCCCTGGCCCAGGCCGTCAGCACCTCGATGGGCTCGATGAGGGTCCGGCCCAGGTCGGTGAGGCTGTACTCGACCCGCCGGGGCGCCTCGGCGCGGCGTTCGACCAGGCCGTACTCCTGGAGCCTGCGCAGCGTCTGGGTGAGCACCTTGCGTGAGACGCCGCCGATGAGGGCGGCGAGCTCGCCGTGCCTGCGCGGCCGCTGACCGAGCCCGAAGAGCACGAGCACGGACCACTTGTCGGCGAGGATCTCGACCGTCAGGCGGGTGGGGCAGTCGGAGAGGAAGGACGGTCCGGCGACGTTCTGCATGACATTCGAAGGTACCAGGAGGTAACCGGCGGCTCCGTAACGTCTTCTGTGAGCACGTAACCAGCAGCGATGCGGAGGAGTTCACCATGCCAAGAGTCGTCGTGTTCGACGAGTTCGGCGGGCCTGAGGTCATGCACGTCGTCGAGGAGCCGGTCATCGAGCCGGCGGCCGGGGAGGTGCGGGTCAGGATCGAGGCGTTCGCCGTGAACCCGCTCGACCAGATGATGCGTGCCGGCAACTCGCCGGCGCCCGTCCCGCTGCCGCACGCGCGCCTCGGCGTCGAGGGCACCGGCGTCGTGGACGCACTGGGCTCCGGGGTCGCGGGGCTGAGCGTCGGCGATCCGGTCATCCTGGTGGCCGTTCCCGACGCGAGCGCGCGGGGCAGCTACGCCGAATACACCACGCTCCCCGCGAGCCAGGTCATCCCCCGCCCGGCCGGGCTGTCGGTGCCGGAGGCGGCGGCCTTCTGGGTCGCCTGCTCCACCGCCTACGGCGCGCTCGTGGAGAAGGCGGGGATGCGGCCGGGCGACCACGTCCTCATCACGGCCGCGTCCGGCGGCGTCGGACGCGCGGCGATGCAGATCGCCGGCCAGATCGGCGCGGTGCCCATCGCCGTCACCCGGCAGCCCTCGCGGCGGGACGAGCTGCTCGCCGCCGGCGCCGCCGAGGTCGTCGCCACCCCGGACGTCGCCGGCGCCGTCCGTTCCCTCACCGGCGGGGCCGGCGCCGACATCGTCCTCGACCTGGTCAGGGGGCCCGGCCAGCAGGAGCTGGTGCAGGCGGCCAGGCCCGGCGGGACGCTGGTCGCCGCGGGCTTCCTGGACCCCAGGCCCACCCCGCCCCCGGCGGACGCGGCGGTCACGATCATCGACTACCGCAGCTTCGAGCACACCCTCGACCCGGTCGTGGTGCGGCGCATGGCGGCGTTCCTGACCGCGGGGGTGCGGCTCGGCGCGCTGCGGCCCGCGATCCACCAGGTGTTCACCCTCGACGACGTCGCCGAGGCGCACCGCCACCTGGAGAAGGGGCTGCACGCCGGGAAGAAGATCGTCGTCGAGGTCTGAGCGGGCTCCGCACCCTGCGACACTCCGGCCACTGTGCGCGATGGACAGGGCAGGAGACGCCGGAGGACGACCGCATCGGCGGCCCTGCGGCCCGTCTGAGCCGCGTCTCATCCGGCGCCCGGAGCAAGGCCGGGCGAGAGCTCGCGGGGCGCGGCGGCGATGACGGCGTCGAGCAGTTCGCGCGAGGCCACCAGCTCGTCGATGGCGCGGGAGATGCGTTCCCGCTGCTGCCGCAGGTCGTCGACGATCTCCGGGCAGACCGGCACGAGGTGGCCCGCCTTGACCCGGACGCAGGGCAGCACCTGCGCGATGGTCTCGGTGTTGAGCCCGGCCGACAGCAGGCGGCGGATGCGCATGACGGTGTCGATGTCGGACTCCTGGTAGTAGCGGTAGCCGCTGGCCGCCCGCTCCGGCCACAGCAGCCCCTGCTTCTCGTAGTACCGCAGCAGCCGCTCATGCACGCCGGTGCGCCGTGACAACTCCCCGATCCGCACGCTTCCTCCGAGTTGACTCTGACATGGATGTCAGAGCTTAACCTCCACCGCATGCAACGATCATCTCCGGCGATCGCCGCGCTGTGCGTGAGCGTCTTCGTCGTCGGCACCGCCGAGTTCCTGGTCGCCGGGCTGCTGCCGCAGATCGGGTCCGATCTGGGGGTCTCCGTCGCCGTGGCCGGGCAGGCGGTGACGGCCTACGCGATCGGCACGGTGATCGCCGGGCCGCTGGTGGCGATGCTCACCGTACGGCTGCCGCGCAAGGGCCTCATGCTCACGTTGATGGCGGTCTTCGCCGCGGGCAACGCGGTGAGCGCGCTGGCTCCGGGCTTCCCCACGCTGCTGGCCGGGCGGGTGCTGGCCTCGACCGGTCACGCCACGCTGTTCGCGCTGACGCTGATCGTGGCCACCACCGTGGCGGGCCCCGATCGCGCGGGGACGGCGATCGCCGCCGTGACCTCCGGCCTGACCGTGGCCAACCTGCTCGGCGTGCCCCTCGGCGCGGCGCTCGGCCAGGACCTGGACTGGCGGTTCCCGTTCGCCGTGCTGACCGCGCTGGCGCTGCTGTGCCTGGCGCTGATGGCGGTCACGCTGCCGCGCGTGGCGGCTCCGCCCACGAGCGTCGCGGCGGAGGTCGCGGTCCTGGCCACGCGGCCGGTGCTGATGTGCGTGGCCACCACGGCCGTCGGCTTCGCCGGGGTCGGCGCGGTGTTCACGTACGTCGCGCCGATGTTGACGCAGGTCAGCGGGTTCTCCCCGGCCGCCGTCTCCTGGCTGCTGCTGGCGTACGGGGTGGGCAGTCTCCTGGGCAACCTGGTGGCCGGGCGGCTGGCCGACCGGTCCGCGGGTGCGACGCTGCGCGGCGTCTTCGCGTGCCTGACGGTGCTGCTCGCCCTGCTGCCGCCGGCCGTGCTGCACCGGCCTGCGGCGGCGGTGGCGGTGCTGGGGCTCGGGCTGCTGGCCACCGCCACCGTCGCCCCGCTGCAGACGCTCATCCTGCGCCGCGCCGGCGCGGCTCCGACGCTGGCGGTCACCGTGAACGTGGCCGCGTTCATGCTGGCCCACGCGGTCGGGTCGGTGATCGGCGCCGGTGTCGTGTCCACCGCCGGGCTGCGCTGGACGGGCCTGGCCGGAGCCGCGCTCAGCCTCGCCGGGCTGCTGTTGTCCTACCTGGCCGTGCCCCGGCGCTCCCCACGCCCGCCCACCACAAACTCCGCAAGCCCGCCCACCACAAGCTCCACAAGCCCGCCCACCACAAGCTCCACAAGCCCGTCCGCCACAGTGAGGATGCTTCATGACCGCCGCCGCTGACCACTACGACCGGCTGCTCGCCCAGCACTACACCTGGATGCTGGGCGGCGACCTGGACGCCCTCGCAGCCGAGCAGGCCGACCTGCTGCGCGGCCTCGGCGTCACCCCGGCGGACGCGGGCGCGACCGCGGTCGACCTCGGGTGCGGGCCGGGCAACCAGAGCCTGGCCCTGGCCCGGCTCGGCTTCTCCCGCGTGCTGGCCGTGGACACCAGCGAAGTGCTGCTCGGCGAGCTGGCCGCCGCCGCCAGGGAGCTGCCCGCGATCAGCACCGTCCACGCCGACCTGCGCACCGCACTGCCTGCGATCACCCGGCCCGGCGAGGTCCGGGCCGTCGTCTGCATGGGCGACACGCTCACCCACCTGCCCGCCAAGGCCGACGTGACCGCGCTGCTCGCCGACGTCGCCACGGCCCTGGCCGGGGACGGCAGCCTGGTCGTCACCTACCGCGACCTCACCCGGCCGCTGACCGGGACCGACCGGTTCATCCAGGTGCGCGGCACCGCCGACAGGCTCCTCACCTGCTTCCTGGACTACCGCGACGACGACGTCGTCCTCGTCCACGACCTGCTGCACACCCGTACCGGCGAGACCTGGACCCAGCAGGTGAGCAGCTACCCCAAGCTCCGCCTCGGCGCGGACTGGCTCGCAGCGCAGTGCGCGGCGGTCGGGCTGGAGGTCCGGCGCGACGAGATCGGCCCGCGGGGCATGCGCCTGCTGACCGCCGTCAAAGCGGGCGCGTGAGTCCCTGCCTTCCCGGCTCGGTGGGGTAGGGCGCGCGTTCGAAGGCGGAGATCCCGGCCGGGGAGTGCTGGCCGGAGCCGTTGACCGGCAGGCGGCTGCCGTCCATGGCCGGATCCGCGTAGCGGGCGAACCACTCCTCGAGCCTGGCGCGCAGGTCGTGCAGCTCCGGCGGCTCCTCGCCGATCAGGTTGCGGCGCTCGCCGGGGTCCAGGGCGAGGTCGTACAGCTCGTGCGGGCCGTGGGGGTAGCGGTGCACGTACTTCCAGCGCGTGGTGCGGATCATCCGCACCGGGCCGTACTCGTCGTGCACCACCACCTCCCGCCGGGCGGCGGAGAACGGCCGCCCGGGGCCGCCTGCGTCGCAGGGCAGGCCGAGGTGGTCGAGCAGCGTCGGCCGGACGTCGTAGGCGGACAGCAGGGTGTCGCTGACCTGCCCGGCGGAGATGCGGCCCGGCTGGCTGGCGATGAACGGCACCATGACGGAGGAGTCGTACATGTTCTGCGGGAAGGTGCCGTTGCCCTTGCCCCAGATGCCGTGATGGCCGCAGTTGAAGCCGTTGTCGCTGGTGAAGACGACCAGGGTGGACGCGGTCAGGTCGTGGCGGCGCAGGGTCTCCATGACGCGCCCGATGCCGGCGTCCATGGCGGTGACGGCGGCGAAGTAGCCGATCAGGGCGGCCCGGGTGTCCGGTTCGCCGCCGACGGGCGCGCCGCCCTCGTCGTACGGCTGCCAGGGGTGCGGCGGCTCCCGCGGGCAGCTCTCGAAGACGCAGTTCGCGTAGAGCTGCTCGAACTGCGGCGGGTGCTGGCCCTTCCACGGCTTGTGCGGGGCGGTGTAGTGCAGCGACAGGTAGAACGGCGCCTCCTGGGACGCCTCGCGGTCGATGAACGCCTGCGCCTCGGCGGTGAGCACGTCGGTGAGGTAGCCGGGCACCTCGCGGCGCACCCCGTTGTCCCAGACGGGGGCGCCGTGGTACGGCCCTCCCCCGGACTCGTGCGCGTACCAGTGGACGAAGCCGGGACGGGGCCGGTCGTTGGCGCCGAGATGCCACTTGCCGACCAGGCCGAGCCGGTAGCCGGCCTCGGCCAGGTCGTCGGTGAACAGCCGCCGCCCCGCGAGGAAGTCGATCGCGCCGGGCCCGGCGTGGTGGGCGCTCAGCCAGTCGTGGACGCCGTGCCGCGACGGGATCTCGCCGGTGAACAGCGACGCCCTGGCCGGGGAGCAGACCGGGGAGGCGCAGAAGAACCGCGACAGCCGCAGCCCGGACTCCGCGAGCGCGTCCAGGTGCGGGGTGCGGATGTCGGCGTTGCCCGCGCAGCCCAGCGCCCACGGCCCCTGGTCGTCGCTGAGGATGAACAGGACGTTGGGCCGCCGGGGGTCACGGCTGGCCAAGGCGGTGCCGATCCGCGGCGACGAGCGGCTGGCCAAGGGGCTGCCGATCGGCGGCGACGAGCGGCTCGCCAAGGGGCAGCCGATCAGCGGCGACGAGCGCGGCCTCGCCGGTGTCCGCCGACGCGTAGGCGGCCAGCACGGTGGCCACCACCGCCCTGCCCACCTCGGGGCCGATGGCGGCGGGCCGCTCCCCGCGGACGGCGGCGGCGAAGTCGCGGAGCTGGTCGCGGAAGGCGAGGGCCACTTCCTGGTCGATGTCGCCGGGCTCGGCCAGTTGCCCGGCCCGGCCCCCGGTGGCCAGCCAGACGCCGTCGGCGCGGGAGGCCCGCAGCGTGCCGTGCGTGCCCAGGACCTCGATCTCGTCCACCTGCGGGATGGCGCCGGTGGTGACGGAGACGGTGACCAGCACGCCGTTGGCCAGCTCCAGGTGCAGCAGCCCTTCCGTCTCGACGGGCAGGCCGCGCTTCTCCAGCCGGGCGGTGACGCGGACGGCCGGCGCGCCGGCGAGCCAGGTGGAGCGGTCGACGCAGTGGGCGCCGATGTTCATCACGGCGCCGCCGCCCGCCAGCGCGGGGTCGAAGAACCAGGCCGGCCTGCGGTCGCGCCGGTAGTCGGTGGCTCGCCGGTCGACGATGGCGACCGGGCGGCCGATCTCGCCGGACGCGACGACCTCGTGCGCCTTCCTGGTGATCGGCAGGTAGTGCTGGACGTGCCCGAGGAAGAGCACCACCCCGGCCTCGGCGCAGGCGGCGGCCATGGCGTCGCAGTCGGCGAGCGTGGTGGCCATCGGCTTCTCCATCAGCACGTGCACCCCGGCCGCCGCCGCGTCGAGCGCGGGCGCCAGGTGCAGGGCGTGCGGGGTGCAGACGATCAGCGCGTCCACCTCGTCCAGCATGCTGAGGTGGCCGGGGTGCGCCTGCGCGCCGCTGCGCGCGGCCAGCTCGGCGGCCCTGGCCTGGTCCACGTCGCAGACGGCGGCGACGCGCACCTCGCCGGGCATGGCCAGCGCGGCCTGCGCGTGCAGGGCGGCCACTCCGCCGGCGCCGAGCAGGCCGAGTCGAACAACACTCATCGCTTTCCTTCACGTCAGGGGGTCGGCGTGACCACCTTGACCGAAGTCATCCCTAAATTCAACCCTTCTTGACGGAAGGACTTCCGGTCGAGTCGCGGATCACCAGGCGGGGCACGATGAGGTGCTGCCGGAGCGGCGCTTCGGGGCGGGCCAGGCGGTGCAGGATCGTGTCCACGGCCAGCCTGCCGACGTCGGCCTTGGCCGGGGAGATCGCGGTGAGCGGCACCTCCGACAGGTCGGCCACCTCGTCGTCGTAGCCGATCACCGACAGGTCGCCCGGCACCCGCAGGCCCCGCCGCAGCGCCGCGCCGACCAGCAGCGTCGCCTCCCGGTCGGCGAAGCAGATCGCCGCCGTCGCGCCGGCGTCGAGCAGCACGCCGAGGTAGTCCTCCGCGTCGGCCGCGCTCCAGCGCGGCAGCGTGCGCTCGGCCGCCGGGGCGAGGCCGCCGTCGGCCAGCGCCTGCGTGAAGCCCTGGACGACCTGCTCGGAGTGCGGGCTGGTACGCGCCATGTAGGCGACGGCGGTGTGCCCGAGCGAGAGCAGGTGACGCGCGCCGAGGTAGCCGCCGGCCCCGTGGTTGGAGCAGACGAACTCGTAGACGTCGCCGCCCGACCGCAGCCTGCGCTCGACCAGCACCGTGGGCAGCGGCAGCGCGTCGAGGTAGGCGTGCGCGTCGGGCCGCCGCCCCAGCTCGGGCACCAGCAGCAGGGCCTCGGCCCCGGCGGCGAGCATGCCCTCGACGCCCTTCTCCTCCTGCGCGGCGTCGTAGCCGGTGCTGCGCAGCAGCATCTGGCAGCCCCGCGCCGACAGCTCCTCCTCGATGCCCGCGATGATGCGCGGGTAGTAGTACGTCATCGACGGCACGGCCACCCCGATCACCGGGCCGGCCGCCGGCACGTCGTGCTTGACGTAGGTGCCCGAGCCCTGCTTGCGGTAGACGAGCCCCTCGCTGACCAGCAGGTCGATCGCCCTGCGCACGGTGTTGAGACTGACCTCCTGCTCCTTGGCGAGCTGCTGCTCGGTGGGCAGGCGGCCCTCCGGCCACCGCACCTCCGCGATGCCCCGGCGCAGCTCGTCCGCGAGCACGCGGAACTTCTGCCTGCGTTCGTTCATGCCACCTCCGTGGGCATTGTGGCCGACTTCGGCGGCGCCCCGGCGCCTGAGCGGCCCGCGGGGTTGTATCGCCTCCGTAACGACAGAATTCATTCCTATGAATCTGTTGACCATAGCGGATGAATGTGCGCAGAATCCTCCACAACGTTCCCGCAAGCAACGGTGGTTCCGCGATGAGACTCCACACCCCGGGCGCAGCCGCCCTCGCCGTACTCCTCCTGGGCAGCACAGCGTGCGGCGGCGCGGACGGCGAAGCCGGCGCCGCCGCGGAGTTCACCTACTGGTCGATGTACAAGCAGGACGAGGTCCGCGCCAAGATCGTGCAGGACGCGGTCACCGCGTTCACCAAGGAGACCGGGATCAAGGTCAACGTGGTCTTCCAGGGCCGCGAGAACCTCAAGAAGCTGCAGCCGACGCTGATCGGCGGCAACGTCGGCGCCGACCTGGTGGACGGCGCCGCGTTCAACGTGCTCAACATGCTGCAAGCGACCGGCAACGCCGCCGACCTGTCCGACGTGTACGCCGCCACCGTCCCCGGCGAGACCAGGACCGTCGCCGACGTGGTGCCCGACACCTACGAGCGGCTCGTCACCGACGGCGGCGCCAAGTACCTGGTGCCGGTCGCCGTCCACTCCTGGCAGGTCTTCTACGACGCCAAGCGGCACCCCGAGCTGGCCGAGCAGCCGCCGCGGACGTTCGACGAGCTGCTGGCCGTGGCCGGCGAGCTGAAGCGGAAAGGCAGGACGCCCCTCGCCCTCGACGGCGACGTGGCGGGCTACCCGCCCAAGTGGACCGCCACCCTGCTGATCCGCGAGCTCGGCCCCGGCGGGCTGGCCAAGGTGCTCCAGGACAGGAGCGGCGCGGGCTTCGACGACCCCAAGGTGCTCAAGGCCGCCGCCTACATGGAACAGCTCGGCAAGGGCGGCCTCTGGGCCGACGGCTGGGACGCCAGCAAGTTCCCCGCGATCCAGCAGAAGTGGGCGCAGGGCGAGTCCGACCTGCTGTTCATGGGCACCTGGGCGCCCAGCGAGACCGGCGAGGTCGCGGGCGAGGGCTTCGAGTACCGCTCCTTCCCCTTCCCCCAGACCGAGGCGGGCTTCGACTCCCAGGAGACGACCCTGTACGGCTTCGCGGTGCCCGCGAAGTCCCGGCACGCCGAGCAGGCCAAGAAGTTCATCGCCTACTTCCTGAACCAGAAGTGGATGAACCGCATCCCGGCCGAGGACAAGGTGCTCAGCGCCCGCACCGACACCAGCACCCCGCCGGAGCTGGCCGACACCAAGAAGGCGCTCGACGCCGCCACGACGGCGCACTTCGCGCTGGACGGGGTGCGCGGCATGGGCGACTGGGAGACCAAGATCTTCAACCCGCTGTCGAAGGAGATCCTGTCCGGCAGGCTCACGGGCGCGGAGTTCGTGGCGCGGCTCAAGGCCGAGACCGTCGAGTGGTGGAAGGTCAACGCCTGATGGCGGTCGAGGCCGTCCCCGTCCCGGTGACGCGGGCCGCCGCCGCGGAGTCCAGCCCGCTGGCCCGCTCCAGGCGGCGGCTCTACTGGCCGCTCGTGCTGCCCGCGCTGGTCGTCTACGTGGCGGTGTTCATGCTGCCCGGCCTGCTCACGGTGGCGCTGAGCTTCACCAAGTGGGCGGGCTCAGGCCCGGTCGAATGGGTGGGCCTGGCCAACTACCGCAGGCTCTGGTACGACGACGTCTTCGCCTCGTCGCTGGTCAACACCATGCTCATCCTGTTCGGGGTGGGCGCGCTGACGTTCCTGTTCAGCTTCGGGCTGACGGTGCTGCTGCGCGAGATGGCGGGGCGCAAGTTCGTCCGCGCGGTCATCTTCTTCCCCAACGCGGTCTCGGCGCTGGCCATCTCGATCCTGTGGGGCTTCCTGTTCCAGGCGGACGGCCTGATCAACGGGCTGCTCGGCGCGATGGGCATCGACGCGGTGCCCCGGTGGCTGTCCGACGACAACCTGTTCCTCGTCATCTGCGCGGGCCTCGTCTGGGTGAACACCGGCTTCTACACCACCATCCTGATGGCGGCCGTGGACCGCATCCCTGCCTACCTGTACGAGGCGGCCGACCTGGAGGGCGCCACGTCGTGGCAGAAGTTCCGCGCCATCACCCTGCCGCTGATGTGGGACGCGGTCGCGGTGAGCGCGACCCTCTGGGCGATCAGCGCCATCAAGATCTTCGAGTTCATCTACGTGTTCGCGGGGGCGGCCGGCTCGGTGCCGACCACCAAGGCCTGGACGCTGTCGCTGTACGCCTACGCCGAGGCGTTCCAGCCGACCGGCGAGTCCAGGTTCGGCGCGTCGGCGGCGGCCACGGTGGTGACGCTCGTCCTCATCGTCGTGCTGACCCTGCTGACCAGGCGGGTCACCCGCCGCGACAGCCTGGAGTACTGACCATGGCCCCTGTCCCCCTCCGCCTGCGCCCGCGGCACGCCGGGTTCGCCGTCGTCTGGCTCGTCGTGGCCTTCGACGTCCTGGTGCTGCTGTGGATGCTGCTCTCCTCGCTCAAGACGGCCAAGGAGATCTTCGCCAGCCCCTTCTCGCTGCCCGCCACGTGGCAGCTCGACAACTGGGCCCGCGCCTGGCAGGTCAGCGAGTTCGGGCCGGCCATCCTGCGGACCGTGGTCGTGGTCGCCGCCACCGCGGCGGGCACCGTCGCCCTCGCCGCGCCCGCCGCCTACGCGCTCAGCCGCTTCCGCACCAGGAGCGCCTCGCCGCTCACGTCGTTCTTCGCGCTGGGCCTCGGCATCCCGGTGCAGGCGATCATGTTGCCGCTGTTCGTGGCGTTGTCGCAGGTGGGGCTGGTCAACAGTCTCGGCGGTCTGATCATCGTCTACGTGGCGACGTCCGTGCCGTTCGCCGTGTTCTTCCTGACCGCCTTCTTCCGCAACCTGCCGGGCGACCTGGAGGAGGCCGCGGCCATCGACGGGGCGACGCCGTGGCGTACGTACTGGCAGATCATGCTGCCGCTCGCCCGCTCCGGGATCGTCACGCTGCTGATCCTCAACGTCATCCAGCACTGGTCCGAGGGGTTGCTGTCGCTGATCTTCCTGCAGGATCCGGCGCAGCAGACGCTTCCGCTGGCGCTGCTCGGGTTTCTGACGCGGGTGCAGTACAGCGGGGCCGACTGGGGCGGGTTGTTCGCCGCGCTCGGGATCGTCATCCTGCCGCTGCTGGTCATCTATGTGTGGCTCGGACGGCGGATCATCGAAGGGATGACGCTGGGGAGCGGGAAGTGAACGCGCCGGCGGCCCTGGCTTGACCCGTCGAGCGGCGACGGGCCGCCCCCGTAGACTGCCGCCATGACCACGGAGTCGTCCCCGCTCACCATCGCCCAGCTCGCCGAGCTGGCCGGCGTCTCCACCGCGACGGTCTCCAAGGTCGTGAACGGCCGCTCCGAAGTCTCCTCACAGACCCGCGCCGCCGTGGAAGAGCTGATCCGCCGGCACGGCTACCGCCGCCAGCGCCGCCGCTCCACCCCGACCGGCCTCTTGGAGCTGGTCTTCCACGCCCTCGAAGGCGACTACCCCGTCGAGATCACCAAGGGCGTGGCGCAGGTCGCCCGCGAGCACGACCTCACGGTGGGCATCTCGGACCTGCGCCGCGACCACACCGCCGCCGACGCCTGGCTGGAGGGCGTGTTACGGCGCCGCCCGAGCGGCGTGATCGCGGTGTTCTCCGGCCTGACCGAACCGCAGCACGAACTGCTCGCCCGCCGCGAAATCCCCCTCGTCCTGCTGGACCCGGCCGACGTTCCGGCACGGGACATCCCGTCGGTCGGGGCCGGTAACTGGAACGGCGGCCTCACCGCCACCCGCCACCTCCTCGAACTCGGCCATCGCCGCATCGCCATCCTCACCGGCCCCGACTCCGCGCTGCCCAGCCGAGCGCGCCTGGACGGTTACCGGACCGCCCTCGACATGGCGGGCGTCCCCGCCGATCCGGCGCTCATCGGGCGGGGCGACTTTCTCATCGAAGGCGGCCTGGCCGAAGCGCACCGCCTGCTACGCCTGCCCGACCCGCCCACCGCCATCTTCGCCACCAACGACGGACAGGCCACCGGCGTCTACCACGCCGCCCACCAGCTCGGCCTGCGCATCCCCGCCGACCTCAGCGTCATCGGCTTCGACGACATGCCCTCCATCCGGTGGACCATCCCCCCGCTCACCACCATCCGCCAGCCCCTCACCGACATGGCCGCCGCCGCCACCACGATGCTGCTGACCCTCGCTCAAGGCGAGCCGCTGCCGCAGAACCGCGTCGAACTGGCCACCGAACTCGTCGTCCGCGAAAGCACCGCACCGCCCGCCGCCTGAGCGCCGCAAACCGCTCAGGGCAGCAGGACGATCCTGCCGCGGAGGTGCCCCTGCTCCAGCCGCTCGAACGCGGCCCGGACGTCGTCCAGCCGGTACGTGGCCGCGATCGGCACCTCCAGCTCCCCGGCGGCCACCAGCGCGGCGAGCTCGGCCAGCAGCGCCGCGCTCTTGACGGAGCTGCCGTCGGCCTTGACCCCGTACTCGGCCACGGCGGCGAAGTCGGCGATCGTGTTGACGCGCTCCGGCGGCACCCCCAGCTCGACGGCGAGCGCCACGTACCCGTCGCCGTAGGTGTCGACGAACGCGTCCACACCGGCCTCGCGCAGCCGTTCCTCCAGGCCGTCCCCGTAGGCGACGGCGCGGACGCCGTGCGCGGCCAGCCACTCGTGATGGGCGGGCCCGGCGATGCCGATCACCTCGGCCCCGGCCCGCCTGGCGAGCTGGACGGCGATCGAGCCGACGCCGCCCGCCGCGCCCGACACCGCCACCGTGTCGCCCGGCCGCGGCGAGACCGCGCGCACCGCCGCCCAGGCCGTGCATCCGGCGATGGCCAGCGACCCGGCCACCTCCCACGGCACGTTCTCCGGCTTGGGCGTGAGGTCGCCCGCCCGCACGAGGACGTATTCCGCATGGCTGGCCCGGTCGTCGGTGAAGCCGATGACCTCGCTCCCCGGCGCGGGGCCGGTCACGCCGGGGCCGGTGCTGACGACGATCCCGGCCAGGTCGCTGCCCTCGCCCGAGGGGAACGTGGCGGGCCACCGGTCGTGCAGCAGCCCTTCGCGGATCTTCGCCTCGCCGGGGTTCACGGCCGCCGCCTTGACCTGGACCAGCACCTGGCCGGCCGCGGGCTCGGGAATCGGGACGTCGGCCACGCGCAGGACGTCAGGACCGCCGTACTCGTCGAATCGCACTGCCTTCGCCATGCCCGGCTCCTACCCGGCCCGGGGACCGCCGAGTCGATCGTCCTCTCGCAGATAATCTCCAGCGGGATGGTTTGGGTAGGCTGGCAGGCATGACAGCGATGGCTCCCGCGCGTACAGAAACAGACCTGTCCTTCCTGCTCGACCACACCGGCCATGTGCTGCGCACGCAGATGTCGGCGGCGCTGGCCGAGATCGGGCTGACGGCGCGCATGCACTGCGTGCTGGTGCACGCCCTGGAGGAGGAACGCACGCAGATCCAGCTCGCCGAGATCGGCGACATGGACAAGACCACGATGGTGGTGACCGTGGACGCGCTGGAGAAGGCGGGCTACGCCGAGCGCCGCCCGTCCAGCACCGACCGGCGGGCCAGGATCATCGCGGTCACCGAGGCGGGCGCGGAGGTCGCCAGGCGCAGCCAGCAGATCGTGGACGGCGTGCACAGGGCGGCGCTCGAGGCGTTGCCTGACGACGAGCGCGAGGTGCTCGTCCGGGCCCTGAACCGCCTGGCCGGCGGGCATCTCGCGACCCCCGCGGAGGGCACGCAGCAGGCCCGCAGAGCACGGGAGCGCGCAAAGTAAGTTCGTAAAGGATCGTCTGCAACGGAACTATCTGCTACGGTCTCTCTTGTCGACCTGAGACGGGAGAGACCCATGTCTAATGTGCTCAATTCGCGCTGGACCGCGCTGGGCGTGCTGTCCGCGACCGGACTGATGACGGTTCTGGACGGCAGCATCGTGACGGTGGCGATGCCGGCCATCCAGCGGGATCTGGACTTCTCAGCCGCCGGGCTGAGCTGGATCGTCAACGCCTACCTGATCCCCTTCGGCGGCCTGCTGCTCCTGGCGGGCCGCCTGGGCGACCTGATCGGGCGGCGGGCGATGTTCCTGGCCGGGAACGCGGTCTTCACGGCCGCCTCCGTGCTGGCGGGCGCGGCCTCCGACGCCGGCCTGCTGATCGCCGCCCGTTTCCTCCAGGGCGTGGGCAGCGCGCTGGCCTCCGCCGTGGTGCTGGGCATCCTGGTGACGCTGTTCACGGAGCCGGCCGAACGCGGCAAGGCGATCGCGATCTTCAGCTTCACCGGGGCGGCCGGCGCCTCCATCGGGCAGGTGGTGGGCGGCGTGCTCACCGACGCGCTGAGCTGGCCGTGGATCTTCTTCATCAACGTGCCGATCGGGCTGGTCACCATCCTGCTCGCGCTGCCGGCGCTGCCCGCCGACCGCGGCGCCGGTCTGTCCGCCGGGGCCGACGTGATCGGCGCCCTGCTCGTGACGTCCGGCCTGATGCTGGGCATCTACACGATCGTCAAGGTCGAGGAGTACGGCTGGCTCGCCGCCCACACCCTGGGCCTCGGCGCGCTCTCGATCGCCCTGCTCGGCGGCTTCGTGGCGCGGCAGGCCACCGCCAAGGCCCCGCTGATGCCGCTGCGGATCCTGCGCTCGCGCAACGTGGCCGGCGCCAACCTGGCGCAGATGCTGAGCCTGTCGGGGATGTTCGCCTTCCAGGTGCTCGTCGCGCTCTACATGCAGCGGGTCCTCGGCTACGGCGCCCTGGAGACCGGCCTGGCCATGCTGCCCGCCGCGGTGGGCATCGGCACGCTGTCGCTGTTCGTCTCCGCCCGGGTCATCGCCCGGTTCGGCGCCCGTACGGTGCTGGTCGCCGGTCTGGTGCTGCTCGTCGCGGCGATGCTGCTGCTCACCCGGATCACCGTGGACACCGGCTACCTCACCCACCTGCTGCCCCCGATGCTGCTGATCGCGGGCGGCGGGCTGATGCTGCCCGCGCTGGCCACGCTGGCGATGTCCGGCGCTCAGGACAGCGACGCGGGGCTGACCTCCGGATTGTTCAACACCACGCAGCAGGTGGGCATGGCCGTGGGGGTGGCGGTGCTGTCCACGATGGCCGCCTCGCGCACCGGCGAGCTGCTCGCGGCCGGGGCCGGTGAGGCCGCCGCGCTCACCGGCGGGTACCGGCTCGCGTTCGGCATCTCCGCGGGGCTGCTGGTGGCGGCGCTCGTGGTGGCGCTCACCGTCCTGCGCCGCCCCGCCGGCGAGCCCGCCTCCGAGGTGCGGCCCTCCGTGACCGTCTGAGCCCGCGGCCTTCCCTGCCCGGCCCGCCCCCCTGGCGCGCCGGGCCTAGGGTTTTCTCGGATCCGGTCCCGGATGCGATCGCCGCCGCCTTGCCGCACTCTGTGCATGCCGCCGAGGCCGATCGATCGAGGAGGAACGTTGTCGTACCTGCGTAATCCAAGCTTCGAGGCCCCCGACATCGCGCCCTGGACGCGGATGAACCAGGCGGGCTCCGTGCAGTACAAGATCTGGGGCACCAGCGACGCCAGATCCGGCGACGCCGTCCTCGTCATGAGCACGAGCCAGGCGGAGGGCTCGGTCGCCCAGGACTTCACCGCCACCGGGCCGCCCGCGAGCGTCTCCTGCTTCGCCTGGGTCAGGTCGGGCTCCCAGCAGCCGGTCAAGGCGTCGCTCACGATCTGGGACCTCGGCGTCAACCGCGCGGTGTCCGCCAGGTTCACGGCCACGCCTGAGTGGCGGCTCGTGACCTGCGCGATGGACACCTCGGGAACCTCGCCGAAGCAGATCCGCGTCGAGTTCTACCTGCACACGGTGAACAGGGAACTCTGGATCGACAGCGTGAACGCATTCTGAGCACAAAACAGACAAATGCATACATACTGGACGTGGCGGGTAGGGGTCCGAGTAGGGGATCGATTGCCCACCCCTGAGGACGCCTCTGCTGCGGTACGCGGTCGGGGGCGTTCTCATGCCCCGCGGGCCACCACCACCTCCTCGGTGTCCTTGGCCCGGGTGGCCCAGAAGTAGGCCAGCGCCCCCGCGAACAGCACGATCGACGTCCACTGGTTGATCCGCAGCCCCAGCAGCAGCACCGCGTGGTCCACCCCGCCCACCGGGTCGATCCGCAGCCCCTCGATCCAGAACCGCCCGAACGTGTAACCCGCCACGTACAGCGCGAACAGGCGGCCGTGGTGCAGCACGAACCGCCGGCCGATCAGGATCAGCGCGAAGCCGAGCGCCGCATCCCACAGCGACTCGTACAGGAACGTCGGGTGGTAGAGCACGCCCGGCTGGCCGCCGTGCGCCTGGTCGATCTCCAGGCCCCAGGGCAGCATGGTCGGGCTGCCGTACAGCTCCTGGTTGAACCAGTTGCCCCAGCGGGCGATCGCCTGCCCGAACGCGATGCCCGGCGCGACCGTGTCGGCCACCGCGCCGAGCGACAGCCCACGGCGGCGGCACGCCAGCCACACGCCGACGCCGCCGAGCGCGACCGCGCCCCAGATGCCGAGGCCGCCCTCCCAGATGTACAGCGCCTGGATCGGCTCCTTGACCGCGCGCGGGCCGAAGTAGGTCTGCCAGTCGACGATGACGTGGTAGAGGCGACCACCGATCAGGCCGAAGATCACCGCGGGGACCGCGATGTCGTACATCGTGCCCTTCTCGCCGCCGCGGGCGCGCCATCGGCGCTCGCTCAGCCAGGCCCCGACGACGATCCCGAGGATGTGACACAGCGCGTAGGCCCGGATCGGGATGAACCCGATGTCCCAGACCGCTTCCGAGGGGCTCGGAATCAAGGCGAGGCCCATGGAGGAGAGGTTAACCGAAGCCGCGCCCCCCGTAGTTAACGAGTAAGACTCTTTCGTGCGGCCACGTCCACGAGAGGAGCCGGATCATGACTTCGAACGGCAGCCGCGGCGCGGGCATCTCCGTCGCCGTCGTCGGCGGCGGGATCGGCGGGCTCACGGCCGCGCTGGCGCTGCTGCGCCTCGGCATCGACGCGCACGTGTACGAGCAGGCCGCCGAGCTGAGCGAGGTCGGAGCGGGCGTGCAGATCAGCCCGAACGCCTCGCGCGTCCTGCACGGGCTCGGCCTCGCCGAGGACCTCGCCAGGACGGGCGTCAAGCCGGCGGCCCTGCACCAGCGGCGCTGGGACGACGGCCGCACCCTCACCCGCGCCCCGCTCGCCGGGCCGCTGGAGGAGACCTTCGGCTTCCCCCACTACCTGATGCACCGCGCCGACCTGCTCGCCGCGCTCGCCGCCCGCCTACCCGCCGGACGGATACGGCTCGGACACCGCCTCACCGGCCTCACCGACCACGGCGACCGGGTCGAGGCACGCTTCGCCAACGGCGCACGCGTCGAGGCCGGCGTGCTGGTGGGCGCGGACGGCATCCACTCCCCCACCCGCGCCCTGCTCTTCGGCCCCGAGCACCCGCGCTTCACCGGCTGCGTCGCCTACCGCGGCCTGGTGCCCGCAGAACGGCTGCGCGCTCTCGAACTGGAGACCACGACGCAGCTCTGGATGGGGCCAGGCGGGCACTTCGTGCACTACTTCGTCGCCGGCGGGCGGCTGGTCAACTTCGTGGCCATCACCGAGCAGGACACCTGGACGCGCGAGTCCTGGACCGACCGGCGCGCCGCCGCCGACGCGCTCGCCACGTTCGAGGGCTGGCACCCGCAGGTCAGGGCCATCATGGAGGCGGTGGACGAGACGTACCTGTGGGCGCTGTTCGACCGCACCCCGCTGCCGCGCTGGAGCACCGGCGGGGTGACGCTGCTGGGGGACGCCTGCCACGCGATGCTGCCGTTCATGGCGCAGGGCGCGGCCATGGCGATCGAGGACGCCGCCACCCTCGCCGCCTGCCTCGCCTCCGAGGGGCGTCCGGGTTTGGGCCGGTACGAGGCGGAGCGCGTTCCTCGTACGGCGCGGGTGCACGCGCTGTCCACCGCCAACAAGGCGCGGTTTCATCTTCCGGACGGGCCTGAGCAGCGGGAACGGGATGCGGGGATGGCGGCGGGGGCGTCCGGGCTGTCGCTCGACGCCATGGCCTGGATCTACGGGCACGACGCCTTCGGCCATTCCACCCGGTAGCACGCTGGGGCGCTGGGGCGCAGCCTCAGGCCACCCGGTAACGCGACGCCTCGGCGGTGCGCAGCGTCAGGCCGTGACCGGGCGCGTCCGTGTGGGGCCTGGCCAGCCCTCCGGACGGATCGGCGGCCCCGTCGAACAACTCCGCCTCGATCCGCTGATGATCGTGGAACCATTCGACGTGCCGCAGCCCGGCCGTGGCCGCCGCAACCGGAAGATGCAGGTTCGGAGCGCAATGCGCCGACACCTCCAGATGGTGCCCGTCCGCCACAGCGGCGGCGGCGAACCAGCCGCTGTAGCCACCACACCGCGTAGCGTCGATCTGCAGGCAGTCCACCGCCCGCGCCTGACACATGCGGGTGAAGTACCCCGGGTCGCAGCCGTACTCGCCCGCCGCGACATCGGCGTCGCAACGCTCCCGCACCAGACGCAGCCCGGCCAGGTCGTCGGAGGACACGGGCTCCTCGAACCAGGTGACGTCCTGCTCACGCATCCGCTCGGCGACGCGGACGGCCTGCTTGGCGGTGTAGCCGCCGTTGGCGTCCACGTACAGCTCGGCGTCCTGACCGATGGTGCGGCGGGCCAGCGCCACCCGGTGCAGGTCGCGGTCGGGACGGCTGCCGTATGACTCACCGATCTTGATCTTGACACGGCCGATGCCCTGCTCATGCACCCAGTGCGTGAGCTGCCCGACGGTGGCGGCGTCGTCGTACGTGGTGAACCCGCCCGAACCGTACAGCGGCACCTCTTCCCTCGCCATCCCCCACAACCGGGTCAGCGGCACCCCGATGAGGCGCGCCTTGAGATCCCACAACGCCACATCCACGGCCGAAACCGCGTAACCGGCGACACCGGGACGACCCGCGTTGCGCACCTGACGCGTCAGAGCGGCGAAGATCGCCGGGATGCCGTCGGGATCGGCGCCCTTCAGCGTGCCCGCCAGCGCCTCTGTGACGAACGCCGCCGCGGCGGCCGGCGCATACGTCCACCCCGTCCCCATAACGCCCGCCGCCGACACGGTGACCACCACCATCGTGGTCGACTCCCACGCCAGCGTCCCATCCCCCTCGGGACACTCGGTGGGAACGCGGTAGGCCGCCGCCGTGACCTCGTCGATCGTGCTCATGCGGCTCTCATCCCCCGGACGGGCGCGGCTACCCCACGGTCACCGTCCGAACGGTTATAAGGCGGCGTGCGGCGAGCGCACCTGTGGGAAAGTTGGGGCCTCGTACGGTCCGTCCAGGCCACCGTCTGCGGGGTCGAGGAGGTAGCGACGCGTGGCTCACCCGTATGGCCCGTGGAGACCCGAGGTGTCGGGGATCGACCCCGCCCGCATGGACACGTTCGTCGCCGCCCTCGACCGCGCCTGCGCGGACGTCGCCGAACAGACCCAGGCCATCAGAGCGGAGCTGACGCGCCTCGGGGTCGGCACGCTGACGCTGACCCCGTTCGCCGAGATCGAACGCTGGGCGCGCGGCCAGGTCCCCAAACTCCAGGCCCGCAACGCCACCATCCGCAAGCGAGTGCCGGGCTGGACGCCGGGCATCGTGACGTACGACGAGGCGGCCATGCCGTACGCCACGCCTGAGGAGTCGCGCCGCGAAGGCGCCGCCATGGGCGCCCTCTACCGGCAGTACGCGCAGGCGGCCGAACTCGGCATGAGCAGCCCCCGGCCCAACTCCGCCGTGCGGCGCTTCACGGAGCTTCTGGAGCGCATCCTGGCGCACCAGTCCGATCCCGACTTCGCGGCGGCCTTCTTCGGGGAGCTGGGGACGGCGGGAACCCTTGCGGTACCCAAGGACATCCTCGACCTGTTCGGGCCCGCCGCTCCTGGCATTCCGGTGCGGGACGAAGAGAAAAAACTGCTGGGCGAATTCAGCCGGATGTTCGCCGCCGCCTCCACCGCTTCGCCGCCGGATCCGCGGTTTCCTCAGGTGATGAGTGATATCGAGCAGGGTGGGGAGGGGGTGGATTCCGAATCGTTGTCGTGGCTGGTTAGTGAGGGGGCGTTTCCTACTCAGTGGCTTACTGCTGTGGCTCGGCGGCATTTGGACAACGGGCGGGTTGATGTCACCGGGCGGTTCTTGAGTGGTCTTTCGCATAATGTGGTGGCGGCTCGTGCTGTTGTCACGGATTTGGTGGGGTTGGCTGCGCAGGTGGGGAAGGATCCGGAGGCGAGTGAGGCTTTTGGGCGGGTCCTGGCGGCGGCTTCGGGGGTTTATGACGAGCGGGACGGGGCGCATAGTGAGGGGGCGGCGGCGTTTGCGTTCGGGGTTATTACTCGGGGGCCTGAGCTGGTGACGAACGATGTCATGCGGAAGCACTTCGCGGAGATCGCCGGGGCTTACGCCACCGAGTTCGCAGCAGGAGCTCAGGTGCAGGATCCGGACTCGCAATTGCCGAGCCGTTTCGGTCACTTCGACGACGAACTCGTTGGAACCAACCCGATGTTCCGCCTATCACTCGCCGACAGTTACCGCTTTCTCAAGACCTTCGCGGACACCAACAGCAACATGGAGCCCTTCAATAAGGGCATGGCAGCGCTCACGCAGCGGCTCTTCGACGCTGGAGTGCGCGCCGACCGCCACCTGCTGGCCTTCCCCGCCCCGGACCGGCGTCAGCAGGACACAGCCGTCGAACTGGTCTTCGCCCGGCTCGGCGCGGTGGCGGGTCTGCAGTTCGCCGCGATGAAGGCCGTCAGGGGCACCGCGGACATCAAGGACCAGGAGGAGGTCGAGCGCTTCGGACAAGTGCTGGACAAGGGCATGGACGCGGGCATGCTGTTCCTCCCCGCCACAGGGGGAATGCCGGCGGCGGCGGGCTGGATGTTCCTGAGCTGGGGGATCAAGGACGGCATCGGAGCCATGATGGAGCCGGACCTGCGGATGCCTGAAGTCAACAAGCAGGAGCTGGCGCACGCACGCGGGGTCCTCTACGAGATCGCCGCCGGGCTGGTCGCGCAAGGCTACACCGCGGAGAATCCGCCCGTCGGGTTCCGGCCTCCGACCGACCCCCTCATCGTCGATGAGCACAGACGGCTGCGACCGTATGGGGAGATCAGCGCCGACCCGCAGGCCACCAAGGCCTTTCTGTCGTGGATGAAGGAGAACGGAAGCCTCGACGACGAGGCCGACCGCCGGATGCTGGGCAAGATGGCCGCCAGGGCGGCCAGGCAGTTCGCCGGGGAACGGGACAACGTGGAGAATCACCTGTCCACGATTGATCCCGAACTCAAGGAGGTGCTGGAAGGCAAATGACTCTGCTTGCGCTAGCTGCGCGGGATGCAGTCCGTCACGCCGGTGGCCACGGCTTCGTGGTCGCTGAGCGTCTCGACGGTGATGCTGGTGCGGGACGAGGGCAGCTTGAGCGTCGTCCTGGGCGATCCGGCCTTGTAGGCCTCCTGAACCTTGTAGCCCCAGGTCGTGCTGAGGGTGCCCGCCATCTCGGGCAGGAGAAGGACACTCGATCTGGAGAAAGTGGACTTAACGCCATAAGTACGCTTCACCCCACCCGCCCCACAAGGCACATCCTTCCCCCCACCATCGGTCACCACCGTCTCCTCCGGATCCACCGACTCCATCAACTCCGTGATATGCCGCTGAAGCGTCTCCCCCGCCTCCTCCACCGTCGGCCCCGCCTCAGCCGCCGAGCACCCACCCAGCACCACGACCACCCCCACCACAACGACCCAACGCCCCACAGCCACCATCGACACCGTCTCCGTCCCGATCGCCCGCCCCGCCGCTCCCATACTCCATCACCGACCCCCCGCCGTACCCGTAACGCCGAGATGGGTTGGCCCCGATGACCGACACCCCGGTGGACAATCCGCGCTATGCGGCCCTGCGGGAGGCGCAGGTCAGGGTGGCGCGGCATGTCGCCCAGTTGCGGGCGGCGCTGGACGAGCCGTTCCGGTTGTTCTCCGGTGACGCGGTGTGGATCGGGCCCGTTGCCAGGAGGTTCGGCGAGGATCTGGGGCATTACCGGCAGCGGCTCAGGCAGCAGGCCGAGACGGTGCTGGCGGAGCTGGAGGCGGAGATCAGGCGGACGCCGCCGCAGGTGTCGGCGGCGGTGGCCCGGCAGGAGGCGGCGCGGCTGTCCGGGGAGCCGTCGGCGTTCACCGGCTTCTGAGGGCTGTCCGCGCTGGTGCGGCCGGTCCCCCAGCGAAGCCCTCGCGATGTGGTTCAGCCCGTCGCGGGGAGCTCGATCGACAGGGCGTGGTGGAAGACGTCGTGTGGGTCCCAGCGGGCCTTCGCCTGCTGGAGGCGGGGGTAGTTGTCCTTGTAGTAGAGGGTGTGCGCGGAGACGCCCGAGGTGTTCCATGCCGGGTCGGCCAGGTCCGCGTCCGCGTAGTTGATGTAGGAGCCGTCGCTGACCTCGCCGGGCACCGGGACGCCGCCGGTGTCGGCGTACACGTCGCGGTAGAGGCCGCGGACCCAGGCCAGGTTGGCGGCGTCGTCGGACTGGTCGGCCCAGACGGTTTGGTAGACCGCCTTCATGATGGCGTCGCGCTGGGCGATGGCGGTGGAGGATGGGTTCACCGCGCCGACCTGGCCGCCGTAGCCGACGAGGAGCATGCCGGAGTGCGGGCCGCCGGTGGAGTTGGTGAGGTGGCGGTGGATGGTGGTGAGCTGGGTCTCGGTGAGGGAACGGCGCAGGTAGGCGGCTTTGATCTTGTAGCGGCGGACGAGGACGTCGCCGGGCTCGCCGCTGCCCGGCCAGGTCATCCGGTGCAGCCACGGCATCGTGCGTCGCAGGTCGAGCACGGGGGTGAGGTGGACGCCCGCGGTCACCGCCGAGAGGAAGCCGGTCACCAGGTCGCCGGCGCCCGGCAGGTCCGCGTCGATCTGCGCGACCAGCATGACGGTGCCGCCCGCGCGGTGGGACGGCTGGAGGATGCCGTACAGGCCGACGGCGCGGGAGCCCGGTGCGCTGTTGCGCTCGTGCCAGGCGCCGAAGTTGCGCAGCAGCCCCGTGAGTGCCTGCTCGGTCATGTGCTCCCAGGACCAGATGACCACGTGTTGCAGCATGCGCCGCGGCGACGGGGGCAGCAGCCGGGACGGGTCGGTGCCGGTGGCGTCCGGCGAGCGCAGCCAGTAGCGGGTGACCACGCCGAAGTTGCCGCCGCCACCGCCGGTGTGGGCCCACCACAGGTCGCGGTTCGGGTCGCCGGGCTCGCGGGTGGCGACCACGGCTCGGGCGCGGCCGTCGCGGCCGGCGACCACGACCTCCACGCCGTACAGGTGGTCCACGACGGAGCCGTACCGGCGGGACAGCGGGCCGTATCCGCCGCCCGCGAAGTGGCCGCCCGCGCCGACCTCCGGGCAGCCGCCGGCGGGGATCGTCACGCCCCAGCCCTTGAACAGCGTCCGGTACACCTCGCCGAGCGTGGCTCCCGGTTGCACGGCGAACGCTCTGCGGCGGGGGTCGTAGCCGATCTCGTTCATCGGGGACAGGTCCAGGAGCATGCGGACCGCCGGGTCGGCGGTGAGGTTCTCGAAGCAGTGGCCGCCGCTGCGCGCCGCTATCCGCCTGCCGGAGCGGACGGCGTCGGACACGGCGCGCACCACCTGGTCGATGGACGTGACGACGCGGATCTCGTCGGGGGCGCCGGTGAAGCGGAAGTTGTTGCCGCGCAGGAGGGCGTCGTAGCGGGGGTCGTCTGGGCGGATCGTGACCGCCCCGAAGGCAGGCCCCGTGGGGTCCGTTGACGCGGGCGCGGAGGTTCTCGCGGGTCGGGCCGATGCTGTCGCGGGTCGGGCCGATGCTGTCGCGGGTCGGGCCGATGCTGTCGCGGGCGTTGCTGTGGCGAGAGCAGAAGCCGCGGTAGCGCCCGCGGCGGCGAGCATCCCGCGGCGGCTCATCGCGGGGCTGGCGGACGGGCCGGTGGCGGGGTCGATGGTCAGGCCGGTGGCCGAGCCGGTGGCGGGGGTGGTGGGGCCGGTGGCGGGGGTGGTGGGGCCGGTGGCGGGGGTGGTGAGGTCGGTGGCGGGGTTGTGGGGTGCTGGCATGTGGCTTGTGTCCTCTCGGATCGGAGGGCATCAGCCTCGCAATCCGGCAACGGGCGCCACATCAACCGATGTCATGAAACGACGGCTGAACACCGGACTCCACCGATCGGCTGAGCCCGTCCGCCGATCAGACAGCCTCAGCCGGTCGCCGCCACCGCCTCACCCTCCTGATCGTCGTGCCGCACCGGCCTCCGCCCCACCTCGTCAGGATCGCCGTCCAAAGAGCTGAGGCCGAGACGCCAGCGGTTCACGACGTGCTCGGCCCAGCGGCGTTCGAGTGTCAGGGCGCAGGCGGCGCCGTACAGGATGTCGCCGGTGAGAGCGGGCTCCCGGGCGGCCAGTTCCGCGCAGAGGTCGAGTGCGGCGAGGTGGGCGGGTGAGGTGGGCGGCTCGGACGCGGCGAGGTGTCCGGCGAGCGCGCCGCGCAGCCGCCGGTGCAGGCCGAACAGTGTCCTGAGGTTGGAGACGGCCAGGGTGATGCCGGGGACGACGGGCAGGTAGGCGCCGTAGGAGTCGTCCAGGCCGATGCCGGTCATGGTGGCTCTGAAGAGGTGGACGCTGGCCTGCTCGGCACCGGCGTCACGCTCGGAGGACGGGTCGCCGGACAGGCGTACCCGGGGGCTGGTGTCCTTGAGGTGGTGGATGGAGCGGTGTACGAGGAGCTCGCGGAACCGTCCCAGATCGGCCTCGCGCTGCAGGTGGGCGGGCGACAGGACGCTCGTCTCCTCCTTGGCCACCAGCTCGGCGAGCGCGTCGCGCACGCGGGACGGCGGCACGGCGGGCGGGCGGGGCACGGCGTGCGCGAGCGCGGACTCCAGGGATCGCTCCAGGTCGCGGCGGGTGGCGAGCAGGGAGGGCTGCCATTCCCAGAGGTCGTCCACGTCGTCGAAGCCGCGGGCGTGCAGCTCGTAGCAGGCGAAGAGGGCGAGCTGGAGGTCGCCGTCGTCGAGCGCCGTGCCGGGGGGCGGGGTGACGAGCGGCGGGTCCAGCTCGACCGGCCGGCCGCCGAGGCGGGCGAAGAGCCCGGTGGTGATCGGGCCGCGGGCGGCGGGCAGACGCATGACGAACCTCCTCAAGGTGAACCCCTGGCTGCCCCGCCCCCGCACGCTCAAACGGCCGTTTTCACGAGCGGGCCAGCAGGGCGGCGGCCACCGCGTCCGCGTCGCGGAAGAACGGGCTGTCCTGCCCTGGCCGGCCGGTGCCGACCTCGGTGAACCAGCGGGTGTGGTTGGTGGCGACGCCGAGGGCGTGGAGGTCCGGGGCCGCGCGTCCCAGCCCGTCGATCACCCGGTACGGCGCCCGCGTCACGGCCAGCCCGCCCGCGTCGAAACGCGCCCCCGTGGACGGGTCCACGTTGACGAACTCGCTGACCATCCCGTCGGCCAGCAACTGCTTGATCAGCGGCGAGGCGTCCCTGGACAGGTCACGCGCGGGCGCCCGCGCGTCCACGAGCACCCTGGCGACCCGCCGCGACCCGCTCACCTGCGGCGACACCACCCCGAACCCGCCGGGCACCGCCTCGACCACGGCCCCCGGCCCGACGGGGCGCACGATCCCGGCCTCCAGCAGCGCGGCGAGCTGGTCGACGTGGGACGCGGGCGGGCCCGCCGACAGCACGAAGCTCTGCGGCACGAATCGGGCGAGGAAGTCGCGGTGCGAGTCGGGCAGCAGCCCGCCGAAGTCCACGACCTGCGGGAGCAGCGGCCGGATCGCGCGGAGCATCTCGGTGGCGGCCTTGACCGTGCCGTCCACGCAGCCGGCGCCCGCCCGGCGGGCGTCCTCGCGCAGCAGCCGGGCCAGGCCGGCGTGGTAGTCGCCGGGGGTGGCGAAGCGCCGGTCGCGGAAGGGCCTGGCCAGGCTGGTGAGCGGGTGGGCGGCCCCGTTCGAGCAGGCCAGGTCGGCCTCGTACTGGATGAGCGGCTCGACCAGGCGGGCGAAGTCGAGCTGCGGCGTGCCGGTGGCCGCCAGCGCCGCCGCGCGCAGCTCTCCCAGGCGTTCCTCCGTCACGACGCGCAGCCGTACGGGCGGCGCGGGGTAGTCCGGCACCGCGGGCCTGGCCAGGAACGGCAGGCCGCCGCGCGAGAGCGCCAGCAGGATCGGCTCGTCGCCGCTGGGCAGGTAGCGCAGCCCGGCGGGGGTGAGCGTGAACCGGCCGCCCCTGCCGAGGGTCACCGCCCGCATCACGTCGTAGAACGTCAGCCCGAACCCGCGCACCGCGACCTCGGCCCCGGGCGGCAGGTCGTCGAGCGGCATCTCGGCGGCCAGGCCGGGCGGGAGGTAGCGCAGGCCGTGGTCGTCGGCGTGCCGGAGCCAGCCGAGCTGCTCGTCGTCGGGCTCCAGGCTGCCGTGGCCGGTGGCCAGCACCGCCTTGTCCACCCGGTACGCGACGCCGTCCGCGACCAGCCGCAGCCCGCCCGGCACGCGGGTCATCCCGGTCACCTCGGCGCGTACAGGATGGACGCGCACGTGCGGCGGGGCCGTCGCGCACAGCGCGCGGAACACGTCGGCCAGGTACTGCCCGTACAGGCGGCGGGCCGGGTACGCGCCCGGCTCCAGCCCGGCCCAGCGCGCCATCGTGCCGTACCGTTCGGCGGGCAGGCCGTCGTCGCCGGGCGAGCGCATCGTGCTCTCTCCCGCCGTGGTGTTGGCCGACAGCCAGGACGGCTGGTCCACCCGCCAGACCCGGCCGCCGCCGTGGCCCACGGCGTCGAAGGCCCAGATGGTCACCTTGTCGTGGCCGTGGCGAGGGGGGTCGCGCAGGCGTACCAGCAGGCGTTCCAGCACCGACAGGCCGCGCGGCCCCACCCCGATGACCGCGATGGCCCGTTCCCCCATGCCGCTCCGCTACCCGGGAGCCCCCAGGTCAGGCACCTGGGCGGGGTGGGGGAAGCCCAGCACGGCCCGCGCGATCTCGTCCGGCTGCTCGGCCACCATGTTGTGGCTGGCGTCCAGTTCGAGCACGCGCAGGTGGGGCCGGTCGGCGACGAGGGGCAGCAGGTCGCGGCGGATGCCCGCCCGGTGCGCGGGCATGAGCTGCCCGACGCGTCCTGGCAGCCCGGGCAGGTCGCGGGTGGCGAGCACGAACAGGGCGGGGCAGCGGAGGTCCGCGACGGGCGGGACGCTGTCCAGAAAGTACGGGTCGTGCCGGACCTGCCCGGCCAGCTCGGCACTCGGCCGGACGAACACGCCGTCGCCGGTGGTGCGGAGCGACCGCTGCGGGTACATCGCGGCGTGCGCCTCGGGCAGCGGCTGCGCCATCGCCGCCGCCTGCGCGTCGAAGACGGCCTTCAGCTCCGCGAGCAACTCCTGGAGGTCGTCCTGGGCGAGACCGGCGTAGTGCCGCGGCTCGGTCTCGGCCGAGCGCAGGCCGTCGAGGTTGACGATGCCGGGCCCGCCGGGGTGGCGCAGCGCCCACCGCACGGCGACCATGCCGCCGAGCGAGTGGCCGACCACCAGCGGCTGGTCCAGGCCGAGGTGGTCGATGACGGCCTGGACGTCGTCCAGGACGGCCTCCCACTCCCACGGCCCGTCGCCCGACAGGCCGTGGCCGCGCAGGTCCATGGCGACGACGCGGTGGGAGCCGGTCAGCAGGGGCGCGACGGCGTCCCAGTGCAGCAGGGTGCCGCCGAGGCCGTGCAGCAGCAGGACGGGTGGGCCGTCGCCGCCGTGGTCGCGGACGGCCAGGGGGACGGGGCGGTCTTCGATCACGAGATCGAGTGCGGTCAAGGGGTGCTCTCCTTGGGACGGTTGAGCCGGGCCTGGATGGAGGAGGTCGTGACGCCGCCCTCGGGGTCCCTGTCGAGCTTGCCGCGTTTGACCAGGTCGTGGACGCCCTGGCGGGTGATGCCGAGCATCGCGCCCGCCGTGGAGTAGGAGACCGCCGTCGCGGAGGGGTGCCCGGCGCCGCGCGCGACGGCGCGGCCGAGCGGGGTGCGCCACCACTGCTCGGGCGGGTCGAACGGCTCGTCGCCGGGGAACAGGACGGCGATCAGCTTCGCCGCCGTCAGCGCGGCCTGCCGCCGGTCGGGGCCGAGGAGCTGGGCGGCCCAGACCTCGGCCTCCACGTGCAGGCGGTCCTTGATCGGGGTGAGCAGCTCGTCGGAGGCGAGAAGGATCTCCAGGGGGTCGAGCACCCTGGTCTCCAGCAGCCGGACGAGCGCGCCCACCAGCTCGACGTGTTCTTCGGTCGTCGTCACTTGACGGACGATAGCAAGTACTTGCTATCGTCCGTCAAGTAGCAGAGGTGAACCGGCCCACCCAGTAGGCCGTGCGGTCCAGGTACGCCGTCTGGGCCGCCGCCCCCGTACGCCCGTAGGCGCCCTCGAAGCTCTGGTAACCCGCACGCGGCACGGCGGGCTCGATCACGCTGCCCTCGTGCCACTCGTTGAAGGAGGTGATCGACACCCAGGTGGGCCCGGTCTGCAGGGCGTTGGCCCACTCCTTGTCGTAGGTGGCGCCGTTGTCCCTGGCCAGGGTGGGGGTGGTGTTGCCGGGCACCGCGCGATCGTCGAGGTAGCCGGGCCCCACGGACGGCGCCCACACCAGCCCGTGCTGCCGCGCGTAGTCGGCGGCCTGCTGCCAGCCGGGCGCGGTGGCGCCGGCGATCGCGTCGTAGGTGTACATGCCGTTGAAGTGGGCGATCTTGCTGGTGTCGGTGGTCTGGGCCAGGATGACGTTGTCCTGGTTCACCTGGTCGAGGGCCGACCAGTCGGTGATGCGCAGGCTCTCGAAGACGTAGAAGGCGTCGCTGAAGGCCGGGTGCGCGCCGTAGGTCTGGTTGATGTGGCGGACGTCCTCCACGGTGGAGGCGGCGGTGCGGCCGGAGTAGGGCTCCAGGTGCCAGGCGACCTTGAGCCCCTCCCTGGCCGCCGCGTCCAGGATGCCGCGGGCGAGGCCGTCCTCGTAGCTGCCGCGGCCCCACCAGCTCAGCACCAGCACCCCGGCCGCCGACTGCCTGATCCACTTCATGTGCTGGGCGACCGTTCCGGCGAAGTCCCCCGAGTCGTACGCGCCCAGCGCCGGGTAGAAGTCGGCCCCGATGTCGCCGGGCGGGGTGCGGCCGCCCTGCTGCCAGTGCCGCCAGCCGCCGTTGACCTGCGGCGAGCCGTACCAGGGGTAGTAGAAGACGTGCACCTTGTCCGACAGGAGCGGCGCCGGACCGCCGCCGCCGTCGAGGGTGATGGTGTCGAGGTCGTACAGGTTGCCGCTGCCGCCGGTGAAGACCAGGAACAGCGGTCCGGTGGCGGAGCCGGTCAGGGTCGTGGTGACGGTCTGGAAGTTCTCCCAGCCGCCGGTGACGGGCACGGCGACCGAGCCGAGCAGGGTGCCGGTGGCCGAGCCCGACCGGATCTGGATGGTGCCGCCGACGCCGCCGGAGGAGACGCGGGCGGAGAAGCGGGTGGCGCCCGCGGTCGTGACGTGCGCGTAGCCCGCCCAGTCACCGTTGTCCACGTAGCCGAGCGTCTTGCCGCCGCTGGCCGGCGGGTGGTCGGCGATCTGCACGCCCGAGCTGGAGGTGTAGGACTCGCCCTCGGCGGTGACGCTGCCGCCGCCCAGTTCCTTGACGCGGACGTTGCGGAAGGCGACCTGGTCGGCGGCGCCGTGGTTCTGGATGCCGACGTGGCCCTGACGCAGCGAACGGCGGGGGTCGGTGTTGGTGAAGTCGTTGATCAGCGCGCCGTTGAGGTAGACGCGCAGCCGTTCGCCCTCCACCAGCAGCTCGTAGGTGTTCCACGAGCCGGGCGGGTTGAGCGCCGCGTCGCGGGCCGCCTGGTCGGCGGCCTTGTGGCCGTAGATCGAGCCGGTCGTGCGGTCGGCCGTGTCGGTGGCGTCGATCTGCACCTCGTAGCCGTTGTCCACGGCGGACTGCGGGTCGCCTGAGGCGGGGAAGCCGACGAACACGCCGGAGTTGCTGTCGCCGGTCAGCTTCCAGTCCAGTTTCAGCGAGTACGAGCCCAGCTCCCTGGCCGAGTACCACAGGAGACCCATCCCGCCCTGCGAGGTCAGGGTGGCGTCCGCGTTGGCGAAGCCGCCGGGCCCTGCCTGCGACCAGCCGCTGGTGGAGCCGTTGTAGAGCGGGGTGTACCCGGTCTCTGGGCGGCAGTCGGCCTTGGCCGTCCCTGCCGCGTAGCGGATGCCGCCGAGCAGCACGTTGCGGAAGGCGGGGTCGGCGTAGGACTCGATGGTGTGGCCGAGGCCGGTGTAGAAGGCGCGGCCCTGCCCCTGGGGGTGGCACCAGGTGATGGGGTGGTCGCCGCCCATGTCGCCGCCGCTGTAGGTCGTCTCGTCCAGGGATTGCAGGACGCGTACGGACGGGCGGGGGCCGGCGCGGTAGTTGTACCACTCGTCGGTGCGCGTCCAGGCGGGGCCGAGGTGCGCGGTGGCGGGGTGGGCGCGGTCCTCGGTGCGGACGGTGGCCTGCTGGATGGCGGGGTGGCTCTTGAAGTACGCGCCCGCCAGCCTCCCGTAGTACGGCCAGTCGTACTCGGTGTCGGCGGCGGCGTGCACGCCCACGTAGCCGCCGCCCCCGTCCACGTACTGCTGGAAGGCGGTCTGCTGGGCGTCGTTCAGCACGTCGCCGGTGGTGTTGAGGAAGACGACGGCCTTGTAGGCGGACAGGTTCGTGAAGGCGCCGGCGTCCTCGGTGGCCGTGACGGTGAAGTTGTTGGCCGCGCCGAGGTCGCGGATGGCCTGGATGCCCGCGGGGATCGCGTCGTGGCGGAACCCGGCGGTCTTGGAGAAGACCAGCACCTGATAGGCCGGGTCCGCGGGGACGGCGGTCAGGCTCGCCGCGACGAGGGTGAGGCTCAGGAGTTTGGACAGCATCGCCGCCTACCTGGTGATTGTGAACGTGTCGAGGTCGAAGAGGTTGCCGCTGCCGCCGGTGAAGACCAGGAACAGCGGTCCGGTGGCGGAGCCGGTGAGGGTCGTGGTGACGGTCTGGAAGTTCTCCCAGCCGCCCGTGACCGGCACGGACACCGAGCCGAGCAGGGTGCCGGCGGCCGAGCCCGAACGGACCTGGATGGTGCCGCCGGCCCCGGCGGAGGAGACGCGGGCGGAGAACGTCTTCGCGCCGGTCGTGTCGATGCCCGCGTAGCCGGCCCAGTCGCCGTTGTCCACGTAGCCGAGCGTCTTGCCGCCGCTGGCCGGTGGGTGGTCGGCGATCTGGATGCCCGAACCGGAGGTGTAGGACTCGCCTTCGGCCATCGTGGCTCCCGCGGAGAAGGTGAAGGCGTCCACGTCGAGCAGGTTGCCCTGGCCCGTCACGCCCTTGAAGACGAGGAACAGCTTGGTCGTGCCGGTGGGAGCACTGCCGTTCAGGGGGGCGGAGACGTCGGTGAAGGTGTCCCAGCCGCCCGTGTTGGCGACGGTGAGCGTGGCCAGCAGGGTTCCGGTCGCCGAACCGGCGCGGACCTCAATGGTGCCGCCGGGGCCGCCGGAGGAGACGCGGGCCGTCACGCGGGTCACCCCCGCGAGCAGGTACGGCTCGAAGGAGATCCAGTCGCCGTGGTCGGTGAAGCCGACCGTGGTGCCGCCCTCCGCCCCGCCGTGGGCGGCGGTCTGGATGCCCTGCTGCGCGCCGAAGTGCTCGGCCTGGCGGTGCGCCGGTTGCAGGGTGCGCAGGTCGTGGCCGGTCAGCCCGCCCTTGTCGGTGTACTCGGCGTCGAACACGCCGTACAGGTTGGCCGCCGCGTCGTGCTCGCCGTCGGGCGGGATGGTGATCGACCCCGTGCAGCCGTTCTTCGAGGTGATGGCGTGGGTGTGGCTGTCGTGGCCCACCAGGTACGTCACCTTGACGGCGGCGCAGTCCACGGCGCCGTCCTCGGGGTCGGTGACCGTGACGCGGAAGGGCACGGCCTGGCCGTAGGAGAAGATCTGGCCGTTGGCCGGGGTGGTGAGCGTGACGGCGGGCGCGGTGTTGCCGACGGTGATCACCAGGCTGGCGGTGCCGGTCAGGCCCTGCGGGTCGCGTACGGTCAGGGTCGGGCGGAACGTGCCGTTGGCCGCGTACGTGTGCGTCGGGTTCGCCTGCGTGGAGGACGTGCCGTCACCGAAGTCCCAGGCGTAGGTGAGCGCGCCGCCCTCGGGGTCGGAGCTGCCCGCCGAGGAGAACGCGACGGCCAGCGGCGCCTTGCCGGAGGTCTTGTCGGCGGCGGCCCTGGCGACCGGGTTGCGGTTGGCGCCGCCGAGGTACTCGATCCGGTACAGCGCCTGGTTGCCGCCGCCCGTGCCGTAGTCCAGCACGTACAGGGCGCCGTCGGGGCCGAACTCCGAGTCGATGATCTGCGTGCCGTCCCACGGGAAGTCCTCGATCACGGCGGGCGCGCCGTCGCCGCCGACCGCGATCGCTTTGATCCACTGGCGGCCGAACTCCATGGCGAAGAAGCGGCCGTCGAGCGACTGCGGGAACTTGACCGCCGAGGAGGAGCCGGCGTCGTAGCGGTAGACCTCGCCGCCCATGGGCGACTCCGAGCCGCCGCCGAACTCCGGGGGCGAGCCCGCGTCGCCGTACTTGATCCAGCTCGGCTTGGCGGCGGGCAGCCTGGCCAGGCCGGTGTTGCGGAAGGAGTTGTTCGCCGGGCCGCCCGCGCAGTCGTACTTGGCGGCGGACGGGCCGCTGGGGAAGGTGTACTCGTTGTACGTCTCGGCGGCCGTGTTGGTCCCCGTGCAGTACGGCCAGCCGTAGTTGCCCGGCGCGGTGATCCGGTCGAACTCCACCTGCCCGCCGGGGCCGCGGGAGGAGTCGGCACCGCCCGCGTCCGGGCCGTAGTCGCCCAGGTAGACCGTGCCCGTCTGCTTGTCGACCGACATCCGGAACGGGTTGCGGAAGCCCATGGCGTAGATCTCGGGCCGGGTGCCCGCCGTGCCGGGCGGGAAGAGGTTGCCCGACGGGACGGTGTAGGTGCCGTCCGGCTGCGGCTTGATGCGCAGCAGCTTGCCGCGCAGGTCGTTGGTGTTGCCCGAGGAGCGCTGCGCGTCGAACTGCGGGTTGCGGTTGGTGCGCTCGTCGAGCGGGGAGTAGCCGCTGGACTCGAAGGGGTTGGTGTCGTCGCCGGTGGTCAGGAACAGGTTGCCCGCGGCGTCGAAGTCGAGGTCGCCGCCCACGTGGCAGCACTGGCCGCGGTCGTTGGGCACCTCCAGCACGACCTTCTCGCTGCCCAGGTCGAGCGTGTTGTCGGCCTTGAGCGTGAAGCGCGACAGGTTCAGGTGCCCCTTCCACGGGGCGAAGTCGGCCTCGGTGCCGGTCACGGGGGCGTCGCCGGCGGGGGTGCTCAGCTTGGGCGAGTAGTACAGGTAGACGAAGCGGTTGGCGGCGAAGCCGGGGTCGGCGGCGATGCCCTGTAAACCCTCCTCGTCGTGGGTGTAGACGTCGAGCTTGCCCGCCACCTTCGTCGCGCCGGAGGCGTCGGTGTGGCGGACGGTGCCGTCGCGGGCGGTGTGCAGCACCGACCTGTCGGGCAGGACCGCCAGTGACATGGGCTCGCCCAGCTCGGACGGCCCGAGGGCGAGCTGGACGTGCTGGTAGTCGCCGGGTGGGATGTCGATCGCCGCCGCGCCGGTGAACACCAGCGACGCCGCGACGAGCAGCCTCGACCACGCAGACATGGGCTTCCTTTCCTGACCGGGGGGACGTCAGGCAAGGCGCGCGCCGACCGCGCTTTGCTGTGGGATGCGCTTGACGATTTGGACGGATATTTCAGGATCCAACGAGTTGCTTACCGCGCCGAAATTTGGCTGTCAAGAGGCTGACTGTTCAGCGAGTGAACGGTGAGAAGCGACGAAGATCCGCAAAATCCCGATCATAGAGCGCAAATTCGCTCTGGATGCTTGCGCCTGCCGGGGCCGAAGACGTTTAATCCAGACTCACGCCCGCCTGGCACCGGCGGAAGGTCGCGGCGGCCCCCTTGCCGCCGACCTCGGAGGCCGCCGCACGTGGGTGCCTGTCCTCCCGGCGCCAGGCGAGGCTCTTTCTTACAGTCGCTGTACGCGCCTTCCTTGACACCTGCCCTTCACCGATGCATTCTGCCCCTACAAAACGATTTGCCTCTCTTGGGGAGTACATGACCGAACTTCCACGGCGGGTGCTCGTGACCGGGGTGGCCGGAAGCGTCGGTCAGGCCACCCTCGACCTCCTCGCCCGCCGGCAGGTGGCCGTGACCGGGCTCGACCTGCGCGACCCCGGCGGCCTGCCGCTCGACCGCCTGGTCGTGGGCAGCGCCGGCGACCCGGAGACCGTGCGGCGGGCGATGAAGGGAGCCGAAGCCGTCATCCACCTCGCCGCCCTCCCCGCACCCGTGCTCGGCACCCCCGAGGAGGTGTTCTGCGGCAACACCCGCGGCACGTTCGTGGTGCTGGAGGAGGCGGGGCGGGCCGGGGTGCGGCGCGCCGCCATCGCCAGCAGCATGTCGGCCCTCGGGCTCGCCTGGTCCGGCCGGACCCTGCACCCGGCGTACGTGCCCGTCGACGAGAACATCCCCTTGCAGGTCGAGGACCCGTACGGGCTGTCCAAACAGGCCGACGAGCTGACCGCGGCGATGATGAGCCGCCGCCACGGCATGACCACCGTCGCGCTGCGCTTCCCCCGGCTGGGCGGGGTGGACGACAAGCTCCGGCACACGGCCGAGGAGTGGGCCGCCGACCGGGCCGCCGGGGCCAGGGAGTTGTGGAGCTACCTGGACGTTCGCGACGCCGCCCGGGCGGCGTGGCTGGCCGTCACCCGGCCCATCGAGGGGCACCACGTGGTGACCGTCGCGGCGCCGAACACGCTGATGTCCGAACCTACCGAGGAGCTGCTGGCCGTGTTCCATCCCGACAGCGAGCTGCGGGCTCCGCTGCCTGATCGTGCCGTGCCCGTTGATCTGCGTGCGGCCGAACGGGTGCTGGGCTTCACGGCGCGGCACGTACTGCCATGACCGCACCCCAGGCGAGCACCCCGCTGCGGCCCAGCACCGCACCCCGGGCCAGCACCCCGCCTCGGGCGAGCACCCCGCCCCGGGCCAGCACCCCACCTCAGGAAAGCACCGTGCTGCGGCCCAGTACCGCGCCCCGGGGCAGCACCCCTCGGGCGAGCACCGCACCCCAGGCGAGCACCGTGCCCCGAGTTTGTGCCGTGCCCCGAGTTTGTGCCGTGCCCCGACCCGAAGTCGCGCCCCGAACAAGAGCCGCGCCCCGGGCGAGTGCCGCTGCGACGACCGTTGCCGGGTGTGGGCGGGGGCTGCGGTGACCGGGCCGATGGAGGAGACGCAGGCGCCCTGGCCCGCGCGCGACGGCCTGCGCATCACCCGGGTCCGGGCCGTCGTCACCGCGCCGGAGGGCCCGCCGCTGGTCGTGGTCAAGGTCGAGACCAACGAGCCCGGCCTGTACGGCCTCGGCTGCGCCACGTTCACCCAGCGCTTCCACGCCGTGGCGGCCACCGTCGACCAGCACGTGGCGCCCATGCTCACCGGCCGCCACCCCGCCGACATCGAGGACATCACCCGGATGATCCACCTGTCCTCGTACTGGCGCGACGGCCCCGTACTCAACAACGCGCTGTCAGGCGTGGACATGGCGCTCTGGGACATCGCCGGCAAGCGGGCGGGCATGCCGGTGTACGGGTTGCTCGGCGGCCGGGTCCGCGCGGCGGCCGACACGTACCTGCACGCGGGCGGCGCCACCGTCGAGCAGACCCTCGACCAGGCCCGCGCGATCCTGGCGGCGGGACACCGGCACGTCCGGCTCCAGACCGGCGCGCCCGGCCTGGGCCATTACGGCGCTCCTGGCACGGCGAACGGCTATCCGGGGCAGCCGTATCCCGACGGCTGGGATGTCCAGCGCTACCTGCGTGAGACGCCCGCCCTGTTCGAGCGGGCCCGCGACGAGCTGGGGGAAGAGCCGGGTCTCCTGCACGACGTGCACTCCAGGCTCACCCCGAAGCAAGCGGTCGTGCTGGCCAGGGCGCTGGAGCCGTACCGGCTGTTCTTTCTGGAGGACCCCATCGCGCCCGAGTTCTACGACCGGCTGCCCGAGGTGCGGCAGGCGGCACCGATGCCGATCGCGGCGGGCGAGCAGCTCGGCTCCGTCGCCGGCGCGGCGCGGCTCGTCCTGCGGGGCGGCGTGGACCTGCTGCGGCTGCACGTCTCCTCGATCGGCGGCCTCACCCCGGCGCGCAAGCTCGTGGCGTTGTGCGAGCTGACGGGCGTGGGCACCGCCTGGCACGCGCCCGCGGACGTCTCCCCGGTCGGCGCCGCCGCCAACCTGGCGCTCGACGTGACCTCCCCGGCGTTCCAGATCCAGGAGGGGCACGTCTATCCGGACGCGGTGCTGGAGACGTTCCCGGGGACGATCAATCCCCGGGAGGGCTACCTCCATCCTCATGACGCGCCGGGCTGGGGCGTGGACCTGGACGAGAAGGCGGCCGCCCGGTACCCGCCCGTCACCCACCTGCACGAACGGTGGGCCGCCAGGGTGCGCCGGCCCGACGGAGGTCTCGAAGCGCCATGAACTTACAGCGGCTGTAAGGATCCTGTCGATGTAAGATCTCCGCATGCCCACCCAGCAGCCCCCGGCCAGGCGTGCGCGCAAGAAGGCCGAGACGCGGCGCGCCATCGCGGACGCGGCGCTGCGGTTGTTCGCGTTGCGGGGGTTCGACGCGGTGACGGTCAGCGAGGTCGCCGAGGCGGCGGACGTGTCGGCCAAGACCGTGTTCAACTACTTTCCCGTCAAGGAGCAGCTCTTCTACGAGCACGAGCCGCTGCTGGCGGGCGACCCGGCCGAGGTGGTGCGGCGCCGGCGCGGGGGACTGACGGCGGTCGCGCTCGGCGGGCTCCTGCGTGCCGCGCCTTCCGGGGAGCTGGCGTTGTTCGGGCGGGTGTATCGCGGGAGCGAGACGCTGCGGGCGTTCGGGCGGGAGCTGTTCGCGGCCCGGGAACGGGCGCTCGCGGAGGCGCTGGCGGAGGCCTTGGCGGAGACGCCCGCCGGAGTGAGAGACGCGGCGCGGGCGGAAGGCGTCGGCGCTTCCAGGACGCGAGCGCAGGGTGTCGGCGCTTCGGGAACGCGGGCGGAAGGTGCTGGCGCTTCGGGAACGCGGGTGCAAGGTGCTGGCGCTTCGGGAACGCGGGTGCAAGGTGCTGGCGCTTCCGGAACGCGGGCGGAAGGTGTCGGCGCTTCCAGGGCGCGAGCGGAGGGCGCTGGCGCTTCCGGGATGCGGCCGGAGGGGGTCGGCGCTTCGAGGACGCGGGCGCCGGTCTGGGCGGAGGGTGGGGGCGGGCTCAGGGCGCGGATTTTGGCGGCGGCGGCGCTCGGTCCGCTGCGTCAGGTGTGGGAGGCGATCCTGCTGGAGGCGGCCGACCGGGTGCCGCCCGCCGAGGCCGTCGCGCGCGGCGTGCGTGCGCTGGAGGAGGCGTACGCCGTGCTGGGCGGCGCGTTCGAGGCCTTCTTCCAGGGCCGCGTCACCCCCGGGGCCACTTCCCGAAGCGGCACCACTCCCCCAGCCGCGCCCGAACGCGACACCACTCCCCTAGGCGCGCCCGGACGCGGTACCGCGCCCACAGGTGCGCCCGAACGCGGCACCACGCCAGAAGACCCGCCCGCAAACGGCGGCGCTCTCGAAGACGCCCACGCGAGCGGCCACACACGCCAAGACACTCCCCCAAGCGGCCACTCACCCGAAGACGCGCACACAAGCGACCCCACACCCGAGGGCGCGCCGTCGAGCGGCCCCGCACCCGAGGGCGCGCCCCCGAGCGGCACGACACCCGAAGACGCGCCCCCAAGCGACCCCACACCCGAAGGCGCGCCCACATACACCACCCCACCCGGGTTCGCGGCGCGAGGCGACGGCGTGCCGGAAGACGTCGCCCGAGACACCCCCCGCCTGGTCAGGGGCGAGCGGCCGAGCATCAGGAGGGTGGCCGACCTGGCCGGGGTGAGCGCGACGACCGTGTCCCACACCCTCAACGGCCGCCGCCCCGTCGCAGAGGAGACCCGCCGCCGGGTGCTCCAGGCGATCGAGCAGCTCGGCTACCGCCCGAACGTCCTGGCCAGGGGCCTGCGCACGAGCCGCAGCCAGACCATCGGCCTGATCATCCCCGACATCACCAACCCGTTCTACCCCGCACTGGCCCGCGGCCTGCAGGACGTCCTGGGCCCCGCCGGTTACGACCAGATCATCAGCAACACCGACGGGGTGCGGCGGGTCGAGCAGGCGGCGATCGAGCAGATGATCGCCCGCCAGGTGGACGGGCTGGCGTTCGCGGTGTTCCACACGCACGCCGAGGACCTGCTGCCGGTCATCGAGGCGGGCATCCCCGTGGTGCGGCTGGGCGGGCGGCTGGCCCAGCGGGGTGTGGACGTGGTGCACAGCGACGACGAGGGCGGCGCCGCCGAGGCGACCCGCCACCTGCTGGCCCGCGGCTACCGCAGGATCGCCTTCGTGTGCGGCCCCGCGGCCGAGGGCCCGGCGGCCGAGCGGGTGGCCGGTTATCGTGCGGCGCTCGCCGAGGCCGGGGTGCCGGCCGACCAGGGGCTGGTGGCGCACACCGAGTTCAGCAGGGCGGGCGGGGCGCAGGGCGTGGCGCGGCTGCTGGAGCTGCCCGAGCCGCCCGACGCCGTCCTGTGCGCGAACGACGTGATGGCGATCGGGGCGCTGGACGTGGCGGCGCGGCGCGGCCTGCGCGTGCCGGAGGAGCTGGCGGTGATGGGCTTCGACGACATCGACGCCGCGGGCATGGTGTCGCCCGGCCTGACCACGATGGCCAACCCGGCCCGCGAGATCGGCCAGGCCACGGCCATGCGGCTGCTCGAACGGCTGCGCGGCGCCATCGACGAGCCGTCCACGGAGCTGGTGGTCCCGGCCCGCCTCGTGCGCCGCCACTCCGCCTGAGCGAGCGAAGCCTCGCGGTCCCGCCACTCCGCCTGAGCGAAGCCTCGCGGTCCCGGCCCGCCCAGTGCGCCGCCACTCCGCCTGAGCGAAGCCTCGCGGTCCCGCCACTCCGCCTGAGCGGAGCCTCGCGGTCCCGGCGCCGCCTCGCGCGCCGCCGCTCCGGCTGTGAGCCGTCCATGGCCTGAGCCGCTGCCGTCACCCCTTGACAGGGCTTGCCGCGCGTGTAGATTGCGGAAGCATCTTAACGATTTGCGCGCCACGCCCACAACCGCGATGGGCAGCATCCTTCCCCCGAAAGGACGCCATGATCGCAAAACGTCGAAGCCTCATCCTCCTCCTGGCCGCCCTGACCTGGTGGCTCCCCCAAGCCCCCTCGGCAGCCGCCCCGAAGCTGTCGCAGAACGTCCACCTGTTCTACTACCCCTGGTACGGCGCCCCCGACTGGCGTCACTGGCAGCAGGGCGGCCACACCCCGCCCGACGACATCGGCGCCGACCTCTACCCCGCCCTCGGCCCCTACGACTCGGGCGACCCCGGGGTCCTGTCCCAGCACATGAAGTGGATCGGCAGGACCGGCGCGGGCGTGATCGTCTACAGCTGGTGGGGCCAGGGCAGCTACGAGGACGGCCTGGCCGCCAGGGTGATGGACGCCGCGGCGAAGAGGGGCGTCAAGGTGGCCTGGCACCTGGAGCCGTACGAGGGCCGCACCGCCGCCTCCACCGTCGAGGACATCCGCTACCTGCACGGCAAGTACGGCGCCCACCCCGCCTTCCACAACGTCTTCTACGTGTTCTGGAGCCTGCAGATAGCCGACTGGTCGGCGCTGGACGCGGTGAACGACGACAACGTGATCCTCGCCCAGACCACCGACACCACCAGGATCGCCCACTTCAACGGCATGTACACCTACGACGGCATCGCGGGCGCCACCGCGCCCGGCTGGAAGCAGGCGGGCGACTACGCCCGCGCCCACGGCCTGATCTGGTCGCCGTCGGTCGCCCCCGGTTACCTCGACGACCGCGCGGTGCCGGGCAACACCACGCCGACGATCGCCCGCGACGACGGCGCCGCCTACGACCGGCAGTGGTCCAACGCGCTCGACCCGGAGATCGGCGGCTCGCCGGAGTGGGTGTCGGTGACGTCCTTCAACGAGTGGCACGAGGGCAGCGTGATCGAGCCCGCCGTGAATCGCGCGGGTTACCAGAGCTTCGAGGGCGCCTACGGCAAGCGGGGCAGGGCGGCGGAGACGGCGTATCTGGATCGGACGCGGCACTGGGTGGAGACGTTCGAGAGGCGGAGCCGATGAGGAGGGTTCGCGCGCTCGTCCTGGCCGTGGCGGTCGTGGCGGCGCTGGGCGGCTGTTCCGGCGGGGGCGGGCAGGAGCCGGCCGGGCAGGCGTTGCGGATGTGGACGTTCAAGAAGTCGCACGCCGACGCGCTGAACAAGGCGGCGGCGCGGTTCACCGCGCAGACCGGCATCCGGGTCACGGTGGAGGCGGTCACGCCTGACGACGTGTTCGTCAGCAAGGTGCAGAGCGCCGCGCAGACGGGCGGGCTGCCGGACGTGCTGGAGGTGCACGCGTCCGGCGAGGACTACGAGATGGGCGCGTCCGGCCTGCTGCAGGACATGGCGCCGGACGTCACGGACGCGTGGCGGCAGCGGCTGCTGCCGTCCACGCGGGAGAGCGGCGTGCTGACCCAGCAGAAGATCGACTCGGTGGCCGCCGACTCGCCGATCAAGAACGGCAAGGCGGGGCAGCGTTTCAGCGTGCCGTTCACGGCGGGCGCCTTCGGCATCGTCTACGCCAACAAGGACAAGCTGCGCGCCGCCGGGCTCGACCCGGAGACACCGCCGCAGTCGTGGCAGGAGTTCGTCCAGGCGTTGCGGACCACGACCGCCAAGGGGCAGGGCGGGCTGTCGCTGGGGCTGAAGGTCTCCCAGACCGGCTTCAACTGGGTCTACCAGCCGCTCGCGTTCGCGCTGCTCGGCAAGGAGCGCTTCCACGCGCTGTTCGGGAAGGGCACCGCGCAGGGGTTCGCCTCGCCGGACGGGGTCAGGTCGCTGGAGACGTACGCCGAGCTGACGCCGTACTGGATGCCCGGCACCACGACGCTCGGCATCGACGAGGCGGACATCGCGTTCGCGCAGGGCAAGTCGGCCTTCGCGGTGGGCGGCACGTTCACGCTGGCCTTCCTCGCCCAGAACGGGCTGAGCCCGGACAAGGTGCTCGCCTTCCCGGTGCCGCCGTCGTCGGAGGGCACGCACAAGCGGATCTCGATGGCGCCGCTCGCGCTGACCGGGCTGGGCGTCACGGCGACCACGGCCAACCGCGAGGCCGCGATCAGGTGGATCGACTGGGTGACCTCGCCCGAGGGCGCCGGCCTGGTCGCCCAGGGATCGCTCGACCTGCCCGCCACCGATCTCGGCAGCCAGGCCGAGGCGCTGCTCGGCAAGGATCTGGCGGCGCTGCAGCGCTACTTCACCGGCCCGCCGGACAGCGCCTACGAGGCGGCCGACGACAGCTTCTTCCCCTCAGACTGGGACCAGGTCAAGCCGGGCGACCTCACCGTACGGCTGACGCCGCTGAAGGAGCTGACCCCGCGGCAGGCGGGCGCCGAGCTGGACAAGGTCGTGGCGTCGATGTGGAAGTCCACGCAGTGAGCACCACCTCACTCGAACGCCCGGCGGGTCGGCCGCGCGTCCGGCCGCCCGCGCCGGGCCGGGCGGCCCGCACGCGGCGGTGGCTGGTGGGGTGGGCGTTCGTCGCGCCGGCGGTGGCGCTGTTCCTGCTGATGGGCGCGTACACGATCGCCGGCGGGTTCCTGCTGAGCTTCGCCAGGTGGAACGGTTTCACCCCCGAATGGCGCTGGGTCGGCCTCGGCAACTACGCCGACCTGCTCTACGCCGACCCGTCGCTCGCCGCCGACCTGCGCAGGGCCGCCGCGAACACGGCGTGGGTGATGGTCGTCACGCCGCTGCTGACCGTGGCCGTCGCCCTGCCGCTCGCGGTGATGCTGAACTCCGTCACGCGCCTGCGCGGCGTGCTGCGCTCGGTGTACTTCCTGCCGTACGTGACCACCGGCATCGCCGTCTACTACGCCTGGCGGTACGTGCTGGCGCCCGACGGGGCGATCAACCTGCTGCTCGGCTCCCTCGGTCTGGGGAGCCTGCGGCAGCCGCAGGGCTTCCTCGGCGACCCCGGCACGGCGCTGCCGACGCTGATCGTGATCCTGGTGTGGTCGAGCGTGCCGGTCGCGACGCTGCTCTACCTCAGCGGGCTGCAGGCCATCGACCGCAGCCTCGTCGAGGCGGCGCGGATCGACGGCGCCGGCTCCCGTCAGGTGCTGAGCCGCGTCATCTGGCCGCTGCTGCGGCCGATCACCGTGGCGATCGTGCTGCTGGGCGTGCGGGACGCGCTGCACGGCTTCCAGCTCTTCCTGATCGCCACGAACGGCGGGCCCGGCGGGCACACGGACGTGCTCGGGCTGATGGCCTACCGGCTGGCGTTCATGAAGGGGCTGGCGCCGTCACTCGGTCACGCCAGCGCGCTGGGCTGGCTGCTCTTCGCGGGCGCCGTCCTGCTGACCCTGGCCAACGCGCGGCTGCTGCGGAGGGTGCGGTGAGGCGGTTCGCCTACGCGGGGCTGATCGCGTACGCGGTGATCAGCGTGTACCCGTTCCTGTGGATGGTGTCGGGCGCGTTCAAGACCCGCGAGGAGATCCTCGAAGGCGGCCTGCTGCCGCGCGAGCCCACCCTCGGCACGCTGGTCGCCACGTGGAGCAGGCTGCGCTTCTTCGACTACTTCCTCAACAGCCTCCAGGTGACGGCGCTGACCGTGGCCGGCGTCCTGGTGGTCTACAGCCTGGCCTCCTACGCCTTCGCGATGCTGGACTTCCCCGGCCGCCGCCTCCTGTACTGGTTCTTCGTGGCGCTGCTGTTCGTGCCCGGGATCACGGTGCTGCTGCCGGTGGTGATCCTGGAGAAGAACCTCGGCCTGCTGGGCAGCCATCTGGGGCTGGTGCTGCCCTTCGTCAACGGCACCGCGCCGCTGACGGTGCTGCTGCTGACCAGCGGTTACCGCGCGATCCCCGGGGAGCTGCGCGAGGCGGCCAGGTCCGACGGCGCGGGCGAGGCACGCGTCTTCTGGTCGATCTACCTGCCGCTCGCCAGGCCCGCGCACATCACGGTGGCGGTGCTGACGGCGGTGCCGACCTGGAACGAGTACGTGCTGACGCGGGTGTCGCTGTCGGACCGGTCGCGGTTCACGCTGCCGCTGGGGCTGGAGTCGCTCATCTCCAGTGAGGTGCCGAGTTACCACGAGGTGATGGCGGCGTCGCTGATCATCGTGCTGCCGGTGATCGCGCTCTTCCTGGTCCTGCAGCGGTATTTCGTCAACGGGCTGGTGGGGGCGGTCAAAGGGTGACCGGCACGCCGAACCAGGTGCCGAGGGCGGTGGCGAGGGTGCCGGTCGGCTGGGGGTCGGACGTGGTGGAGACCCAGGCGGTGTGCCCGTCCGGGCGGATCAGCAGCCCTTCGAGGCCGGGCCACGCGGGGCAGCGGGCGTCGCGCGTGTCCACCCGGCCGCCTGCCTCCGGCAGAGGCCGGTCGCCGAGGCGGAGCAGGAGCGGGCGGGCGGGGCGCAGCAGCTCGGCGACGCTCGTACGGCGGCCGTCGACGGTCAGCTCCAGGTCGGGGGCGAGGCGGCCGAGCCACGGGTGGTCGCCGGGGATCTTCGGGTCGTATCGGGTGCTCACCCCGGTCGCCAGCTCGGCCAGGTACTTGCCGACGCCCGGCACCCGTTCGACGAGCTGGCCGAACAGGTCACGCACCGGCGCGAGGTCCTGGTCGTGCCCGGCGAGGGCCGCCTGGGCGCGCAGGGTGGCGAGCAGCCGCTCCCCCGCCTCGTGCCGTTCCTCGTGGTAGCTGTTCAGCAGCCCGGCGGGGGCGTGGCCGAGCGCGGTGGCCGCGAGCTTCCAGCCGAGGTTGACCGCGTCGGCCAGCGCCACGTTCACCCCCACCGCCCCGGTCGGCGGGTGGATGTGCGCGGCGTCGCCGGCCAGCATCACCCGGCCCGAGACGTAGCGGCCGGCCAGACGGGCCGCGTCGCCGAACCGGGTGAGCCAGCGCGGCTCGCGCAGCTCCGCCCGGCGGCCGAGCTGGTCGTCCAGCAGGCGCTGGAAGTAGGGCAGGGTCACCGGCTCGTCCCGGTCGGCGGGCGGCTCGGGGTCGTCGAGCACGATGCGCACGTAGCCGGGCCTGGGGATCACGAACACCGCGCCGCGCTCGCCGTGCGTCACGCCGAACGGCAGCGCGGCCGGGTCGGCCAGCTCGACGTCGGCGAGCACGCCGTAGCTGGTGGCGGGCGTGCCGGGGAAGGGGATGCCCGCGCGTTTGCGTACGGTGCTGCGGCTGCCGTCGCATCCCACCAGGTAGGCGACGCGCGTCCGCTGCCGCCTGCCGCCGGACTCGACGGTCACCTCGACGCCGTCGCCGTCCTGTTCCAGGTCGATGAGCGTGTGGCCCCAGCGCACCTTGACGCCCAGCTCGGCCAGCCACTCTTCGAGCAGTTCCTCGACGCGGGTCTGCGCGATGCCCAGCACGTACGGGTGGCCGCTGTCCATCTGCGTCAGGTCGAGCGGCCTGGCCGGGTCGGCGAACATGCTCGCCGTGACGGTCGGCCCCTCGGCCAGGAACCGTCCGGCGATGCCGCGCCGGTCGAGAAGTTCCAGGCTGCGGGCGTTGAGGTTGAAGCCTCTGCAGAACGGCGAGCGCTCGGGCAGGCCGTCGAGCACCGTCACCTCGGCCCCGGCGAGGGTCAGCTCCGCCGCCAGCATCAGCCCGGCGGGCCCGGCGCCCGCCACCATGATCGTGCCTTCGCCGCTCATCGGCCCTCCTCCTCTTCGGTGTGCGGCCAGGTCAGGCGGCCTGTCTCGATGTCGGCGGCGATCTCCTCGATCCAGCCGAGCTCGGCCTCCTGCATGCGCAGCGCGTACTCCACCTCGATCACGAACAGCCGCGGCACCTTCCCGCTCGCCAGCAGCTCACCGTGCTCGCGCCGGTACTCCTCCAGCGTCGCGCGCAACCGCGTAGCACGTTCGCGCAGCGCGGCCGTGGCGCCGCCGGGCCCGAGCGCGCCCAGGTAGCCGACCGCGGACAGGAACTTCGGGTACTCGGCGGCCGGGACGCGGATCAGCTCCTCGACCCAGCGGCCGAACTCGGCCCGTCCGAGCTCGGTGTGCTGGTAGACGGTGCGCTCGGGCCGGGCACCGACCTTGATGGTCTCGCGCGCCTCGATCCATCCGGCCCGCTCCAGGGCGCGCACGACGTCGTACAGAGAGCCGGTGGTCACCTTGAACGCCCGGTCCTGGCCGCGTTCGCGCAGGGTGGCGGCCATGGCGTGCGGATGCATCGGGGTCTCGATGAGCAGCCCGAGCACGGCGAGGCCCAGGGCGTTCGACACCGGGCGCTTCTTGGTCGCTTCCAATCACTTGCCTCCAATCGCTCGGATCCGAGTATTAGGCAGGCGTGAGTGACTGTCAAACGGCGAAGGGCCCCGCCGGTGGCGGGGCCCTTCGCGCCGATCGGTCGCGGCTAGCAGTTCGTCTTCTTCTTGGTGAGGACGACCTTGTCCGGGTTCGAGTTGTCGATCTTCTTCTTGCCGCTGGTACGCGGGTTGACCGACACGCACTTCCAGAAGTAGTCGTGGTTCTGCTTGACGAACTTCAGCTCGATCCACCGCTTCTGGTTGCAGTGGTTGTTGAAGTAGACCGTGGTGGAGACGTTGCCGTCGCCCCACGAGACGTTGATCTTCTGCCCCCGTGGCGACGTGCACGACGCCGACGCCCGGTGGACGCTCGACGACTGCGCCGCGATCTGAGCGGTGGACTCGTACACCGCCGCGGAGGCGGCGGACGGGACGGCGAGCATCGCGAGGGCGGCGGCGAGTCCGGCGGCCGCGGGGGCGAGCTTCGAGTACGTCATGATCCTCTTCCTGGCTCGGGGAACGCCCCGGATCGGCTTCGCCTGCCACCCCCGTCGGGCGGCGACCTGTGCACCGGGGCTCTGTCTCCACGCTGGACGGCGGCCCCCGCGAACGGCAAGCGTTCTTTGTCCAGCGTCCGTCCAGGAACCGCTGGACAATAGGAACACCCAGGTCAGGCCGGCAGGGCGCCGAGCTGGCGCAGTTGCGAGAAGACGTCCACGACACCCCAGATCTCGGCGATCCTGCCGTCCGAGAAACGCACCACGAACATCTCCCCGTACGTGACGGTCCTGCCGGTCGGCGCGAGGCCCCGGTACTCGCCCCGGTGGGTTCCGGTGACGGTGTTCCGGCAGGCGACCAGGTCGCCCTCCTCGATCACGTCCTCGATCTGGACGTGCAGGTCGGGGAACGCGCGCAGCAGCGTGTCCCACACCCGCGTGAACGCCTCCACCCCGCCGGGCGCGGCCGGCGCGGGCGCGTGGAAGCGCACGTCCGGCTGGACGAGCTCGTCGATCGCCTTGGCGATGACGTCCGCGTCGCCGCTGCTGATCGCCGCGTGGAAACGCCGGAACGCCGCCTTGTTGTTGCTGGTCTGCATCTGCATGCTCCTCCGGTGTGGCGCGAGCGTCCGTCGCCCGCACTAAGGCGACGAACGGGCACGCCCTCCGGGGACAGCTCGTCAGAGCTGTTCCAGCCGCCGCGTCAGAAATCGCCGCTCGGGGGCCGAGGTGGCCAGCGCGAGCGCCCGGCCGTAGGCGTCCCTGGCCTCGGCGTCGCGGCCGAGCCGCCGCAGCAGCTCGCCGCGCGTGGAGTGGAAGTAGAGGTAGCCGTCCAGGCCGAGCCGGTCGACGGCGCGCAGCGCGGCGGCGGGGTCGCCCGCCTGGGCGAGCGCGACGGCGCCGTTCAGCTCGACGACCGCCGAGCCGGTGAGCCCCGCCAGCCGCCGGTAGAGCGCGGCGACCTGCGGCCAGTCGATGCGCTCCCGCGTCTGCAGCGACGCGATCGCCGCCTGGACGACGTAGGCGCCGCGCCCGCCCGCCGCGACGGCCCGGTCGAGCACCGCGCGGCCCTCCGCGATCCCGCGCTGATCCCACAGCGACCGGTCCTGATCCTCTAGCAGCACCAGGTCCTCGCCGGAGAAGCGGGCCCGCCGCCTGGCGTGGTGGATCGTCATCAGGGCCAGCAGGCCGAGCGCCTCCGGCTGGTCCGGCATCAGCGTGGCGAGCAGGCGGCCCAGGCGCAGGGCTTCCGCGCCGAGGTCCACCCGGCCGCGGTAGGCCTCGTTGTAGATGAGGTAGACGACGGCGAGCACCGCGTCGAGCCGCTCGGGCAGCAGGTGCGCGGCGGGCACCCTGAACGGGATGCCGGTCGCCTTGATCTTGGCCTTGGCGCGGGACAGCCGCCGCTTCATGGTCTCCTCGCTGACCAGGAAGGCCGTGGCGATCTCGGCGGTGTCCAGGCCGCCGAGTGCCCGCAGCGTGAGCGCCACCTGCCCGTCCAGGGGCAGCGCGGGGTGGCAGCAGGCGAAGATCAGCTCCAGTCGTTCGTCCTTGATGACCGTGTCGTCGAACTCGTCCATGACGGCCTCTGATGGCAGCAGCAGGTGCATCTTCCCGGTCAGGGTGCGTTCGCGGCGTACACGGTCGATCGCCCGGTTGCGGGCCGTCGTCACCAGCCACGCGCCCGGCCTGTCCGGCATTCCGGACTTGGGCCAGCGTTCCGCCGCGATCGCGAACGCCTCCTGCACGGCCTCCTCGGCCTGGTCGAAGTCGCCGAGGAACCCGACCAGCGAGGCCAGCACCCTGCCCCACTCGTCCCTGAAGACCTCCTCCAGCGTGTTCAGAGCCGCCCCACCGGCCTGATCTCCACCACGCCGCCGAGCCTGGCGGCCGGGACGCGCGCCGCCAGCTCGATCGCCTCGTCCAGGTCGGCCGCCTCGACCAGGCAGAACCCGCCGAGCACCTCCTTGGTGTCGGCGAACGGGCCGTCGGTCACCAGCGTCCGGCCGCCGCTGACGCGCACGCCGGTCGCCGTCTCGACCGGCTGCAACTGCGCGCCGCCGGCGTAGCGGGGGTCCTCTGCCAGCGCGCGATAGTCCGCGAACGCGGCCTCGCGCTCCTCCTCCGGCAGGGCGTCGAGGTAGCCGGGCTCCTCGTAGATGATCAGGGCGTACTGCATGGCGGCCTCCACTGGTTCTCACCTGTACGACGGACGAACGACCGCACTCGGGACGATCTTCTTGAAGATTGTCCCCGCACGGCCGATCACTTCGTCGCCTGGGTGTAACCGGCGGGCAAGGTCGTGCACGACTCGCCGCTGCCCGCCGCGACCCGGGAGCACACCAAGGACGCCGCGCACGCCGGAGAGACCTCGGTGCGGCTCAGCCTGGTCGCGGTGTGGCGTGAGGCCACCGTGTTCACGGCCGCCGAGCGCGCCGCCTTGGAGCTGACCGAGCAGGGCACCCGCGTCGCCGACGCTTCCGGCGGGGTGTCCGAGGAGGCTTGGGCCTGGGCCGCCGAGCGCTACGACGAGGAGCAGCTCACCGCGCTGGTGGGTTTGATCGCGGTCATCAACGCGTGGAACCGCATGAACGTCATCACCCGGCAGCCCGCCGGCGACTACCGGCCCGGCCAGTGGGGGTGACTCCCCGCCGCTGGGCTCAGACCGGGCTGGGCCAGTGAGGTGACCCAGGCCCCTGGGCGCAGATCGGGCGGGGTCAGGGGGAATGACCCCGGCCGCTGGGCTCAGACGGGGCGGGGTCAGGGGGAATGATCCCGGCCGCTGGACACGGACCGGGCGGGGTCAGGGGGGAATGACCCCGGCCACTGGACTCGGACCGGGCAGGGCCGGGGGCGCGCGCCGCTGTGCTCAGGCAGCGCGTGGTCCCAGGAACAGGCCGCCGCTGGCGTCGATGACCTGGCCGGTGATCCAGCGGGCGGCGTCGGAGGCGAGGAAGGCGACGACGTCGGCCACGTCGCCCGCCTCGCCCACCCGCCCCAGCGCCGTGGACCCGGCGATGAGGCCGGCCAGCCCCGGCGCCTCGAAGATCGCGCCGTTGGTGGCCGTACGGGTGGCGCCGGGAGCGACCGCGTTCACGGTGACGCCGCGGGCGCCCAGCTCGTTGGCCAGGGTCAGCGTCATGGTCTCGACGGCGCCCTTGGTCATGGCGAACGACGTCTGCGCCGGGTTGGCCATCCGGGTCGCCACGGACGAGATCGTGATGACCCGCCCGCCGTCGCGCAGCAGCGGCAGCGCCCGCTGGATGATGAAGTACGGCGCGCGCACGTTCACCGCGAAGAGCCGGTCGAACGCGGCTGGCGTCGTCGCCCCGAGCGGCCCGGCGGGCGGCGCCGCCGCGTTGTTGACCAGGACGTCGAGCGGCCGTCCCGCCAGGGCCGCCTCCACTCCTGTGAAGAGCGTCTCGACGTCGCCGTCCGTGCCCAGCTCCGCGCCGACGGCGTGCGCCGCGCCGCCTTCGCGCTCGATCTGGGCGACCGTCTCGCGCGCGCCGTCCTCGTCCGTGCCGAAGTGCACGATGACCGTCGCGCCCGCGGCGGCCAGCCGGAGCGCGATCGCCTGCCCGATGCCGCGCGACGCGCCGGTGACCAGAGCCGTTCTGCCGTCCATGTGAACCATCCCGTTCTGTTAGTTGCTACCAAATTGGTAGTGACTATCACTGCGGTAGTGTCTACCACATGGCCGATCAGCACTCAACGCTGCGGGAGCGCAGGAGAGCCCAGACGCAGCGCACGATCCAGGCGCACGCGGTGCGGCTGTTCGCCGAGCGGGGGTACGACGCGACGACCGTGACGGACGTCGCGGAGGCCGCCGGGGTGTCGCCGATGACCGTGTACCGGCACTTCCCGACCAAGGAGGACCTCGTCCTGGCCGATCAGCACGGCCGGCTGGTGGCCGAGCGGATCGCGGCGTCGGGGGGCGGGCTGCCGCTGGTGCGGCGGATCGGGGGTGCGCTGGTCGAGTCGGGGGCCGCGTTGACCGCTGACGACGGTGCTCGGGAGTTCCTGCTCACGCGGCTTCGGTTGATGATCTCCACGCCTGCGTTGCGGGCCAAGCACCTGGACAACCAGTACGCCCTTCTGCAGGCGATCATCGGTGCTCTGGGTGACGACGCGGCCGATCCGGAGGCGGCGTTCCAGGCGCAGGCGGCGGCCAGCGCGTGCCTGGCCGCTCTGCACACGGCGCTGGTGCGGTGGGCCGAGCAGGACGGGCGCGAGGAATTGCCCGGCCTGACCGCGAAGGCACTCAGCGCCGTCTTCGGCGACGGCCCGCTATCACACAGAGGTGGCTGACGGGCCCGGTGTGAAGGCGCCTGCGGTGGCGGCGAGGACGGCGGTTCTGGCCGCCTGTTCGGGCAGGTCAGGGTCCGGCGGCGTGCGGAGCAGCACGAGCTGATGGTAGAGCGGCGCCGTGGCCGCGACCAGCAGCCGCCGCGCATCCGTCCCCGCCGGCAGCTCACTACGCGCAACGGCGCGCCTGACGATCACCTCGCAGCGGGTGTAGCGATCCTCCCAGAGCCGCCGCAGCCCACGGGCGGCCTCCTCGGAACGGAACGAGGCGGCGATGAGCGCGGCGGCCATCGACGGCTGCGCGGTCATGGCCCCCAGGTTCTCCCGGTTGAGCACGATCAGGTCGCCCAGCAGGGAGCCGGTGTCCTCGGGCTCCCAGTCGTCGCCCCCCGTCGCCTCCAGCACGTCGGCGAGCAGGCCGCCGACGTCCCGCCAGCGCCGGTACACCGTCGCCCGGTGCACGCCCGCGCGGGCCGCGACCCCGTCCAGGCTCAGCCCGTCGTAACCGTGCTCGGCCAGCTCCATACGGACGGCGTCGAGCACCCGCGCGCGGGTGCGGCTCGTCCGGCCGCCCGGACGACGCTTGGGAGGCGCCTTCTCAGGCGTCGTCGCTTTATCGGTTTGCTCATCGAACCGCTCCATGCCAACATCTTAATGTACAAGTTGTCGCGTTAACCGGAGTCGCACCTCATGAATCCGCTCGTCCCCGCCGATCCGACCGTGCTGCACCCCATGCCGGAGCAGCCACGGGTGGTGCTGCTCCGGCCGCTGGTGAAGTCCCCGCTGATCGAGGTCGGGGAGTTCTCCTACTACGACGACCCCGACGACCCGACCGCGTTCGAGACGCGCAACGTGCTCTACCACTACGGCCCCGAGAGGCTGGTCATCGGCAGGTTCTGCGCGCTGGGCACGGGCGTGCGGTTCATCATGAACGGCGCCAACCACCGCATGGACGGCCCCTCGACCTTCCCCTTCCCCACCATGGGCGGCTCGTGGGCGCAGCACTTCGACCTGCTGACCGGCCTGCCGAACCGCGGCGACACGGTGGTCGGCAACGACGTCTGGTTCGGCTACGGCGCGACGGTGATGCCGGGCGTGAAGATCGGGCACGGCGCGATCATCGGCGCGGGGGCGGTGGTGACCTCCGACGTGCCCGACTACGGGATCGTCGGCGGCAACCCGGCCAGGCTGATCCGCACCCGCTACAGCGAGGCGGACGTCGCCCGGCTGCTGAAGGTGGCCTGGTGGGACTGGCCGGCCGGGCACATCACCGAGCACGTACGGACGATCATGTCGGGCAGCGTCGCCGACCTGGAAGCCGCCGCTCCCCAGCAAGGAGGCGAGTGACCGCATGGCCCACATCGCGATGGCCGGCATCCCCATCGTCAGCCACGTCCTGCCCAGCCTGGAGATCATCCGTGAGCTGGTGTCCCGCGGCCACCGGGTGACCTACGCCAACGATCCCGTGGTCGGCGACCTCATCACCGCCACCGGCGCCGAGCTGGTCCCCTGCGCCTCCGTGCTGCCGGTGGCCGACGACTCCTGGCCCGACGACCCGGTGGCCGCGATGAGCCTCTTCCTCGACGACGCCATGCAGGCGCTCCCGCAGCTCCGCGCCGCCTACGACGGCGATCCCGCGGACCTGTACCTGTACGACATCGGCGCCTACGCCGCCCGCGCTCTCGCCGAGTCGCAGGGCCGCCCGCTGCTGCAACTGTCGCCGACGTTCGTGGCCTGGAAGGGCTATGAGGAGGACGTGGCGGCGCAGATCCGGCTGCTGCCGGGCGCGGACGCGTACCAGGACAGATTCGCGCGGTGGCTGGCCGGTTCCGGGGCGAGCACCACCGACGTGGACGCCTTCTCCGGCGTCCCGTCGCGGGCCCTGGCGCTGATCACGCGGGCCATGCAGCCGCACGCCGACCAGGTGGACACCGGCACGGTCACCTTCGTCGGCCCCTGCTACGGCCCGCCCGGCGAGCAGGACGAGTGGACGCCTCCCGCCGGCGCGGGCAAGGTGCTGCTGATCTCCCTGGGGTCGGCGTACACGCGGCAGCCCGAGTTCTACCGGCGGTGCCTGGCCGCGTTCGGCGACCTGCCGGGCTGGCACGTCGTCCTGCAGATCGGCCGGCACACCGACGCGGGCGAGCTGGGCGACATCCCGGCGAACGTCGAGGTGCATCCCTGGGTGCCGCAGCGGGCGATCCTGGAGCGGGCGGACGCGTTCGTCACCCACGCCGGCATGGGCGGTTGCGGCGAGGGGCTGCTGGCCGGCGTCCCGATGATCGCCGTTCCGCAGGGCGCCGAGCAGTTCCTCAACGCCGACCGGCTCGTGGAGCTGGGCGTCGCCCGCCGCATCGACACGGCGGACGCCACCGCCGCGGCCCTGCGGTCCGCGCTGCTCGCACTCACCGCCGACCCGGAGGTCGCCCGCCGCTCCGCGCGGCTCCAGGCGGACGCGCGCGCCGAGGGCGGCACCACGCGCGCCGCCGACCTCGTCGAAGGGATGCTCACAGGAGCTGCATAGGCTCCCCGAACGGGTCCCACTTCACCATGACGAGCCCGCCGTAGCGCTCGGCCAGGCGGCGGCGCAGGCCCGGATCGAAGACGTTCGTCTCGAGCACGAGCCGGTTGGCCTCCGCGTCGATGCCGCTCCCGTAGACGGCGGGCTCCTCGAACCCCGCCGTGCTCTCGTGCAGCCGGCTCAGCGCCGCCTGGCTGTTGGCGACCCGCCGCACCTGCGGCACGATGTCGAACCTGACCCGCCGCCCGTCCTGCCAGAACACGCCGGAGATCACCGGGGTGGCCAGCGCGCGGCCCCGCTCGGTGACGTAGGGGGTGACGAGCCGGTACGACCTGCCGTGCGCGATGTAAGGGGGTGCGAGGTCGTCCGGGTAGGCCTCGGCCCGCTGCTCGGCGAGGAGCTGCGCCCGGTTGAAGGGCTCGATCCCCTCGTACGACCTGAGCAGCACGGGAGAGGTGACCTCGTAGAACACCTCGACCCCGTCGGCGGTGGCGGGCTGGAGGACCACCCGCAGCTCACCGGGCAGGAACAGGGGCGCCGCGGTGACGAGGTAGACCAGAGAGAGCGCGAAGATCATCTTGAGGCGCATGCGCGCAAAGTCTAGACGCCAGATGTCCCGGGTGGTGCTGGACCGCTTCTAGGATCCGAGGGTGGCCAGATACTTCGACGTTCACCCGGAAAACCCCCAGCCCCGCCTGATCGGCCAGGTCGTCGACCTGTTGCGCGCCGACGGGCTGATCGCGTACCCGACTGACTCCTCGTACGCGCTGGGCTGCCGGCCGGGCAACAAGGAGGGCATCGACCGGATCAGGGAGATCCGCGGCCTCGGCAGCGACCACCACTTCACCCTGATCTGCAGGGACTTCGCGCAGTTCGGCCAGTTCGTGCATGTGAGCAATGCGGTGTTCCGGCTGGTGAAGGCGGCGACGCCCGGCGGTTACACGTTCATCCTGCCGGCGACGAAGGAGGTGCCGCGGCGGTTGCTGCACCCCAGGAAGAAGACGGTGGGGGTGCGGATCCCCGACCATGTGGTGACGCAGGCGCTGCTGGCCGAGCTGGGTGAGCCGCTGGTGTCGAGCACCCTGCTGCTGCCGGACGAGGACGAGCCGCCGACGCAGGGCTGGGAGATCAAGGAGCGGCTCGACCACTCGGTGGACGCCGTGATCGACGCCGGTGAGTGCGGCGCGACCCCGACGACCGTGGTCGACCTGTCGCAGGACGAGCCCGAGATCCTCCGCGTCGGCACGGGGGACCCGTCGCTGTTCGAGTGACGGCATGGCGAAACGCCCACCCCCCGGACGCCCGGGGGGTGGGCGGGGTGGCTCGCTACTGGAGCCATGGGGTGCGCCGGACGATGGGCAGGTTGCCGAGCCCGAGGGTGCGGCCGGCGCCGGCGAGGGCCAGGCCGATGAGGACGATCGAGTAGATGATGTGGTCGTCCATGAACGGGTTGTTCTCCAGGGGCAGCTCCGCGGCCCACATGAGGAGCAGCATCGCGCTGCCGGCCCCGGCGGCGATCCGGGTGCCGATGCCGAGGATGAGGGCCAGGCCGACGCCGAGCAGACCGGCCATGAACAGCCAGTCGACCCAGGGCTGACCGGCCAGCGAGCCGAAGAACCCGCCGAGCGCGTTCTCGCCCGTGCTCTTGAGGAAGCCGGTCGTCGGGCTGCCGCCCGCGACCCAGGCCCGCTCGGCGGGGGTGGCCAGGCCCCACCCGAAGGTCTTGTCGAGGAACGCCCACAGGAAGATCCAGCCGATCGAGATCCGGGCGATCGCCCAGACGTAGTCGACGGGGCGGCGAACGGCGATCTCTCCGGTCGTCTGCGGCTGGTGGATGGTGCAAGCCATGACGAGCCTCCCTTTCCAGCTCGGTGGTGCAGTCCTTGTCACGCCTCCATCACACCGCTCGCGGACGTCCGCGCTCAGTGCCGTAGGGCCCGCGCTCGAAGGTCATTGGTCCTTGTCCCCGCTGGGGGACCTTCGGCGCCGCCGGGAGGCCGTCCGGCACTCATCGGGGCGGGGCGGGTGCGCGAGCGTCGGTGGCAGGAGGTGTGTGCGATGTCCGCTTCACTCGCCACCGAGCTCGGTGTCCGTCGGCTGCTGGTGGCGGCCGGCCAGGCGCCCTCGGTGCTCAACACCCAGCCCTGGCGTTTCCGCGTGGTGCGCGGCGAGTACGTCGAGCTGCTCGCCGACCAGGACCGGCGGTTGCGGGTCGGTGATCCGCGTGGTCGCAACCAGCACGTGAGCTGCGGCGCGGCGCTGTTCAACCTGCGCCTGGCGGTGCGGACGGCGGGGCGGCGGCCGATGGTGTGGCTGCTGCCGTCGCCCGGGGAGGAGCCCGGCCTGCTGGCGGCCGTCCGCGTGGGCGAGGCGTCGCCCGTCCCCGGCGCCTCCCGCGAGCTGTACGACCTCATCCCGGTGCGCCGCACCAGCCGCCGCCCGTTCCTCAGCCGGAGCCTGCCCCGCGCGGTGTGGGAGGAGCTGCGGCTGGCCGCCTCCCGGGAGGGCGCGGCCCTGGTGCGCCTCGGCCGGCACGCCACGGCCGACCTGCTCGACTACGCGGCCATCGCCGAGGACCAGCTCGCCCGCGACCACGGCTACCTGGCCGAGGTGGCGGCCTGGACGATGCGCGGCGCGCGGCACGACGGCCTGCCCGGCTACGTGCACGGGCCGCGGGCGCTGCGCGACCCCTCGCCGGTCCGGGACTTCGGGCAGCACGACAGCGAGGCGCGTTTCGAGGAGCGGCCGCAGCTCGCGGTGCTGACCACGATGGGTGACCGTCCCGCCGACTGGTTGCGTGCCGGTCAGGCGCTGCAGCGGGTGCTGCTGGTCGCGGCCCTGCACGGCGTGTCGGCGTCCTTCCTGAACCAGCCGCTCGACCTGCGGGACATGCGCAGCCGCCGCGACCCGCGCCACCGGCGCGGCCACCCCCAGATGATCATCAGGCTCGGTTACGGCCCGTACGTGGCGCGCAGCCCGCGCCGCCCGGCGGGCGAGCTGGCGGCGGGATCAGCGATCTCCAAGCCGATCGCAAGAGCGGGGCCCTATTCGTAGGAGGGTTCGATCGTCACCGCACCGTGGAGTTGTTTCATGCGTTCGCTCGTCGTCCTGGTCACCGCCGCCGCCGTCTCGCTGACGCTCAGCGTCCCGGCCGCTGCCACGCCCGCGCTGCGCAAGTGGCGCGCCGTGCACTCAGCCGACGGCATGGCGTCGGCCTGGGGCGAGGTCGCCATCCACCAGTTCGGCCACCTCGTGACCGGCAACCTGGAGGACACGCGGGGCAAGGGCTGCGCGTGGGCGGTGCTGCGTTCGCAGGGCTCGCGCGACGGGCGCTGGCGCGACCACGGCTTCTACAACTGCGTGCCGGGCGTCGGCACGTTCAGGAAGGACTATCGCGACGCGCGGCAGGTCAAGGTGCGGGTCTGCCGGGGCACGGCCCAGCGGCCCACGGGCGGGTGCTCGGCGTGGAAGACCATCCTGCGTCCTGGGCAGTGATCCGTCGAGCCCTGACGGACGAACCCTCATATGCCATGACAACGGGGAGGAAATCATGAAGAAGCTGCTCGTCGCCCTGCTGGCCGGTGGGGCGCTGGTGGCCGGTTCCGCCGCGCCCGCGCTCGCCACGACCCCGCTCGCCACGACCGCGAAAAGGCCCGCCCTCGGCCCGTACGGCTACGGCGCGGTCAAGCTCGGCATGAGCGCCGCCAAGGCGAAGGCCACCGGGAAGATCGTCTTCAAGCTGGGCTCGGGCGCGAGCCCGTGCTCCGGCTGGAACCTCAAGGCGCACCCGGCGGGGAAGGGCCGCGTCGGCCTGTACATCTCCAAGCGGGTCGGGGTGGCCGTGATCCTGGCGCAGAAGGGCATGCGGACGCCGCAGGGCATCGGCCTCGGCTCCTCCACCAAGCAGGTCAAGAAGGCCTACCCGGGGCTGCGCATCTCGCCCGCCGGGATCTCGTACGTGGCGGTGCCCGGCAACGCGAAGGCCTACTACGCCTTCCTCTACACCAAGGGCGGCAAGGTCAGGGAGCTGGCCTTCGGGCTCGACAAGCAGGACTGCGTCAACTGACCCCTTGGCCGTGGGCAGTTATATCGAAGTTTGATATAACTGCCCACGTGCCTTCTCCACCCGGCGGGAACCCCGGCCTCGACGCGCTGGCCCGCGCGATCGAGGACTTCAACACGTACTTCATCCGGCTCCCCGCGGTCAGAAGGCTGAGCTTCTCGAGCCTGTCCGTGCTGCACACCCTGTCCCGCAAGGGGCCGATGCGGCTGACCGAGCTGACCGCGACGGAGCAGCTCAAGCAGCCCGCGCTGACGAGCCTGGTCACCAAGCTGGAGCGCGACGGGCTCGTCACGCGCAGCCCCGACCCCCGCGACGGCCGGGCCGTGCTGCTGTCGCTCACCTCCGAGGGCGAGCAGGTCGTGGAGTCCCGGCGCGCCGACAGGGTGGCGCGGCTGGCGCGCGTGGTCGAGCGCCTCGACGCGCGCGAGCAGGCGGAGCTCGACGGTTACGCGCGGGTCCTGGCCCGGATGACGGAGATCGCCGCGCGTCTCGAAGGTCTGGAGGATTGACGATGCCCGATCGGCCGTTCCCGCTGGAGCCGGTGCCGCTGCACGTGCCGGACGAGACCCTGGACGATCTGCGCCGCAGGCTGAAGGCGACCCGCTGGCCGCTGGACGTCGGCAACGAGGACGGCCACTACGGGGTGCGGCGGGCGTACCTGGAGGAGCTGGTCGCGTACTGGGCGGACGGCTTCGACTGGCGGGCCGCCGAGCGGGCGATCAACCGCTACGAGCACTACCGCGTGGACGTCGGCGGCGTGCCCCTGCACTTCATGCGCAGGCCGGGCGCCGGCCCCGACCCGAAGCCGCTGATCCTGAGCCACGGCTGGCCGTGGACGTTCTGGCACTGGTCCAAGGTGGTCGACCCGCTCGCCGACCCTGCCGCGTACGGGGGCGACCCGGCCGAGTCGTTCGACGTGATCGTGCCGTCGCTGCCGGGCTTCGGCTTCTCCACGCCGCTCACGCAGCGCCCGGACATGAACTTCTGGAAGATGGCCGACGTCTGGCACGAGCTGATGACCGGCGTGCTCGGCCACGACAGATACGCCGCGGCGGGCTGCGACGTCGGCGCGCTGATCACCGGGCAGCTCGGGCACAAGTACGCAGGAGAGCTGTACGCGACGCACATCGGCTCGGCGCAGAAGCTCACCATGTTCAACGGCGACCGGGCGTGGGACCTCAGCGGCGGCGCGCCCATCCCGCCCGGCCTGCCCGCCGACGTGCACGACCGGTTCGTCGAGCTGGACCGGCGCTTCGCGGTGCACCTGGCCGCGCACCTGCTCGCCCCGACCACGCTCGGCTTCGGCCTGTCCGACTCCCCCTCCGGCATGCTGGCCTGGCTCCTGGAGCGGTGGGCGAAGTGGTCGGACAACGGCGGGGACGTGGAGCGCGTGTTCAGTAAGGACGACCTGCTCACGCACGCCACCATCTACTGGGCGGGCGGCGGGATCGACACCTCGATCCGCACCTACGCCAACAACAACCGCTACCCGTGGACGCCGTCGCACGACCGGTGGCCGGTCGTCGAGGCGCCCACCGGGATCACGTTCGTCTCCTACGAGAACCCGCCGGGGGTGACGACGGGTAAGGAGCGGATCCGTGGCTTCCTCGACGGGGACAGGGCGGCCTGGTACAACCATGTGAACATCGCCTGCCATGATCGTGGCGGGCACTTCATCCCGTGGGAGATTCCCGGGGAGTGGGTGGCCGACCTGCGCCGCACGTTCAAGGACCGCACGTCATAACCCCGTCCGGGCCTCGACCGCACGCCCGAAACCGCAGGACGGGAGCCGCGCGTCCGGGGTCGCGGCTTTATAGCCCCATGCGGATCGGCTCAGCGGGCACGCCGTCAGCCAGCAGCGCGCCCAGGACGCCGGCCAGGTCGCGGGGTGAGAAGAGGTCGTCGCCGTGGCCCGCCGCGATCTCCGCCACGCTCCACCACCGCCACCCGCTGATGTGCTCGACCGCCAGCTCCTCATCACTCATGGAACCCCGTGGCACGAAGCCGGGCCGCCGCAGGAGGAAGTAGTCGTTGACCACGCCGTCGTAGCCGGGCGCGTACGGCCCGGTCGCGCTCTGGTGCCAGACGTGCGGCGGCCGCTCGCCGTCCAGGCGCAGCCCGATCTCCTCCTCCAGCTCGCGGGCCAGCGCCCGCAGGCTCGTCTCGCCGGGCTCCACCCCGCCGCCCGGCATGGCCCACACGACCGGGCCGTCCTCAGCGGTCAGGTCGATCCTGCACAGCAGCACCCGGTCGTGCTGGTCGAGGATGACGGCGCGCGCCGCCCTGCGCAGCCGGGGCGTGGACATGTGGCTCCCTATCGTCGATCGGGCGATCCACGATAGGGCAGGCCGCTAGCATGATCGAATGGATTTCGGGCTGCTGTGCGTGCACGCGCACCCCGACGACGAGGCGATCTGGACGGGCGGCACCCTGGCCAGGTACGCCGACGCCGGAGCGAGGACGGCCGTGGTGACCTGCACCTGGGCGGCGGGCACCGGCCGCGCCGGGGAGCTGGAGCGCTCGCTGGAGATCCTCGGCGCGGGCGCGCCGAGGCTGCTCGGGTACGCCGACGCGGGCAAGCCCGGCTCGGCGCCCGGAGCGCCGCGCTTCGTGGACGTGCCGCTGGAGGAGTCGGCAGGGCGGCTGGTCGAGCACATCAGGCAGGTCAAGCCGGACGTGGTGCTCACCTACGACGGCTACGGCGGATACGGCCACCCTGATCACGTGCACGCGCACCGGGTCACGCTGGCGGCGGCCGAGGCGGCCGGATACGACCAGCTCTATCCCGGGGCGGGCGATCCGTGGCGGCCACGGGCCGTCTACCTGGCCACGTTCCCGCGTTCGGTGGTCGTGGCGGGGTGGGAGGAGGTGTTCGGGGCGCCGCCCGAGCCGGGGCAGACCATGCTGGGCGTGCCGGACGGGGAGATCGCCGTCCATCTGGACGTGGCGGCGTGGGCGGAGCGGAAGTGGGCGGCCATGCACGCGCACAAGTCGGAGGTGGGGCGGGGCGCGTCGATGACGCTGCTGACGTCACTGCCGGAACGGGCGCGGGCACAACTGCTGGGCAACGAGTGGTACCGGCGGGTATCGTTCACCGCTCAGCCCACGGCCACCTCACTGGAGGCGTGATCAGGCCGTCCAGCACGCACGCCCGCCCGCACCGAGGGCAGCGGCCGACCGTGGGGAGACGGGATCACTTGCCGCAGGTGACGATCACCAGCGTCAGTATCCCCGTAAGGATCAGCACCATGGCCGCCACCACGGCCACCTCGCCGCGGCTGACATGATCGCCGAAGCGGCGCGGCCCGCCCTCCGCCGCGCGTTCGTTGAACTCGTTGAGCCGGCTGGCCAGCCGTTCCCCGCTGTGCCGCAGCTCCAGCTCGATCTCCGCCAGGACGAGCCGCTCCTGCGGCGACAGGCCGTCCACGCCGTCCATGTCCTCACTCCGCCGCACGGCCGCCGACGTGCGGATAGTGCAGGTCGAAGGCGGGACGTTCGGAGCGGATGCGGGGCATGCTGGTGAAGTTGTGCCGGGGCGGTGGGCAGGAGGTGGCCCACTCCAGCGAGTTGCCGAACCCCCAGGGGTCGTCCACGACGACCCGCCTGGCCGTGCGCGCGGTGTACCAGACGTTGTAGAGGAACGGCAGCGTCGAGGCGCCGAGCAGGAACGCGCCGATGGAGGAGATCAGGTGCAGGTCGGTGAAGCCGTCGCCTGGGCCGTAGTCGGCGTACCGGCGCGGCATGCCGGCCACGCCGAGCCAGTGCTGCACCAGGAACGTGAGGTGGAAGCCGATGAACAGCGTCCAGAAGTGCAGCTTGCCGAGGCCCTCGTGGAGCATGCGGCCCGTCATCTTGGGCCACCAGAAGTAGAACCCGGCGAACATGGCGAACACCACGGTGCCGAACACCACGTAGTGGAAGTGGGCCACGACGAAGTAGGTGTCGGTGATGTGGAAGTCCAGCGGCGGCGAGCCGAGGATGACGCCGGTCAGGCCGCCGAGCAGGAACGTGATGAGGAACCCGACGGCGAACATCATCGGCGTCTTGAAGCTGAGGTGGCCGCGCCACATGGTGCCGGTCCAGTTGAAGAACTTCACGCCGGTCGGCACGGCGATGAGGAAGGTGAAGAAGGAGAAGAACGGCAGCAGCACCTGCCCGGTGGGGAACATGTGGTGCGCCCAGACGGTCATCGACAGCCCTGCGATGGCGATGGTGGCGCCGACCAGGCCGATGTAGCCGAAGATGGGCTTGCGGCTGAAGACGGGCAGCACCTCGGTGATGATGCCGAAGAACGGCAGCGCGATGATGTAGACCTCGGGGTGGCCGAAGAACCAGAACAGGTGCTGCCAGAGCATCGCCCCGCCGTTCTCGGGGTGGAAGAACTGGGTGTTCACCTTGCGGTCGGCCTCCAGCGCGAGCAGCGCGGCGGCCAGCACGGGGAACGCCATCAGCACGAGCATGCTGGTCAGCAGCACGTTCCAGGTGAAGATCGACATGCGGAACATGGTCATGCCGGGGGCTCGCATGCAGATGATGGTGGTGATGAAGTTGACGGCGCCGAGGATCGTGCCGACGCCGGCCAGGCTGAGCCCCATGACCCACAGGTCTCCCCCGACGCCGGGTGAGAAGGTCGCGTCCGACAGCGGCGTGTAGGCGAACCAGCCGAAGCTGGCCGCTCCCGAGGGGCTGAGGAAGCCGCTGACCGCGATGATGCCGCCGAACAGGAACAGCCAGAAGCTCACCGCGTTGAGCCGGGGGAAGGCCACGTCCGGCGAGCCGATCTGCAGCGGCATGATCACGTTGGCGAACCCGGCGAACAGCGGGGTGGCGAACAGCAGCATCATGATGGTGCCGTGCATGGTGAAGAGCTGGTTGTACTGCTCGTTGGTCACCAGTTGCATGCCGGGGTGGATGAGCTCGGCCCGGATGAGCAGCGCCATGACGCCGCCCAGCGAGAAGAACACGAACGAGGCGATCAGGTACATGTAGCCGATGACCTTGTGGTCCGTGCTCGACAGCCAGCGCACGATGAGGCGGCCCTTGCTCGACGGCCTCACCGGCGCCGCCACCGGTGTCAACGGCTCGTCAGTACGCGGTTCGTCAATGGTCACCGGGAACCCCCCATTTGCCCCGTGGTGCTCTCGGCGCCCGCACATGACGAAGTTTCCGCAGGTCAGCGCCTTACGACGGGCTTACCCCCTTCCGGGTGTCCTAAGCCGGTGAGCCGGGCTCGGACCAGCCCGGATACCTCAGATACCCTCCTGAACGTCCAGTTTGGGAGGGAATGGGTTGTCGGGGGTAGTTGCGGCGTTCGCCGCCCTGGTGTCGGTCGCCGTGCTCGGCTACGTCCTCGGTGTCATCGGCCTGCTGAAGTTCAGCGACGAGCTGGTGCTGTCGCGGCTGGCGTTCTTCGTGGCGACCCCGGCGCTGATGTTCGCCACCGTGTCGCGCGCCGACCTGGGCGCGCTGCTCTCTCCGGTGCTGCTGACCGAGATCATCGCGGTGGCGGTCACGCAGCTCGTCTTCGTCCTGGTGGCCAAGCTCGCCTGGCGGCGCACCACGCGGCAGGCCACGATCGGCGCGCTCGCCTCCTCCTACGTCAACGCCGGCAACCTCGGGGTGCCGATCTCGCTGTACGTGCTCGGCGACGCCGCCCTCGTCGCCCCCATCCTGCTCTTCCAGCTCCTCGTCCTGACCCCCGTCTCGTTCCTGATCCTCGACAAGGGCTCCCGCTCCCCGCGCGCCGCACTCCTGCTGCCCTTCCGCAACCCGCTCACCGTCGCCTCACTGCTCGGCCTGGCCCTCGCGCTCAGCGGCGTCTCCCTTCCGGTCACGGTCATGCGCCCGATCGACCTGCTCGGCGGCGCGGCCGTCCCGGTGGCGCTGCTGGCATACGGCCTCAGCCTGTACGGCTCCCGCCGCGCCCCAGCCGCGCCCGAGGAGAACGGCGTGGGCAAGGACATCGCGCTGGCGGTGACGCTCAAGGCGTTCGCGCAGCCGGCGCTCGCGTACGTGACGGCGCGCTTCGCGCTGGGGCTGGAGGGCACGCAACTACTGGCGGCGACGTTGTTCGCGGCGCTGCCCACGGCGCAGAACATCTATGTCTACGCCGTCACCTATGACACGGGCAGGCGGCTGGCTCGCGGCGCGGTGCTGCTGACCACGGGGTTGTCCATCCCGATCATGACCGCTATAGGGGCTGTGCTGGGATGAAACGGAAGTGATCCAATGTGGGCCTTTCTGCACGGCATCTGGCCCAGGCCCTCTCAGCAGCAAGAAAGCAGCCATATGTCTTGAGCGACCTGGAGATCTTCAGGCTCATTATCATTCACACCGCGAGGACCCCGACATATTGCCTCTTGGATAGACTTGCCCCCTGCGACTCGGAGCAGGTGATCCTATGCCGAGGAAATCACGGCAATCAGCTCAGAGACCGGCACCGACATTGAAGATCCTTGGCCGGCCCTGGTGGCAAGGGGTCGGAGCGCTCGTGAGCGTTGGAGCTCTGATCGCCACGTTCGCGATCTCCTGCAGCGGGGAACCTTCGAACTCCAGGGATACACGAGATGCGGACGGCTCAACCAACAACGCCACGGCCGGGGATGGGAGTTGCATCCTTCAAGGAGGGACAGGGAACACCTGTGAGGTTGGATCCGCACCCTCCTCACCAGCACGACTGGAGCAGCCATTTCACGTGGCCACTACTTGGCCGACACTGAGCGACTGCGACTTGACGACACAGGTGGCAGTCCTGGACCCCCGGACATCGCCCACCACAGTGGATCTGTCGCCTGACGTGAGCGCGAGAACCCAACTCGCATCCGCTGGCGCCGCTGCGCATGGAGTCGGCCACCTCTATCTGAACATGTCCGTGCTCGACGATTCCACTGCGCTGATAACAAATCTGAGGCCGATAATCTACAAGAAAGGGGTGGCGTCACCCACATGGGTCGCCGCAGCAGGCGGCGGAGGCTGTGGCGACGTATACGAGAGAGTCTTCCATCTCGACTTGGATAGACTCACTCTGACCGATAAAGGCGTCGAAGGATCTCCGGACGCGCCCGGAGTGACTCGCCAGCCTCGCACTGAACCCATAGGCAAGGCTTTCTCTGTTTCGAAGGACGAGCCAGCCCAGATTCGCGTGGACGCCCAGGCGTGCTCAGCTTTCTATGAATGGGGACTGCAGATCCAATACTCGGTGAACGGCCACGAGTACAGTGAAGTGATAGGCAAACCCGCAGATCCGCTCAGGTCTATAGGCTCGCTGAACAGTGCAATTCCAGCCTACATCCAGGAGACCGCCACAGAGCTGACGCGTGCAGGTACCGCCAAAAAAGCACCGCAATGCGATTAGGTACCGCGCAACGTCCTCGGCGGGCCCCACCGGCAGCCGTAACACACCCGCAGGGACGACCTGCGCTGGATCGCGGCGGAGCGTCGCCACGCAGAGCAGAAACACGCATCAGACAAGACTTCGGCCCTGCTCAAGCAGCAGAGCAACGGCGGCAGACGCCGTCTCGCTGCCTACGCCGTACTCCTCCATCACCTCGGACTCGGACGGCAACCCCTCATATGGCCCGCTGCGGCCACTTTCGATCCTCTCGATCACGTCGGCCGCGATCTGCTGAGACGTCCACGGCCACTTGTCGCGGTGCGTGGCGAACGTCCCGATCGCGGGCACGGTGTACGCCCACCCCTGCTCACGGAGCAAAGCCACGGCGGCACTGACCGTCTTCTTGGCCACGCCGTACTCTTCGATCAACTCCAATTGTGAGGGCAGCACCTGATCCGGTCCGTAGACGCCCCGCTTGATGCTCACCGCGAGATCAGCCGCGATCTTCTCGAACTCCCGCGGCTCGCGGATCTGCGGGGCGTCCCTGGGGCCGACATATGAGCCATCGGCGCGGATGGTGTAGATGACATCAGCCTCGCGCAGCACCTCAAGGGCTCTGCGCACTGTCAGCCGCGACGCCTCATGGGTCGTGCACATCTCGGCTTCCGTCGGGAGTGCCTGGCCGGGCTTGAGTCTGCCGGTGGCGATGTCGTCCTTGATGGCGTTGACAATCATCCGGTAGATCGGCACCGGCCCCCGGGGACCTCGTTTCGTCATGGCCGCAGAGTACATATTGGAAACCCTCATATACATCAAGGAACTGCTGATCATCACGACGCGTTCACACCGCGGTGTCCATAGGCGTCGCCCGACACTGCCTGTTTCGCCGGATCGCTCATGCGTATGACGAGGCGCCGTGCTCGGCGGACGGCGTCCGGGAGAAAAATCTTCCCGGGCTGTGTCGATCCGCGCCCCGCCCGTACGACGCGTTGGTGCGGAACGAACGACGACCCCCTGAGGAGGGACCCGCCATGCAGAAGATCACCACGTTCCTGTGGTTCGACGACCAGGCCGAGCAGGCCGCCACCTTCTACACCTCCCTGTTCCCCGACTCCCGCATCGTCTCGGTGCAGCGCCAGGGCGACGCAGGGCCGGCGTTCCTGGTGGAGTTCGAGGCGGCGGGCCAGCGGTTCCTGGCGCTGAACGGCGGCCCGCAGTTCAAGTTCAACGAGGCGATCTCGCTGTACGTGAACTGCGAGTCGCAGGAGGAGGTGGACGAGCTGTGGGACAAGCTCACCGAGGGCGGTGAGGAGTCGCAGTGCGGCTGGCTGAAGGATCGGTGGGGCCTGTCCTGGCAGATCATCCCCAAGCAGCTGCACGAGCTGCTGCAGCACCCCGACCCGGCCACGGCGCAGCAGGTGATGAAGGCCATGATGGGCATGCAGAAGATCGACATCGCCGGGCTGCAGGCGGCGGCCGGGCAGTAGGGGCAGCGGCGGCTTCGTGAGGTCGAAGGCCGCTTTATGAGGTCGGAGTCCGCTTTGTGAGGTCGAAGGCCGCTTTGTGAGGTCGAAGGCCGGCGCCGTCGTGCGGCGCCGGCCGGTGGGGGTGGTCAGCGGGGGGGTGATGAGGCCTCGCCGGTACGCCCTGACGAGCGCCCGCGGCACCAGCAGCTCCCGCCCGTCCACCACGATGGGCACCAGGTCGGGCGCGGCGGCCTTCCACTGGCTGCGGCGGTGCCGCGTGTTCGAGCGGGACGTCTTCCGCTTGGGCACGGCCACGGCTACCAGCTCGCCTTCGTCACGCCGGGCAGCTCGCCCCGGTGGGCCATCTCGCGGAAGCGCACCCGCGAGAGCCCGAACTTCGACAGGTGACCGCGGGGGCGTCCGTCGATGGAGTCGCGGTTGCGCACCCGGGTGGGGCTGGCGTCGCGGGGCTGGCGGGCCAGCTCCCGCACGGCGTCGGCCCTCTCCTGCGGGCCGCCGGTGCGGATGATCTCCTTCAGCTCGGCCCGCCGTCCGGCATGGCGGCGCACCACGGCCTTGCGGCGCTCGTTCGCTGCGATCTTGCTCTTCTTGGCCATCAGACCCTCTCTCCTCTGGCGCGGACGCGCGCGACGGCCTGCTCGATGCCGATTTTGTCGATGATCTTGATGGCTCTGGCGCTGAGCGTCAGCCGTACGTGCCGGCCCTCGCTCGGCAGCCAGTAGCGGCGGCGCTGGATGTTGGGGTCCCAGCGGCGGCGGGTGCGCCGGTGGGAGTGGGAGACGGCGTTGCCGAAGACCGGCGCCGCGCCGGTCAGCTGGCAGTGTGCGGACATCATTTCCTTCCGTCGGGACGGGTCATCGCTCTTCGCGGAACGTCACGTGCCTGCGCACGATCGGGTCGTACTTGCGCAGCGTCAGCCTGTCGGGGTCGTTACGGCGGTTCTTCCTGGTCACGTAGGTGTAGCCGGTGCCGGCTGTCGAGCGGAGCTTGATCAGCGGCCGTAGCTCGTTTCTGGCCACAGCGGTTCCTTCCGGGTTGCGGAGCTGTGCCATGATAACGACAACGATTTTCATTTCGACAACTGGAGGTCCGGTGCCCACCCCCGTCGTCCTCGTCGCAGGCCTGCACGGCGCGGCCCGCACGGCCGCCGTCGAGCGGCTGCTCGCCGACCATCCCGGCTCGCTCGCCGTCCACCACGACCTCGGGCGGGTCACCACCGGCCTGATCACCCGCACCGTCCGCGACGCGACCGGCGTGCGGGAGTCCGCGCAGGTACGGCTCGCGCACGGCTGCGTCACCTGCACGGTGCGCGAGGACCTGCTCCCCCGGCTCGTCGCGCTCGCACCCACCGCGCCGCTGCTGATCGCCGACCTGTGGGACTCCGTCGAGCCCCGCTCCGTCGCCGAGGCCGTCGACCGCCCCGAGGCGCACGACCTGCTGCGGCTCACCGCCGTCCTCACCGCCGTGGACGCCGCCGCCATGCCCGAGGACCTGACCAGGGGCGAACGCCTCATCGAGGTCGGCAAACCCGCCGCGGCCGGCGACCAGCGCTTCCTCGCCGAGGTGCTCACCCGGCAGATCGAGTACGCCACCGGCCTGGTGCCGCACGGCGGCGACGAGGAGGACCAGGACCTGACGGCCGCCGTGCTCACGCACCTGACCCCGTTCACGCCGGTGCATCCCGCCACCGCCCTGCCCGCCGTTACCGGGGCGGCGCTGTGCACGTCCGAGCTGGCCGAACGCGTGGAGCCCGCCACCGCGCAACTTCCCGGCGACGCCCGCACCGACGAGATCACCACCATGGTCTGGCACAGCCGCCGCCCCCTGCACCCCGGCCGCCTCTTCGAGGCGGTGGACGAGCTGGTCACCGAGTCCGTACGCTCACGCGGCCGCTTCTGGCTGGCCACCCGGCCCAGCCGGCTGCTGGCCTGGGACGCGGTCGCCGGAATCGTCTCCGTCGAGGACGCCGGCCCCTGGCTGGCCGCCTTGCCCGAGGCAGCCTGGGACCTCGTCTCGCCCGCCCGGCGGCTGGCCGCTTCCCTGGACTGGCATGCCGAGGTGGGGGATCGCGTCCAGCATCTCGTGTTCACCGGGCCCAACCTGGACGGCGAGCGGCTGCGGGCGTTGCTGGACTCCTGCTTGACCACCCCCGAGGACGGGCCCGTGGCTCTGTTCGATGATCCGTTCGCGCCGATGCTGGACCTTGAGGAGATCGCATGAGGATCCGACGTAAGCCGGACATGCTGCTGCAGCGGGTTGACTACAAGGACACGAACCTGTTGCGGCGGTTCATCTCCGATCGGGGGAAGATTCGCAGCCGGCGGGTGACGGGGGTGAGTGTGCGGCAGCAGTGGGAGCTTGCGCGCGCCATCAAGAACGCGCGTGAGATGGCACTCCTGCCGTACGCGTCCCGCCCCAGAACACCATAAACCCGCACCACCGGGCCCAGCGTCACTGACCCGGTCCCGCAGCGTGGGGGGCGGGGCCGCCCTGCCCGGCCTTCGCCCCTCGCCCCCTCGCCCCCTCGCCCCCTCGCCCCCTCGCCCCCTCGCCCCCTCGCCCCCTCGCCCCCTCGCCCCCTCGCCCCCTCGCCCCCTACGACGGCAGCATCGCGTCCGCGTCGAGGACGAGGGAGAACGGGTCCTCCCACCCACTCCAGACGTCCGAACCGGCCAGTTCCTCGGTGACCTCGAACAGGCGGCCGGGGCGCAGGGGCCGCAGCCGATGCCAGACGACGGTGGTGACCGCGCCGGTCCTGGCCTCGCAGGGCAGCACGGCGGTGGCGGGTTCGACGCGGTCGGCTAGCTCGCGGGCGCACACCGTCCGTCCGCTCAGGCTGGGCAGGCGGTCGGCGCGCAGGTGGTGGACGGGGGTGGCGGGCGCCAGGTGAGCGAGCACGGCCCGCGACAATTCGCCGTCCTCGGCGTCGCCGCCGTGCAGCACCAGGTGGGTGGCGTACTCGAGCTGCCTGGCCAGCACCTCGGCGACGTACCGCTCGTCGCGGCCGGGCAGGCGGTCGGCGCGCAGGATGTTCACGGGCATGTGCCGGGCGTCGAGCGCGGTGAGCACGCCGGTCAGCCGGAGACCCTCCTCGGCGGCGAGCGTCTCGGCGAACGGGCGCGGCTCGGCGGTGTCCGGCAGCTCCATCGGCGTACAGACCGGCGACCAGGACGACAGGAGCAGCCACGCGAACCTCCATGCTCACAATGAAAACCATTATCGTAGTCTTCTTCGCGAAACCACCGAAATGTGGTGCAGCACACCGTTGTCGTTAACTTTCCTGACAGATCGGTGTCCATGTGGTCGACTTACTGTCGGCGAGGCTGCACCCCCCACTCAGGAGGTTCGTCGATGGAACGCCGTCATTTCCTGCGCGCCTCGGTAATCGGCGCCGGCACGGTCGCCTTCTCCGGCAGTCTCTGGCAAGGGGCGGCCCTGGCCGCGCCCGCCCAGAACGCCGGCGGCCCGTACGGCGCGCTGCAGGCCGCCGACGCCAACGGCATCCAGTTACCCTCCGGCTTCACCAGCAGGGTGATCGCCCGGTCCCGCCAGGCCGTCACCGGCACGTCCTACACCTGGCACGACGCGCCCGACGGAGGCGCGTGCTTCGCCGACGGCAGCGGCTGGATCTACGTGTCCAACTCGGAGATCAACCCGGGCGGCGGCGCCTCGGCGCTCCGCTTCGACGCCGACGGTGACGTCACCTCGGCCTACCGCATCCTGTCCGGCACCCGGACGAACTGCGCGGGCGGCAAGACACCCTGGAACACCTGGTTGTCGTGCGAGGAGGTCAGCCGGGGCTACGTCTACGAGACCTACCCGTTCGGCGGCGCCGCCGTGCAGCGGCCCGCGATGGGCAGGTTCAAGCACGAGGCCGCGGCGGCCGACCCGGTGCGGCGGGTGATCTACCTGACCGAGGACGAGCCCGACGGACGGTTCTACCGGTTCGTCCCCACCACCTGGGGCGACCTGTCGTCAGGCACCCTGCAAGTACTGGTCGCGGGCTCCGCCACCTCCGGCTCCTTCACCTGGGCGAACGTGCCAGACCCCGACGGCTCCCCGACCGCCACCCGCAGCCAGGTATCAGGGTCGAAGTCCTTCAACGGGGGCGAGGGCTGCCACTACGCGAACAACACCGTCTGGTTCACCACCAAGGGCGACAACCGGGTGTGGCAGCTCGATCCGACCACGAACAGGTACGAGCTCGCCTACGACGACAGCCTCGTCAGTCCAGGCACGCCGCCGCTCACCGGCGTCGACAACGTCACCGGCTCCGCCTCCGGCGACCTCTACGTGGCCGAGGACGGCGGGAACATGGAGATCTGCCTGATCACGCCCGACGACAAGATCTCGCCATTCCTGCGGATCAGCGGGCAGAGCGCGTCGGAGATCACCGGTCCCGCCTTCAACCCGTCCGGCGACCGGCTGTACTTCTCCTCCCAGCGCGGGACGTCCGGGTCGTCGTCCGGCGGCATCACATACTGCGTGACCGGCCCCTTCCGCTGACCTCAGCGGGACGTCGGGGTCGTCGTCAGGCGGCATGCCATACTGCGCGACCGGGCCCTTCCGCCGACCCCCAGCACGACGTCGGAGGTATTAAGTACCAGGCGACCGGCCCCTTCCGCGGACCCCGGCGCGACGTCGGAGTCGCCGTCAGGCGGCATCACGTACTACGTCACCGCGGCCCCTTCCGCCGACCCCGGCGCGACGTCGGAGGCACCGACACGTACCGCATGATCAGGCCCTTCCGCTGACCCCGCGCCCGCTCACTCCCCGCGCGGGCGCATGTTGGCGAACATCTCCGCCAGCGTCCGGCTGCCCGGCTCGTACAGGTCCAGCGGATCGGCCCGCATCGCCTCGTCCAGCGCGCGGGCGTCGTCACCGACCAGGATGCGCCAGGTTCCCGCGCGCACGCCGTCGAGGATGATCGTCGCGGCCTCGGCGGCGGAGAGCGGGGCGTTGTCCCGAAAGCCCTCCCCCATGGCCTTGACCGCCGCCCGCACCGCCTCGTCGCTCAGCTCATCGGCGGGAACACCGGCAACGGCGGCGGCGAGACCCCGGGCGTCCGCGAGTTCCTCCGGGGTCATGTCGTCGGGCTCCGCGCCGCCGTGAAGCCTTCGCGAGTTGATCACGATCTCCGTGCCGACGTGGCCCGGCATCACCAGCGCGACCCGCACGTGGGGCGCGTTGAGCCGCAGGTCCACCACCAGCGACTCCGAGAAACCCTTCACTGCGAACTTGGCGGCGCTGTAGGCGCTCATCGGCATGTTCGGGCCGCACGCCCAGAAGCCGTTGACACTGCTGGTGTTGATCACGCAAGCCTCGTCGGCGGCGATGAGGAGCGGCATGAACGTGCGCGAGCAGTTGTAGACACCGCCCCAGCAGATGGCGAACGTCCGGTCCCATTCGGCTCGCGGGCTGGTGACAAAGCTGCTGCCGCCGCCTACGCCGGCGTTGTTGAACAGGAGATTGATGTGATTGGTGCCGTGTTGCTCGATCACCTCGTCGCGGAACCTCGCCACCTGGGCTTCGTCCGACACGTCGCACAGGTGGGTCGTGATCCGCACCTCGCCACCGGGCACGTTGGTGACGGCCCGCACCCCACCATCGGGCCCGGTCTCGGCAGCCCGCGCCTCCCCGCCAGACGCGGCGTTGACAGCCCGCACGTCGCCACCGGGTGTGGTGCTGGCGACCCGCGCCTGCCCACCGGGCCTATTGGTGGCGGCCCGCGCGTCACCACCGAGCGCGGTGTTGACGATCCGCGCGTCACCACCAGGCCCCGCCACGGCGCCCCGCGCGTCACCGCCAGGGCCTGCCCCGGCAGCCCGCACGCCACCGCCACGCCTGGACCCGGCGGCCCGCACGTCACCACCAGGCGCTGCCCCGGCAGCCCGCATGTCTCCTCCGGGCGCGATCCTGGCGGCCCGCACGCCACCGCCGTTCACAGCCTTGGCGGCCAGCTCGGCGGTGATGGCCAGGGAGGCCTCGTCGATGTCGCAGGCGGCGACCGAGCAGCCCTCGGCCGCCAGTTGCACGACCAGTTCGCGGCCCATCCCGGCGCCGCCTCCCGTGACGACGGCCGTCTTCCCCGTGAACGATCTCATCGCTCCGCCCTTCGTCGCCGAAGGCCACACTTACACGTACCGGAGTGACCATCAACGCCTTTCCGGCTCGCCACCCCCCTTCCAGATCGCCGCACGACCGGTCACGGCGGGCCACCAGAACCGGCTACGACACCGGCGCAGACGCAGCCAGCCCCAGCTTGGCGGCCAGCTCCTCGATCAGCTCAACCTGCTGCTCGGCCTCCATCGGCAGAAGATGGAGCGCGATATGCACCTCATCAGCACCGACCGCCACCGCACGATCGAGCTGACCCAGCACGGCACCGGTGAACACCTGCGGCGAAACCGGCTCCCCGGGAGGAGTCGGAATGATGTTCACCACAACGGTGCCCTCACCCCGGCCGCTGCCACTGCCACTGCCACTGCCACTGCCACTGCCACCAGCGTCCCGATACCACCCGACCTGCATGCGAGTGTCATCCCAATTCACCGCAGTGGTGATGAACCCGTCCCCGATACGCGCAGCCCGCTCAATCGTGGAACGCGTGATCGCCCCGAACAGCAGCGGAATACTGCCCCGCCACGGCTTCGGCCCCACCTTGGCCAGCGGAATCCGGTAGTGCTCACCGTGAAACTCCACAGGATCAGGAGCCCAGCAGGCACGCATAGCCGCCGTATGCTCGACGAACCCCGCACCCCTACGCCCGGCGGGCACCCCGGCCGCGGTGAACTCCTCGGGAATGTAGAACGGCGGCAGCCGCGTACCGCCACCTTGCCCGACGCCCACGACCAGCCGCCCCTTGGAGAGCCGGTCGAGCGTGGCCAGTCTGCGAGCCAGGACGACGGGCGGCTGGAAGATCGTGTTCAGGATGCCGGTGACCACGCGGATGCGCCGGGTGTGCGCCGCCGCCCAGGTCAGCAGCTCCAGCGACTCCCAGACGTGGTCCTCGGGCAGGCCCGCGTCGTTGTTCCAGTGCGGCCCGGCGGGGATCAGCAGCCGGTCGCTGGCGGACACGGCGTGATAGCCGAGCCGTTCGGCCGCCTGCGCCACGGTGACGACGGCGTCGGGACCGGCGTACGGGCTGACCTGCGGCAGGGTCACGCCGATGCGAGGAAGACTCATTCGTATGCTCCATTCGTAACCGTCGAGCGGGGAACACCCGCTCCGCAGAGAGGTCGGAGCCGCGAAAGAAATTTTGCGCCCGCCACGGCAAAAACCCGCAACCGGCTCCGACCCCACGGTGAACGGCCCCACGAGGGCACCGAACGGCCATCGAAGGAGATGACATGAAGTTCCTGTTGATCATGCACACGAACCCCCAGGTCTGGGACGCGCTCACCGAGGAGCAGCGCAACGAGGTGATGAGCGGCCACGGCGGCTTCATGGACACCATCACCAAGTCCGGCGAGCTGATCAGCACAGCAGCCCTGGCCGATCCGGGGCAGAGCGCCGTGGTGCGGGTCCAGCGCGGCGTCCCGGTCGTGACGGACGGGCCGTACCTGGAGGCCAAGGAGTTCCTCGGCGGCTACTACCTGGTGGAGTGCGACAGCCGGGAGCGCGCCCTCGAACTGGCCGCACTCATCCCCGACGCCGGCGTCGAAGGACTCGGCATCGAGGTGCGACCGGTTGTCTTCGCGGGCACGGCCGACGGCTGAGCCCGGTGAAGTTCCTGCTGAACGTCTACGCGAGCGCCGCCACCGTACTCGATCACGAACGCATCCTGGCCATGGCCGGGCGGTCAGGCGAGCTCATCGCCGGCCACGCTCTCTCCAACCCGTCCATCAGCGCCGTCGTCCAGGCAAGGGATGGCGTGGTGGAGGTGACCGAGGGACCGTACCTGCCGGCCGTGCAGCACGTGGCCGGACAGTACCTGCTCGACTGCGAAAGCCGGGAGCGTGCCCTCGAACTGGCGGCGCTCGTGGTGGACGGACATGGTGGAACGGTGGAAGTGCGCCCTGTGATGGACTCTGCCGGATGGGAGATGTGATCATGCACTGACACCCTGAGGACCTATGACGCCGTACGCACTACGCGGTGCGACGTGGACCGGCATACGCACTGCCCCGCACTTCCCCTGGGCGACGCCCTGCGGCACTGCACCGCGCCACTTCGCACCGCACCCCGCTCCGTTGCCCCGCCCCGCGCCGTGCTGTGCCACACCGCCCCGCGCCGTGCTGTGCCACACCGCCCCGCGCCGTGCTGTGCTGTGCACTGCGTCGCACAATGCCCCCCACCGGGCCCGATACGGCGCAGTGCCGCACTGCAACCCCGCCACTCGCGGCATGCCCGGCACTGCGCCCGCCCGTCACGCTCGGCATGCCAGTTCTGCACACGCCACGCTCGGCATGCGAGCTCTGCACACGCACCCGGGCCCACACCCCGGCACTGCACTGCACCACACCATGCGGCACTGCGCCGCACCATGCAGGGGCCGCACCGCGTCCCGCAAGTCAGCGCGTCGTAAGTCCAGCGTGCTCCCGCACCACCCGCCACCCAACCCGCCACCACTCGTCACCCACCTCGCGCCTCACCCCAGCCTCCGCCCCGCCACCACCTCGCGCCTCACCCCAGCCTCCGCCCCGCCACCACCTCGCGCCTCACCCCAGCCTCCGCCCCGCCACCCACCCTGCCTCACTTTCCCCCGCCCTTCACTCACCCTGTCGCCCAGCCCGCGCCTTATTTCTCTTCCCCACTCCCGCGCCCAGCAGCGAAGACACACGACAGCGCACTACGCAGAACACCAGCGAAGGAGCCGGTGACGCCAGGCTGCAACCAGTGGCGCCCCGCCACTCGAATAGCCCCGGCAACAGCCGACGCCGTCACAGCAGGAAACAGGTCAGCCCGAGGATCGCCACCGGTCCGCTCCGCGATGGCCTCCGCCAGCGGCTCCTCCGCCATGCTGAACGCCTTGAGCGCCTCCCCCTCCAACGCGGGCGTCGACATGATCATGGCAAGACCGGCCCGGTCTGGCTCAGGATCGGTATAAAGCTCGACCACGGCAGCGATCACCGCCTCCTCCAGCCCCTCCCCCGCAGGCCTGGCACGCAGCGCCTCCCCCACCCGCCGCGACTGATCGGCCTGAAAAGCGCAGATCGCCTCCTCCCTGCTGGAGAAGTAGTTGTTATACGTACGCGGCGAAACACCCGCGGCCGTGGCGATGTCATGGACGCGAACGAGCGCCAGCCCGTTGGGGCCCTGCTCGATGGCCAGCCGCAGCGCGGCGTGACCGATGGCCTCCCGGGTGGCCTGCTTGTTACGGGACCGCAGATCCATGGCGTCATCGTTCATGGCGTGAAGCCTACCCGATGATGCGCGGCACGCAACTTGTGCGTGGCACGCATTTTGTGGATAGAGTGCGGGACGACGCCCGGCACTTCCCGTCCGAAGTGCCGATCACCTGGCGTGCGCCGGAGACGGTGAGGCTCCGCAGAGCAGGCTCCCATGCCCGTCCTGCGCGAGCCGTCCGTCGCGGGCGCCGTCCCGGCCACGCCCCGGAGGACCCAGCGGGACCTCCGACCAGAGCAGGAACCAGAGCAGGAACAGGAGCAGCCGATGGCAGCCAAGATGATCACATTCGACGAGGACGCCCGGCGCGGTCTCGAGCGCGGTATGAACCAGCTCGCCGACGCCGTCAAGGTGACCCTCGGCCCCAAGGGCCGCAACGTCGTGCTGGAGAAGAAGTGGGGCGCTCCCACGATCACCA
>NZ_BAAAQX010000026.1:0-184573 GCF_039531895.1 Nonomuraea monospora
GTGGGCGTGGTGGGTGGGCGTGGTGGGTGGGCGTGGTGGGTGGGCGTGGTGGGTGGGCGTGGTGGGTGGGCGTGGTGGGTGGGCGTGGTGGGTGGGCGTGGTGGGTGGGCGTGGTGGGTGGGCGTGGAAAAGGGTCGTGCCCGGGTTCAGGTGGAAACCCGGGCACGACCCGTGGGACTTCAGTAGTGCAGAACTAGCACTTGTTACGCAGCATCGCGGCATCCAGCTCGAACCGCAGCTTGTCGGCGGACTGCCCCCGCTTGGCGGCGGCGTCGCCGAGGGACTCAAGCCGCTTGGCGGCAGGCCCGTAGTTGGCGCTGCTCAGCGACTGCTTCTTGGCCAGCGCCGCCTGGGTGCCCAGGTTCACCTCGTCGGCGATGTCGCGGATCTTGCTCGGCCGGGCGAACGCCAAGTCGACCAACGCGGCCTGCACGGAGCGGGGCAGCTTGTCGAAGCTCTCGATGCCCCGGCGCGTGACCAGTTCCTTGGCCTCCTCGTACGAGGCGTCGAAGAGCGCGTTCACCTGCTCCTCGGTCAGCTCGCTCGCGCCCGCCTTGAGGTCGTCGAACGCCTTGCCGGACTTGACGTCGTCCAGCTCGGACGGCGCCGTGGTCTCCTTCAGGATGCCGTTGATGATGGTCCGCGCGTCGCCGCGGTCCAGGTCGAAGCCGATCCCGATGGTGACGCTGGTCCGGGTCTTGCCCTTCTTGGTCTTCACCGTGACGGTCTCGGCCTTCGTCCGCACGCCTTCACGCTTGATCAGCATCTGCTTGACGCTGCCCTTGTAGAGCGTGGTGAACGGGCAGCGGAGCTGCTCTTCGGTGAGGTCGGCCATGGTCTCCTCGGCGCCGGTCGCCGTCTCCTCCGTGCCTTCCTCGGTCTCGTCGGCGTCGTCGTCGGACGTCTCGGTGTCGTCGGTCTCCGTGGTGTCGTCGGTCTCGTCGGTGTCGGTCTTGTCCGTCACCTCGGTGCCGTCGGCCTGCTTCACGTCAGAGTCGGCGTCAGAGTCAGAGTCGGCGTCGGACTCCGTGGTGGTGGAGTCGTCGGACTCGGTGGTGGTGTCGTCCTCGCCGGTCTCCGAAGAGGTCTCCGAAGAGGTCTCCGAAGAGGTCTCCGAAGAAGTGTCGGAGGAGGTCTCCGAGGAGGAGTCGTCCGACTCGGCGGGGTCGTCGGCCTCGTCGGCGACGCTGATCTCCTCGGAATCCGCGTCCGCCGCCTCCGAGTCGGCGGCCTTGGTGGTGGTGGCCGCGGCCGAGGCGCTTTTCTTGGCCGCCGCCGCCTGAACCATGGCCAGATCCGGGTCGTCGGTCTGGAGCTGTGCCGTCGCGACCCCTATGGTGAGCCCCGTTCCGCCGAGCGCCAGCACGCCGGCCAGGGCGGCGTACGTGATGCGTCGCCTTGAGCGAATATGCATTTAGTGCCTCCGTGAGGGACTTGGTCCGTCGGACCTTCCTGAAGGCCTTGGTAGGGCCCCGCACGTTGACCAGCCAGGGGGTTTTGTCCGAGATCGTCCAGTGGTCGCCCATGGCGCTCCGCCACATGGCCAGAGGACGGCCGCCGGAAGCGTCCAGCCGCCGTACGACATGCGTGGACATCGCCGTACAGACGGGACAGCGCCGCTCTCCGCGGTCCCGTCAGGAACCGTGGGCGCCGGAGTGAGGGGTGTCCTGCTGAGAGGTCGGTGACGATCGCCCCGGCGGCGTGGAGCTGCCGCCACCAGGGGCGCCGGTCAGCCGTACGCCTTGGCGACGCCGTCGAGCAGGTGCTCCAGGGTGTCGTAGGACGGGATGTCGACCATGTCGATGAGGTCGGCCGCGACGCGTACGTCATGCTCCGCGGCCACCTCGGCGAAACGGGCGGCGTCACCCGAGCGGAACCCGTGCCCGGCGGCGAGCCGCTGCAGTTGCGGGTCGGTGCTCAGCAGGCGCCCGAGACGGTCGCCCGAGGGGCCGAACGGCACCAGCGTGTGCTTCGACAGCACCGTCGGCGACGGGTACAGCAGCACCATGCCCGGCTTGAGCTGCCCGCGCGCGGCGGCGTCCACGAACTGCGCCTCGTAGATCCAGACCAGCGGCGACGGGCCCATGCCGACCGTCAGGTACTCCTCGAACGGGCCCTCCGAGGTGTCGTCGGTGTATCCCTGGCCGGTGAAGAGCGGCGTCACCAGCGGCAGCACGGCCTTCTCCGCGGCGGCGCCGTGCACGACCTTGCCGCCGTTGGCGACGTAGCTGGTGGTGGCCAGGTACATGGCGGCGGAGTTGGAGGTGCGGGGGTCCGTGGTGGAGATCAGGATGTTCTTGTCCACCGGGTAGGTCGAGTTGCCCTTGAGCTGGTCCCACTTCTGGCCCGAGGTGACCAGGTCGAGGTGGCGGCTGACGTCGAACGTGGGGACCGGGGTCTGCTTGACGACGTTCGCCTTGGTGAGCAGGTCGGCGATCGGCTGGAACGTGGCGATCGCCATGGGTGAGGAGAACGGCGTGTACTTGGTGCCGGCCTTGCGGCTGCGCTGGATGTGCTCGGCCGCGGGGGCGCTGGAGGGGAAGGCGAAGTCGTAGCCGGTGAGGTCCATGGAGGTGGCGATCTGGCGGGAGCCCGCCGGCTGGATCTCGACCTTGAGGCCGTGGGCCGCGAGGGCCTTGACCACCTGCGGGTCCTCGAAGAAGGCCTGCTTCTCCGAGCCGATGACGCCTCGGACGGTGGTGAGGGGGGTGGCTGAGGTGGTCTCCTCCTGGCCGAGGTTCACGACGACGAGGACGGTGGCGAGCACGGCGACCGCGGCTACGGCGCCGACGGGGAGCAGCAGCTTGCGGCTGGGCGTTCCCGGTGCGGGTGTTTCCACCGTCGGCGCTTCTGCGGGCGCGTCGGGTTCCGCAGGCGGCTCGGCCGGTGCGGGGGCCTGGGTGAGTGCGGAGGCCTCGGTGAGTGCGGAGGCCTCGGTGAGTGCGGAGGCCTCGGTGAGTGCGGGGGCCTCGGTGAGTGCGGAGGCGCGCGTCGGGGCGTCCGTCTGTGGCGGGGCGCTCAGCTCGGCGCGGGCCAGGCGCTCCGCCAGGACGGGCACGAAGTCCCGGACGGGAAAACCGTCGAAACTGCGATATGCGGCCTGCATCACCCGCTCGACGTGCTCGGCGGGGTGGGTGTCCGCGAAAACCTCAACCAGGTGATCGGTGGTCCGGCGAATTGCCTGTTCCTCGCGGACGTTGTCGACACTCACAAATATCTCCCCGACGTCGCATTTGTCGTATTTCACGGCAAGCCATCAGGGCCTGCCCGAGCGCCGGGACCCCACCATATAGGCATTTTCGGTCATGTTGATAATCATGGCCACCCTTTATGTGAAGCCATAAAAGATGACATTGACTGTTCATAATCGGAAGCCATTTGTTCACGCCGACCTGTTGCCGCCTACGGTGAGGTGCGCGTGAGGGTGAACCAGTTGAGGTACCAGCCCGCCTCCCCCGCCGGCGCGGAGATGGTCAGGGTGTTCACGCCGGGCGCCAGCGTCAGCGCAGGTCCGGTCGTCACTCCCCAGCCGCCCTCGAACAGAGTGGTGGCGGGGTAGGTGGTGGAGCCGGCCCTGACGTGCACGCGGCCGGTGGCCGCGCCGCGCATGCGGGCCCGGTACGCGATCGTGTACTGCCCGCCGCGCGGCGCGAACACCTCGTACGTGACAGGCGTCCCCGGATGCCCGGCCGTGCCGGTGTCGTCGGCGAGCACCCGCCCCTCGGTCTGGTACGAGTTGTCCGCCCCCTTGTCGGCGCACTGGCTGGTGCCCCAGCCCCACATGCACTTGTGCACGTACGCGTGCGAGTCGACCTTGATCGTCGTCCCCTGGGTCAGGGTGGTGGCGGTGGTCGTGGTGTGCTCGGCCTCGATCGTGACGCGCTGTCCCTGCTCGACGGGCAGCACGGCCGGGGCCGGGTCGAACAGGGCGCCGGGGTCGGCGGTGACGAGCCACTGGTCCAGCTCGGCGTAGGCGTTGTCGCTGCGGCACGGCCCCTCGACGGGCGCGGCGCAGCTCGGCGCGACCCGCTGGCCGAGCCAGTAGAAGAAGCGGCCGGAGGCGTCGAAGCCGCCGAGCCGGGTGTCGGTGATCGACTCGCGGGACGGGTCGGCGGGGTTGGCGCCGACGGGCAGCCGGGAGCGTCCGGGGTCGGCGAAGGCGCCGATCGTGAAGGACATGGCGCGGCCCTGGCCGCTGGTGCGGATGGCGAGCATCTCGCCGCTCGCGCCGAGCGTGACGAGGTCGCCGTTGGCCGGGTTGTACGCGACGCCGGTGGCGGGGCCGGTCTCCGCGCCCTGGAGCAGGTCGTAGTCGGGCGGGCAGGTCAGGCCCCACACGGTGGTGCCGCCGGAGGTGGAGGTGTAGGCGTCCCAGGTCTTGGCGGGGTCGTAGGCGCAGCTCTGGCCGCCGATGTTGTGCTGCCCCGGCCGGCGGGCGTAGACGGCGAGCGGGCCGTTGCCGAAGCCGCGGCTGCGGCGGATCCACAGGTTGCCGTCGCCGTCGTAGGCGCTGGCACTGTAGCCCCAGAACTCGCCGCCGCCGCTGCGGTCGCCGGCGATGAGGGGCGCCGAGACGGGGGTGATCGTCCCGGTGGCGGCGTCGTAGCTGAACTCGATGACGGGGTTGTGCACGTTCCAGGCGTCGAAGACGGCGGTGAAGCGTTCGTCGCCGAGCGTGCCGGCGGGGTCGGCCTCGACGGCGAGCACCGACAGGTCGGCGTAGTCGTCCGGGGCGGCGGTCTGCGGGTTCGGGAAGCGGGGAAGCTGGTAGTGGCCGCGGATCCGGGCGGTGTACCGGCCGGCGGCGTCGGGCCCCTCCACGCGCAGGACGACGATGGCGCCGTTCTTGTTCTCGTCGCCGGTGCCGGAGGTGTACTGCGCGACCACGAGGTCCTGGGACGCGGGCAGGAGCGACATCTCGTTCATGCCGCGGCAGTAGGGTGCCGAGCCGCCGCACGCCGCCTGGCCGAGGGTGGCGCTGGAGTCGCGGAGCTGGGCCGCCGTCCACTGGTTGCCGTCCGCGACCTGCCAGTGCCCGCCGGTCTTGGTCAGGACGCCGAACGTCGGCCAGACGCCCTGCCCGTCGTGATCGCTCTGGTTGGGTGCGAAGACGGTGAACGCGATCGCCTCGCCGCCGTCGATGGCCTGCAGGTCGGCGATGGAGCTGCCGCCCGGCGAGGCGGGCGGGTACCTGCCGTGGGTGGCGCCGGTGGTGGAGCGGATCCGGATGTTCTCGTACGCGCGGCGCGCCGGGTCGAACGACATGATCACGCTGTCGTCAGCCGTCGGGAAGAAGAAGACCGCGTTGTGGTCGAGGCCCGCCGTGAAGATCGTCCCGTCGGCGGCGACGGCGGAGAAGAACGCGCTCTGCCCCGGCGGCACGTCCCATCCGGCGACCGGCGAGGCGCCGATGGGCTGGCCGGTCGGCGCCGTGCCGCCGTCGGTGAGCGTGCCGAACGTGCCGGGCGCGCCGTAGACCTGCACGGCCCGCGCGGGCGGGACCTGGCCGCAGCGCTGCGCGGCCTCGGTGATCTTGGCGGTGTAGACGAGCTTGCCCGCGAGGTTGAGGTGCAGGTTGTCGGTGTCGAACCAGGGCTGCGCGGCGTCGCGCTGATGCTGCTTCGCCTCGGCGGCGAAGTCGAGCAGGGTGAAGGAGTCGGAGCCGTCGGCGGCGGCGATCCAGCGCAGCACGTCGTTGAGCGGGGTGGCCGCGGCGGCATAGTTGGCGCTGTAGACGTTGCCGTGCTCGGGCGCGGTGATCGCGACCAGGCAGCCCGTGCCGGTGGTCATCTCGCCCAGCACGGCCAGGAGCTTGTCGTACACGGCCGCCCAGCGGGCGTCGCGCTCCTGCTGGGTGGCGCCCAGCGCGACGTGCAGGGCGTCGTTGGCGCCCAGCGCGACCACGAACCCGCTCGTCTCGTGCTCGGTGAGCCCGCGGAACTCGTCGAGCAGGTAGCTGCCCGCCTTCGCCAGGCCGGTGCCGCCGCCGTCGGTCCAGCGGCGCCCGCCCTGCCCCTCGACCTCCGCGAGCAGGCCCGCGGTGTTGAGGTTGCCCTCCACGTAGCCCTGAACGCCGTGGGCGGCGTTGTAGTCGGTGTCGTTGAGCTGCTGCACCAGGCTGTCCCCGAGCACCGCGATCCGCGGCCGGCCGGGCTGCCCGTGCGCGTTGGCGTACGGCGACAGGTAGATCTGGCAGCCCCCGTCGGGGGCGACCAGCCGCGGCGACAGGTACGTGGCGACCGGCTGGCCGCCGACGCCGGCGAGCGTGCCGGTGACCTGCTGGAACGGCGCCGCCTGCGGGGTGCTCGGCGGCCACTGGGCGGGGACGTTGTCCCAGCGCAGCTCCCACTGCGACCCGCCAGCGTCGGCCGTGCCTGAGCCGTCGGTCCTGGTCAGGCCGGTCACCCTGGCGAGCGGGCCGTAGACGGAGTCGGACACCGTCCACGCCGCCCGCCAGGTGACGCCGCCGGCCGTGCACGCGCTCGACCCCGCCGCCGTGTCCGCCCAGGCGGGAGCGGCTCCCGTGGCCAGGACGAGTAACAGGACGACTAAGGGCGCCAGGAATCGCGACGACATGGCCATCGACCGCCTCGGGACGGGGGTTTGACCGGGACTGTACGTCGCGTCCAATAGGTCGCCTAGACCTAACGGCGCCAAGCCCGCGTGTTGTACGGGGCGTAGGCGCGGTGGACGGCGGGCGAGAAGGCGCCGACGGCCGCGCCACGCGGGAGGGCCGTGCGGGAGGGCCGTGCGGGAGGGCCGTGCGGGACGAGCGTGCCGACGAGCGTGTGGGAAGGCCGCGTGAGAAGGGCGGGCGGGACGGGCTGCGGGACGGGCTGCGGGACGGGCAAGATCGGACGTGACCGTCCGCCTCCGGCAAGGGAGCCATGACCGTGACCGCCGCGTTCGACCCCGTCCGGCCCCTGATGGGGGTCGAGGAGGAGTACTTCGTCGTCGATCCCCGCACGCGCGAGGTGGCGCCGGGAGCCGGGCCGGTCGTCCGGCGGGCCGCCGGGGAGCTCGGCGACCTGGTGTGCACCGAGATCACCCAGTTCCAGGTGGAGGCCAAGACGCCGCCCACCGCCGGCCACGAAGGGCTGGGGCGGGAGCTGCGGCGCATGCGGGACGTGGTCGCCGCCGCCGCGCGGGCAGAAGGGCTGGCCGTGGTCGCGTCGGGCACGCCCGTGCTGGGCGACGCGGTGCCGCCGCCCATCACCGAGGACCCCCGCTACGACCTCGGCATCGAGAACTACCGGGCGCTCCACGACGAGCAGGCCATCTGCGCCGGTCATGTGCACGTGCACCTGCCGGAGCGGGAGCTGGCGCCGCTGGTCTGCAACCACGTGCGGCCCTGGCTGCCCGCGCTGATCGCGCTCATGGCCAACTCGCCGTTCTGGACGGGCCGCGACACCGGTTACGCGGGGTGGCGGGTGCTGTCCTGGAGCAAGTGGCCGGTGGCGGGGCCGCCGCCGTACCTGGAGAGCCTGGAGCACTACGAGAGCGTGGTCGCGGCGCTGAACGCGAGCGGCGCGCTGGTCGATCCGGCGACCGTCTTCTGGGACGTGCGGCCCTCGCCGCGGCTGCCGACCGTGGAGGTGCGGGTGACGGACGTGCCCGCCTCGGCGCGCGAGTCGCTGCTGCTGGCGCTGGTGGTCAGGGCGCTGGTCACGGTGTCGCTGGGGCGGGTGCGTGACGGGGATCCCGGGCCGCGGACGCCGGGCGAGCTGCTGCGGGTGGCGTACTGGCGGGCGGCCAGGGACGGGCTCGACGGGCACGGCGTCGATCCGCACACCGGGCGGGCGGTCCCCGTGGCGGAGATCGTGGCGGGGCTGCTGGAGCACGTGCGGCCCGCCCTGGTGGACAGCGGCGACCTGGAGACGGTCGCGCGGGAGTGGCGGTGGTTGCGCGAGGCCGGGAGCGGGGCCGCCCGGCAGCGCGCCGCGCTGAAGACGCGCGGCTCCTTCGAGGGCGTGGTGGACGATCTGGTGGAGCGTTTCCTCTCCTAGCCGGGCAGGTGCTCGGACAGGAAGGCGCGCAGCGGGGCGACGTGCCGTACCGGGTCCTGCCAGCGGGCTTGCAGATCCTCCAGCAGGTGCCGCTCGGCGATCTGCTCGCCGCGCCGCCAGACCCGGACGACGGGATGCAGGAAGGCGCACTCGTCGGCGCGGTCCGGCGTCGGGTGGCGTCGGATGGCGAACACGTCGGGGTGCCGGTCGCGCGGGCCCCAGCGCAGGGTGACGGTGAGCAGCAGGTCCTCGCCGGCGAAGCGGGAGACGGCGTAGTCCTCCGGCAGGTCCTCGTAGTGCCGCGCCGTCCGGCTCGCCGCGTCGATGACGTACGCGTCCGCCAGGTACTCGAACTGGGTCCACAGCGCCGAGCTGTGGTTGACCCGGCCGAGCACGTCGTCCGTGAGCGGGCCGGCGTCGGCGGGCAGGTCGCGCGAGCGCAGCGGCACCCCGTCGTAGCGTTCGCGCAGCAGCGCGGCCAGGGTGCGCAGGTTGTAGCGGAAGCCGTCGATGAACGCGGAGGAGGCGCGCTTGAAGTCGCGGGCCTGCATGAGGGTGCCCGCGAAGTACAGGCCGTCCACGTCGGCGGACTGGAAGTCGGGGCGGATGGCCGGGATGCGGCCGTTCGGCGCCAGCCCGGGCCGGCAGGACTCGCCGAACAGGCCGGTGTCCATGGTGAAGCCGGTGCAGCGCAGCACGGCGTCGTAGTCGAGCACCGCCTGCTCGCCGTCGGCCAGCGTGTACGTGATCGCGGCGCGGAAGCCGCCGTCCTCGCGCCAGATCCGGTCCACCGTGCACTCCAGCACGGCGTGCAAGGTCTTGAACCAGTAGCTGTCCAGCAGCGCGCCGTACTGGCCGCGCACGTGGCCGGGGTGCTTGCTGGTCCAGGTCAGCCGTACGGGGCTGGGGCTGGCCAGGTGGATGACCGACGCGTACGGCAGCAGCGCCTGGGCCGTCTCGAACGCCGAGTTGCCCTTGCCGACGATGAGCACCCGCTTCCCCGCGAAGCCCTCGCCGCCGGACGGGACGTCCTCGTAGCCGGTGGCCAGCTCGATGCCGGGGATGGCGGGCACGTGCGGGCCGCCGAACCCGGTCGCCACGATCACGCAGTCGGCGCGGTAGACGTCGCCGTCCGTGCGCACCGTGAAGCGGCCGTCCTGTTTCTCCACCCGCAGCACCGGCGTGGAGTAGCGCACCCGCAGGTCGTGCACGCGCTGGAAGTCGGCGAGGTAGCGCAGCAGGTCGTCGGCGTGCGGGAAGTACTCCTGCGAGTAGCTCGGGAACGTCAGCTCCGGGCCCTCGTTGAGCAGGGAGTTCCAGTCCCAGCGGAGCTGGATCTCGCGGTCCTTCTCGCCGGTGTGGACCTTGTTCAGCGAGATCAGCCGCCGATGGCGCGGGTAGCGGCGGAAGAAGCCGCCTGGCGACTCCTCCCGCTCCAGCGTGACGTAGTCGGCGCCGGCCCGCTGCAGGAAGTGGCTGAGCTGGAGCCCGCCGGGGCCCGCGCCGATGATCAGGTAGCGGTGGTCGTGCGTCACCCCAAGTGTCCCGCCTGCTGCGGGGCGGGCTGAGGGGCGGGGTGACCGTAGCCGTGCGTCACGATGCGCTCGGCGGAGGTGGCGTAGAAGGCCGGGTCGTCGGGGGCGTGCGTGGCCAGGCCGTCCACGTACCTGTTGAACATGCAGAACGCCGCCGCGATCAGCACCGTGTCGTGGAGCTCGCGGTCGGTGGCGCCCTCGGCCTTGGCCGCGTCCACCAGGTCGCCGGTGACCTCGCGGCCGCTCCTCTGCACGGCGGCGGCGATCGCCAGCAGCGTCTGGAGCTTGGGCGAGATCTCGGCGCCCGCCTCGCCGGCGCGTACCCGGTCGACCAGGTCCATGCCGCCGGGGAGCTGGGCGGCGGCGAACGCGGCGTGCGAGGCGGTGCAGTAGCGGCACTCGTTGAGCCCGGACACGTACGCGGCGATCAGCTCCCGCTCGCCGCGTGTCAGCGTGTTGTCGCCGCGCAGCAGCGCTTCGGCCAGGGCGTTGAGCGGTCCGGCCGTCTCGGGGCGGAAGGCGAAGAGGCCACGAATTCCGGGCTCACCAGAATCGATGGTGATGTGGGGCATTAATGCTCCTCATTTTCGGCCGGGTTGGGTCGGTCACCTCCTGCATGATCGGGTGGTCGCTCATCCACTGTCAACGTCCCCTTTTTCTCGATTTATGCGCCTATTCCGGACGCCTTCTTGTTTTGCGGATCTACGCAGCGTAGGGTCGCGAACGGCCCATAAGCCCTGTTTGCGATGGACGGAATCCATGACCGAACATTCCAGCATCACTGTCGCCAGCGGTTTCTACGACGCCCTCGCCAAGGGCGACTTGGACGTACTGCGAGACCTCCTCACCGACGACGTCGTCTTCCACGTCCCGGGCCGCGGCCCGATGGCCAAGGACTACCGGGGCAAGCAGGAGGTGCTCGGCTACCTGGCCCGGCTGGCCGAGGCCGCCTCGGGCGGGCTGCGGCTGGAGCCGGAGGACTTCCTGGCCGGCGGGGACCGCGTGGCCGCGGTGCTGTCGATCCGGGGTGAGCGGGACGGCCGCACCCTCAACGACCACGGTCTCCAGCTCTTCCGGTTGAGCGGCGGGAGGATCAGCGAGCGGACGAGCTACCCGTACGATCCGTACTCGGTGGACGAGTTCTTCGCCTGACGGAGGTCTCGGGCGCGGGCGCCGCACGGAGCCCGCGCCGCAGGTTTTCCCGGGGGTTCTCAGCAGGCCTCCTCCAGCGCGTCGTTCCAGGTGGCCACGTACCCGCCGGTCAGCCGGGCCCGCTCGGCGTAGTGCTCGGGGTCGTCGCAGGCCAGCGTGGCCAGGCCGTCCACGTACCGGTTGTACATGCAGAACGCCGCCGCGATCAGCACCGCGTCGTGGATCTCCTCGTCCGTGGCCCCCTCCTGCCTGGCCGCCGCCACGTGCTCGGGCGTCACCTCCTGCCCGCCGCGCTGGACGGCCGCCGCGATCGCCAGCAGCGCCTTGAGCTTGGCCGGGACGGGGGCGCCGCGCAGATCGTTCCGTACCTGGTCGACCAACTCCATGCCGCCGGGGACGCGGACCGCGGCGAAGGCGGCGTGCGTGTGGTAGCAGAACCGGCACTGGTTGAGCGACGACACGTAGGCGGCGATCAGCTCCCGTTCGCCCCTGGTCAGGGTGCCGTCGCCGCACAGGAGCACCTCGGAGAGCAGGTTCAGCGGTTGCGCGGCCTCCGGGCGGTAGCGGAACAGGCCTCGAATTCCCGGCTCGTCCGAACGTAACGTGATGTGAGCGGATCTGCCGCCGGCGTGATTGACGAATTCGCGCCAGCGCGGTGGCCCATTCACGGTATTGCGGTTATCCAAAAAAGTGACGTTCGTCATTTTGTGCCCTTCGTCGTCGGTCGGTGTCACGGCACTTTCAGTGTGCGGTGATCGGGGTGGCGGGTGTGGGGTGTGGGCGGCCAGCAAGGTGCAGGGCGGTGGCCGCTTCCTGCCAGGGCGCGGATCACGGCGGGCCAGGCGGTGGAGAGCGGGTCGATGAGGGCGAAGTGGCCGGCGTCGTCGATCTCGGTCAGCTCGGCACCCGCGCGGATCGCGAACCTGCGGCTCATGTCCACGGGCACGAGCCGGTCCCTAGCCCCGTGCACCAGCGCCACGCGCACCGCGAGGGCGGGCCGGTTTTGGGCGGGAGCGGGCCTTGCCGCAGGGGCGGGCCTCAGCGCAGGGGCGGGGCTCAGCGCAGGGGCGGGGCTCAGCGCAGGGGCGGGTCGGGGGGCGGGGGCGGGTGGCAGCAGGCGGGTGGGGTCGGTGCGGGCGAGAAGCTCCGGGCGGCCGTCCAGCAGGCGCGCCGCCGCACCGTCGCCCAGCCCGCGGGTGTACGCCTCCCCCAGGTCCGACAGCGCCGCCAGCCCCACCACCGCGTCGATGGCGGGCTCACCCTTCCACGGGCAGGAGGCGGGCAGCCGGTGGCGCAGCGCCGACCAGAGGGCCAGGTGCCCGCCCGCCGAATGCCCCGCCACGACGATCCCCCGCCGCTCCCGCACGACGAGATCAACGGCGGCGGCCACGTCGTCGAACGTGCCGGGGTAGCCGCCGCCCTCCTGCCCCAGCCTGCGGTACTCCGGCACGTACACGCGGTGCCCGAGGGCGGCCAGCGCGACGGCCATGGGGCGCGCGTGCGTCCTGTCGTACCGCGACAGCCAGAACCCGCCGTGCAGCAGGACCACCGCCGGCGCGGTCTCCCGTGGCGGGAGGTGCACGTCGATGACCTGGTCGGGGTGCGGGCCGAAGCGGATCACGCGGTCGGGGTCCCTGACGGTTCTGGTCAGCAGTTCGTGGAAGGACATGCGGCGAGCGTAGGTCGCGGCGGTGGCGTGGCGCCCTGGCCCGGCGTGGCAGGAAGGTGCCGTGCCGGTGCAGCAAGGGGACCTGGCGGGACGCTGCCCGGCGCGGCAAGGGTCGCGCACCATGGTCGGGAGCGTGAAGCCACGTCAGGGGAAGGCGCTGCCATGTCAGGATCTGGCACCTCAACGACGCCCGGGTGGGCGGTCCGCAAGGTCACGGTGATCGGGTGCGGGTTGATCGGCACGTCGGTGGCGCTCGCCCTGCGGCGGGCCGGCGTGCGCGTCGCGCTCGCCGACCGGGACCCGGGGGCGGTGGCGATGGCCGTGAACAGGGGCGCGGGGGTGCCACTGACGACGGGCGCTTTTGCACAGGCAGGCGCTTCGGCACAGGCAGGCGCTTTGGCACAGGCAGGCACGTGCGCGAAGGCAGGCAGGTGCGCGAGGACAGGGACGTGTGCAGAGGCAGGCAGGCGCACGGAGGCAGGCACGTGTGCGAAGGCAGGCGCGTGTGCGGAGGCGGGCGCCTCGCTGGAGGCGGGCGCGACCGTGCCTGCGGATGTGGTGGTGATCGCCACGCCGCCCTCCGCCGTCGTGCCCATGCTGCGGTGGGCGCAGGAGCGCAGGCTGGGCGTGCTCTACACGGACGTGGCCAGCGTCAAGGCGCGGCTGCTAGCCGAGGCCGAGGCCGCCGGATGCGACCTGGAGAGCTTCGTCCCGGGACACCCGATGGCCGGGCGCGAGTCGTCAGGGCCGGCCGCCGCCAGTGCCGACCTGTTCGAGGGGCGGCCGTGGGCGGTGTGCCACCATCCGGCGCTGTCACCGCACGCCGTCAGGGCCGTGACCACGCTGGTGACGGCGTGCGGCGCCCGGGTGGTGCCGATCGAGCCGGAGGATCACGACCGGGCCGCCGCCGCCGTGTCGCACGCCCCGCACGTGGTGTCGTCGACGCTGGCGGCGCGGTTCGCGGGGTCGGGTGAGGGGGCGCTGGTGCTCGCCGGGCGCGGTCTGCTGGACGTGACGCGGGTGGCGGGCGGGCCGTCCGGGCTGTGGCGCGACATCCTGGAGCACAACGCCGAGCCCGTCGCCGACGTGCTGGAGGCCGTCGCCGACGACCTCAACTCCGTGGTGGCGGCGCTCCGCTCGGCCGACCCGGCGCTCCTGGGCGCGCTCACCGACGTGCTGGGCGCGGGGAACGCGGGACGTTCGCGCATCGTCAGCTCGTGGCCGGGCACGGCGGGCGGGCCGCACGGCAGGCGCGAGACGGCCGCCACCGGTTGACGGGAAAGCACACGGGGCAACACACAGGGGAAGCAGCTTCGGCGCCCTCACACGTACAGCGTGTGCGGTGGCAGGCCGCACAGTGTGCGGCCGTACAGTTCGGCGCCCGTGGCCGGGTGGGTGAGGCTGTGCAGTGACAGCGTCCCCAGGTCGCGGGCGATCCGGTGCAGCGGCTCGTCGTCGCGCACGGACGTCTCGTCCCCCGCCGCCGCCAGCGTGTCGGCCGCCAGCCGCCCGAGCCTGCACACCTCCCCCGCCTCCGCCCGCGCCCTGGCCCGCTCGGCCAGGCTCCAGTCCTCGCCGCGCGCCGCCTTGCCGTCGAGGAGCCCGGCGAGGCGGCGCGTGTGGAACTCCGCCTCGTCGATCTTCATGGTGGCGTCGGCGACCCGCAGATGGGTGGTGGGCGCGGCGGCGCGGCTCTCGTAGTCGGTGTCGGCGAGCCTGCCGTACGTGACGCGCTCGGCGAACGCCTCACGGGCGGCGCGGGCCAGGCCGAGCGCGGCGCCGGCGGCGCAGACGGAGGCGAAGGGCACCAGCGGGGCGTGGGAGGCGGAGCCGCGCAGGGCGTCGCGCAGCGGGAGCACCCGGTGGGCCGGGACGAACAGGTGGTCCGCGACGATTCCGGCGCCGCCGCAGCCGCGCAGCCCGGGCGCGTCCCAGCCGTCCACGAGCTTGAGGTCGGACGTCCGCGCGAGGGCCAGGACGTGGGTGGGCCGGCCGTCGGCGCCCACCCGCATGGCGGCGATGAGCTGCCACTGGCTGTGGGCCGCGCCCGCGATCTGCCCCCACCGGCCGTTGACCTCGATGCCTTCGCCGGTCTCGAACGCCATCGCGGTGGGCCGCAGGGTGCCGCTCATGCGCACGTCGCCGCCGGAGAACACGTCCTCCTGCGCCTGGCCGGGGAACATCGCGCAGGCCCAGGCCGCGCTCCACGAGGCGGCGGCGGCCCAGGAGGCGGCGCCGTCGGCCCCGGCCAGCTCGGCCGCGACCGCCGCGACGGTGCCCGCGTCCGCCGCGTAGCCGCCGAAGCGGGCGGGCACGCACAGCCGGTACACACCGGCGAGCGTCATGGCGTCCAAAATCTCCGGGTGCAAGGTCTCGGGGTGCGGGCTCTTGGGGGGCGGGGTCTTGGAGTTGGGGGCGCTGTCGCGTTCGGCGCGGGCGGTCCTGCCGCGCAGGGCCCGCGCCAGGTCCGCGGCGCGGGCGACGAGCTCGGCTCCGCTGGGGGTCGGGAGCTTCAGCATCGCGCCTCCTCGCCGGGCGGCGTCCCCGTCGTCGACGGCGCCCGCCCGTCGTCAACGAGGCTCGCATCCCGCGCCCGCGGGGACATCTCCGAAATTGCTCTGTCCGGGGTGGGGCACGGCGCGAGAACTCCGCATTCCGGCAAGCGGTTACCGTCGCTGCAAGGGGAATCCGAACGGAGTTCATCATGCGACGTATTCGCGTTTCCAAGCCCACCAAGAAGCCCGCGCCCACCTCGCTCGACCTGCGCACACCGGCCGGCAAGAAGCTCCCTTTCTAGGCTGGCAAGAAACGGCGACAGGGAGGCAGCTTCCTGCCGCCGTACCACCTTTCGGCCGCATTCGCCCCAGGCGGATCATGAAGGAAAGCCGAGATAATACGGGTGAGCTGACATGACGATTGTTGCGGAATTCGAGCCTTATCCGATGCCGGACACGGGAGAGCTTCCCGGGAACACCCCGCCGTGGACGCCCGACCCCCGGCGCGCCGTGCTCCTGTTGCTCGACATGCGCACCAGCGTGCTGGACGCCTTCCCGCACGGCGAGGCCCCGCTGCGCGACCTGCTGAGGAACGTCGCCGAGTTGCGCGAGCAGTGCACGCGGCTGCGCGTCCCCGTGGCCTACGCGGCGCAGCCCGGTCTGATGACCGAGCGGCAGCAGGGCTTGCTCAAGGACTTCCAGGAGGAGCGCGGCCCGCGGCTCGACGCGGCGCAGCGGCGCTTCCCCGACTGCGTGGCGCCCAGGCCGCACGACTGGCTCATCGCCAAGCGGCGGCACAGCGCCTTCCACGAGTCCACGCTGCTGTGGCGGATGCGCGAGTCGGGCCGCGACCAGCTCATCGTCGCCGGCGTGTACGCGCACGCCGGCGTGCTGGCGACGGCGCACGACGCCTTCACCCACGACATCCAGCCCTACATCGTGGCCGACGCGATCGCGGACCGCACCGCCGCCGACCACCTGCAGACGCTCCGCTTCGTGGCCGGCTCGTGCGGGGTCACGATGACCACCAAGCAGCTGCTGTTCCAACTGCGCACGCTCTGAGATGCCGCGTACCGCGCCTCGATTCAGGCTGGGAAGAAAACTCCAGGTCAGAATCGAGGTACGCGCATGCGCACGGAAGCTCTGCCCACCGGTCTGAACGCGCGCCATCACAAGGCCGCGCTCACCGCGTTCATGGTCGTCGTGGTCGCCCACTGGGGCGAGCACCTCGCGCAGGCCGTGCAGGTCTACGCGCTCGGCTGGCCGCTGAAGGAGGCGCGCGGCCTGCTCGGCGTGCCGTTCCCGTGGCTGATCTCGTCGGAGTGGATGCACTACGGCTACGCGTTGCTCATGCTGACCGGGCTGATCATGCTGCGCGGCGGGTTCGTCGGCAGATCCCGTACGTGGTGGAACGTCTCGCTCGGCATCCAGGTCTGGCACCACCTGGAGCACCTGCTGCTGCTCGTGCAGGCGCTGGTGGGTGCGAACCTGCTGGGCCGTCCCGCGCCGACCAGCCTGATCCAGCTCCTCGTGCCGCGCATGGAGCTGCACCTGTTCTACAACGCGCTGGTGTTCGCGCCGATGGTGGTGGCGGTGATCCTGCACCGGCGTCCGCGCGTGTCCGAGGGCGCGCGCATGCGGTGCACCTGCGCTGTCGCGCCGAGTTGGTGATGACGCCCGCCAGGCGGGCCCGCCCGTCCGCCTTCTCCGTGGTGCTCACCCTCTTCGCGGGGCTGCTCGTCTATCTGGGGGCGCAGGACGCCGGTACGGTGCTGCGCGCGGCGTTCGCGGAGGGCGAGGCGGGCCGTTTCGTGCCGGTCGAGCTGAGCTGCGTCGAGCATCCCGGGCACGAGTCGTGCGTGTGGACCGGTGACTTCCGCGCCTCGGACGGGATGGTGCTGCGGCGCGGCGTGGAGTTGTACGGCAGCGACCGCGCCACCCAGCAGGCCGGGCGGTCGGTGCCCGCCGTGGACGTCGGCGCGCCCGCCCGGGTGTACAGCCCAGGCGGCTCCGGCGAGTGGATGTTCCGCGCGCTGCTGCTCGGCGCCGCCGCGGCCGTCCTGTGGTTCCTGTACGTGAGGCGGCCCCGCCGCGCCCCGGCCGCCTCTCGCTCATGACGAGGCCCCGCCGTCGTCCCGCCGCCACACCGTCGTGGCAGCAGGACGTGGCGGGGCCCCGGCGTCTCAGGCCGCCACGAGCAGGGCGTCGTCCGCCACGCGCGCCGTGCTGCGCCCCGGCAGCGCCCGCCGCTCGGCCACGGTGACCGTGCTCTCCCGCGTGATGACCGCCACCGCGGCGACGTACCCGTCACCGGGGTGCAGCGAGCGGAAGCGCACGTGCTCGGGGGGCACGTCGAGCGGCCAGCTCAGCAGCGCCGGCTCGGCGAACGGGCCGCTCACCTCCACCTCCGTCGGCGGGACCCGCAGGCCGTGACCGGTGGCCTTCAGCGCCGCCTCCTTGCGCACCCAGAGCCGGACGAACGCCTCGTAGCGCTCGTGGCGGGGCAGCGAGTCGAGCTGAGCCTGCTCCCACGGGGTGAGCGCGCAGCGCGCCAGGTCGTCCACCGGCTCGGCGGGAACGGCCTCCACGTCCACGCCCAGCGGCCCCTCCTCGGTCAGCGCCACCACGACCCGGTCGCCCGAGTGCGAGATCGACACGTGCAGGTGGGCGCCGTCACCCTTGAGCTCCGGCTTGCCGTGGTAGCGGTCGCAGTCCGGGCATGACCGGTCGACCGCCACGTCCTGCGGGCTGGTGCCCAGTTGGGCGGCGCTCGCCGTCCTCAGCAGCCAGGCTCCCGTGACGAAACGGCGGCGGTCGGCGGCGCGGCGGAACCTCGCCGCCCTGCCCAGCTCACGCTCGCTCAGCACCACGGCCATGCTCTCCTCGGTCCGGTCGTCCGGACCCGCCCACCAGATCTGGCACTGTCCCTGTGTCAGCACCGAAGCAATCATCTGTCGTCCTCCCTGGCGTTACGCGTGACAAGACGGTGGCAGCCCACCAGTTCCCAGCGGTCCACTTCCGGATTGGCGAGGATCTCCCGCACCCGCTCGCCCACCTGAGCGCTCGTGAGCGGCTCGTCGGGGCGCACGCGGATGACGATGGCGCCGGTGGCCTGGGCGAGGTCCTTGTGCCATCCGGAGGGCAGCAGCGCCATGATGCGGATGCCGTCCACCGGTGAGGCCGGCAGCGGCAGGCCGTGCGCCTGGCGCATCGTCAACTGGATCACCATGGCGGCATGTCCCTCCGGCCGTGGAGGAAAGTGCGCTTCATGTCGGGCCTCCCTGCTCCTGCGTCATGTCCTCACAGCTCCACTGTGCGGGGGCGGGGGGCGGCGATCGAGGCGTTGGGGAGGCAGGAAGCTGCATGCGGGGCACCGCATGTTGTCAGGGAGGGGCGGTGAGCACACGAAAAGCCCGGCCTCGGTCACGCCGAGGCCGGGCTGGGGGTGGGGGAAGGGCGGGGGCCGGTCGAGTGCGGGGTCAGGGGCGGGCTGAGCGAGGCTCAGGGGACGTCTTGAGGGGCTCAGAGGCGTCCCGAGGCGGGCTCAGGGAAGGGCTCCGGGAGGAGGGTCAGAGCGGGACGTTGCCGTGCTTGCGCGGCGCGCTGTGCTTGCGCTTGTCGCGGAGCATGGCCAGGCCGCGGGCGAGCGCCGCCCTGGTGTCGGCCGGGTCGATCACGTCGTCCACGAGCCCCCGCTCCGCCGTGTACGTGGGATGGATCAGCTCGCGCTTGTACCGTTCGAGCAGCTCGGCCCGCTCGGTGACGGGGTCGGCCGCCGCGGCGAGCTGCCGGCGGTAGATGATGTTGACGGCGCCCTCCGCGCCCATCACGGCGACCTCGTTGGTGGGCCAGGCGAGCGAGAGGTCGGTGCCGATGGAGCGCGAGTCCATGACGATGTACGCCCCGCCGTACGCCTTGCGCAGGATGACCGAGATGCGCGGCACCGTCGCCTCACAGTAGGCGTACAGCAGCTTGGCGCCGTGCCTGATGACGCCCTCGTACTCCTGGTCCTTGCCCGGCAGGAAGCCCGGCACGTCCACGAGCGTCACCAGCGGAATGGAGAAGGCATCACAGAATCTGACAAAACGCGCCGCCTTCTGGGCGGCCTTCGCGTCAAGCACGCCGGCGAGCACCGTCGGCTGGTTGGCCACCAGGCCGACCACCTCGCCGTCGATCCTGGCCAAGGCGCAGATCACGTTGCCCGCCCAGTTCCGGTGGGTCTCCAGGAAGTCCCCGTCGTCCACCAGCTCCGCCAGCACCTCCCGCATGTCGTACAACTTGTGCTGCTCAGCGGGGACGATCTCGGCGAGCCTGGGGCGCACGTCGGTGGCCGCGCCGCAGGTCGGCGCGGCGGGCGGCCTGCCCAGGTTGTTGCTCGGCAGCAGCGACAGCAGGTCCCGCACGGCGGCCAGGCACTCCTCCTCGTCGTCGTGCACGAACGTGGCCACGCCTGAACGGCTGCCGTGCACCTGGGCGCCGCCCAGCTCGGCGTGCGTCACCCGCTCGCCCGTGACGGCCTCCACCACGTCCGGCCCTGTCAGGTAGAGCTGCGCGGTGTCGCCGGCCATGAACGTGAAGTCGGCCAGCGCCGTGGAGTAGGCCGCGCCGCCGGCGCACGGGCCGAGCACCACGCTGATCTGCGGGATGACGCCCGACGCCTGCACGTAGCGCTGGAAGATGCCGCCGTAGCCGTTGAGCGACATGACGCCCTCCTGGATCCTGGCGCCGCCGCTGTCGTTCAGCCCGATGAACGGCGCGCCGGTCGACAGCGCCAGCTCCATCACCTTCTGGATCTTCAGGGCGTGCGCCTCGCCGAGCGAGCCGCCGTAGATGGTGAAGTCCTGCGCGTAGACGAACACGCGGCGGCCGTCCACGGTGCCGGAGCCGGTCACCACGCCGTCGGTGTGCGGCCGCTGCCGCTCCATGCCCAGGCCCTGCGCGCGGTGCCTGCGCAACATGTCCAGCTCGACGAACGAGCCCTCGTCCAGCAGCAGGTCCAGCCGCTCGCGGGCGGTGCGCTTGCCGAGCCTGCGCTGCCGCTCCACGCCCCGGTGGTCGCCGTCGGCGATGTCCTGGCGCAGCCTGCCGAGGTCGTCGCGGAGCCGGTCCATCGAGGGGGGCGCCGGCTGTACGGCCCGTTCGAGTTCTTCTGCGGTGATGTCCAGCTCAGAGATGCTCATCGTCTTCTCCTAACAGGCTTCTCCGATTCCTTCAGTGAAAGATCGGAGCCCGCTGGGTGTCACCTCTTGGTGTGCCGGACCGGGCCGTCAGATCCAGTTCTCCTCCTTCGCCCGCAGCGCCGCCTGGAAGCGGTTGGCCGCGCCCAGCCTGGCCATGAGGTCGGCCACGTAGCGGCGGTAGGTGCGTACGGAGATGTCCAGCTCGCGGGCGGCGATCTCGTCCTTGTCGGCCGTCGCCATCACGGTGAGGATGCGCTGCTCCATCTGCGACAGCGCCGGCTCCTCCTCCTGCGGGTCGAGGTGGCGGCGCAGGTCCACGGCGCCCTTCCACAGGCCCTCGAAGTAGATGTAGAGCTGCGAGATCAGGCCCGGCTCGCGCACCAGCAGCGCTCCGGCTGAGTGGTGCGAGGGGTCGATGGGCACGACGGCCACGCTGCGGTCGTACATCAGCATGCGGTCCATGTGCTCGTCGGTGATGCGGATCTCCGCGCCGAGGTTGACCAGCTCGCGCAGGTAGGACAGCATGCGCGGGTCCTCGATCGCCTTCGGGTGGAAGATCTGCTTGAGCGCCAGCCCGCGGCGCAGCGACCGCTGGTCGAGCGGCAGCGCCGACTCGATCATCACCTCGGTGAACGGGCCGCCGGGGTGCAGGCAGAGCGTCTCCTTGTAACAGAAGAACGCCAGGTCGTCCAGGCGCTGGCGGACGCGTGCGCCGTCCTCCACCCGCTCGATGTCGAGGACGGCGGCGCCCTTGTCGCCCTCCCGCTTGTCGTCCTGGAAGGAGGAGATGGCGTCGCGGGCGCTGAACACCCGTCTGATCTCCGCGTTCAGCTCCTCCAGTCGCTGCTCGACCAGGCGTTCGATGGCGACGCGCGGGTCGGTGGCGGTGACGCGGTAGCGGTCGGTGAGGTCGATCATGGACAGCCTGCTGAGCAGGTCCACGGCCTCCTCGACCGTGTCGGGGTCCATGCCGAGCGCCTCCGGCACGGAGCCGACGCCCTCGCCCTTGTGTTTGAGGAAGAAGCGGTATACCTGTTCCGCCTGCGGGGTGATGCCAATGACCGAGAGATCCATCGCGCACCTCCTGCCTGCACATGGAGCTCCTGGCACCATCATCGGTGGCCGGGGGCGGCGCGTCCCCTCGTATCGTGCGGTGTGTCAGGGGATCGGGCAGGGCAGCACGGTCGCCGATCGGGTGGCCCGGTAGCAGGCCGCGCCGGGGCAGACCACCTTGGCCACCTGGCCAGGCGTCCCCGGCTCCACCGCGACGGGCTCGTGGCCGAACCGGTGGGCGGCGATCTCCGGCCAGCTCGCCGGGCGCAGCCCGCCCAGCTCGTGCACCAGCGACGTGTCCGCCTCGACGGCCATGCCCTCCAGGTAGGCGGCGTAGTCGCCCTCGCGGTGCCACACCGCGAAGCGCCGCAGCGAGTCGGGCAGCGGCAGCGTGTGCCACGGCTGCGCCCTGGACGCCATGGCGAGCAGGAACGCCTCGCTCACCGCCGACTTCACGGTGCGGTCGGCGGCGACGGCCAGCGCGCCCGCGTCCCCGCCGACGGTCACCAGGGCGACGCTGGCGTCCTGCGCCGACAGCACGAACGCCGACACCCGCAGGCCCAGGCCCACCGCCGCGTCCATCACCCCCGGCGGCAGCAGCCGGTCGAGCTGCTCGGAGACGCGCAGCAGCGGGCGGTGCGGGCCGGCCCACCAGCGCGCGACCACGTCGTGGGCGAAGATCTCCGCGATCGCCTCCGGGACGCCGTGGCCGACCACCCCGCTGGTGGCCGGTTCGACGCCGGACTCCTGCCGGTCCAGCCAGACGACCTCGGCGGGCAGCAGGTAGCGGTTGCCGGTCAGCAGGCCCACGCCGGGCACCGTGCCGCCCGCGCTCCGGGGCGGGTCTTCGACGAAGTCGTCCAGCCGCAACTCCTTGGCGGCGGCACGCCCGCCCGCACTCCTGGACGTCCGTCCGGCCGGCTCGCACAGGGCGCGCATGGCCTCCGCGCGGGCTCGGGCGCGGGCGCGGGTGCGGGCCTCGTGACCGGAGAAGCCGGCCACGATCACCGCGACCTCCGCGCCCCCCTCGCCGGCGGCCTCCGCGTAGGCCAGGTGAACGGCGCCGCCCAGGCAGTCGACCACCTCGTCCACTCCGGCGGTCGACCACGAGCCTGCGGGCACGGACGCCATTGCCACTCCTCAGCCGGGAACAGGAAAGCCTGCGCCTTCAGTACAGGTGGCGCCCGCCACGGCAGTCAACGTGCCGCCCCTGATCGAGCAATCGCAGAGAAGCCCGCCGCTGACAGCAACCTGCCAGGCACGCCCAGCTTGCTGCCCGGCCCGAAGCTGTCCCCGCGCCGGTGCCCGCGTGCACCGTGGAGGCATGGACTCCTACAACATCACCACGCGGTTCCTCGGCGCGGGCCGGGCGGACGCGACCGCGCTCATCACCCGCGCGGGCCCGATCAGCTACGGCGAGCTGCGGTCGCTGGCCGCCCGGGCCGGGAACGCGCTGCGCGCGCTCGGCGTGCGGCGCGGCGACCGGGTCCTCATCGCGGCGGGCGACGGCGCCGAGTTCGTCGCCACCTGGTACGGCGCGCAGCAGATCGGCGCGATCACCGCCGAGGTCTACACCTATCTGCGCCCCAAGGACTACCGCTACTTCGTCGACTACACCAAGCCCAAGGTCGTCCTGGCCGACCCTGCCGTTCTGGACAACCTGCGCGCCGCCGGCGCGACCGACCTGCTGGTGACGGGTTACCCGCGCGGCGGGCTGCGCGCCGGTGAGCACCACTTCGACACGCTCGTCGGCGCCCAGTCCGACAGGCTCGACCCCGTCCACGTCGGGCCTGAGGACCCGGCGATCTGGAAGTTCACCACCGGCAGCACGGGCGCGCCGCGCGCCTGCGTGCTGCCCGCGCGCAGCCCGCACCGCAGCTTCGAGTGGTACGCGCGCGGCGTGCTGGGCATCGGCGAGGACGACGTCGTGCTGCCGGTGCCGAAGCTGTTCTTCGGCTACGCCCGCGACCTGGCCGCGCTGTTCCCGTTCGGCGCGGGCGCCGCGGGCGTGGTCTTCCCCGAGCGGAGCAGGGCCGAGACGATCTTCGAGCTGATCGCCGAGCACCGCCCGACGATCCTGGTGAACGTGCCGACCATGATGAGCGCGATGCTGGCCCACCCCGGCGCCGCCCGGCAGGACCTGAGCTGCCTGCGGCTGTGCACGTCGGCGGGCGAGCCGCTGCCTCCCGAGCTGCACCGGCGCTGGCTCGACACGTTCGGGGTGGAGGTGATCGACGGCATCGGCTCCTCGGAGGCGTACCACATCTATCTGTCCAACCGGCCCGGGCGCGTGCGGCCGGGCACGCTCGGCGAGCTGGTGCCCGGGTATCGGGCCAGGGTGGTGGACGAGCACGGCGCGCGGGTGGGCGACGGCGAGGTCGGCCGGTTGGAGGTGACGGGCGACACGGTCGCGACGGAATACTGGCAGGAGCCGGTCAAGTCGGCGGGCACGTTCGTCCGCGAGCGCACCGTCCTGTCCGGCGACCTGGTCAGCAGGGACGCCGACGGGTTCTACCGCTTCCACGGCAGGGCGGACGACATGCTGAAGGTGGGCGGGGTGTGGATCGCGCCCGCCGAGATCGAGAACTGCCTGCTGACGCACGAGGCGGTGGCGGAGTGCGTGGTGGTGGGCGAGCAGTCAGGGGGGTTGAGCAGGCCGCGCGCCTACGTGGTGGCCACCGCGCCGGTGTCGGCGGAGGAGTTGAAGGCGTACGTGCGGGGCAGGCTGGCGCCGCACAAGTATCCCAGGGAGATCACGCTCGTGCCCGGGCTGCCGCAGACGGCCAACGGCAAGGTCGATCGCCGTGCTCTGGCCGCCTAGAATCCGTCGGGGTGGCCGAGGAGGTCACCGCCGCCGAGCTCGACTCGATCTTCAAGGTGTCGGACGAGCACGACGGCCTTCAAGGTGTCGGACGAGCACGACGGCGACGTGGACGGGCGCATCTCACTGGCGGAGTTCCTGGTCGCCTGGCACAAGTGACGAGCGCCCGCCGCTGCGAGCGCGTCCCTCAGGCCGCGCTCCTGTGCGAGACCCGGCCGGGACGGACGCCTGTCAGGCCGCGCTCCTGCGCGGGAACTGGCCGGGACGCCGTCCGGCGCCCGCAGGGCCGCGGTAGGCCTGGGCGATGTCCAGCCACCGGTCGGCCTCCTCGCCCACCGCGGTGACCGCGACGTCGGCGCGGTGCCTGCGCCGGGTCACCAGCAGGCAGAAGTCCTCGGCGAGCCCGCTGACGCGCTGCTCCGCGTCCTCGGGCCCGTACGCCCACAGCTCGCCGCCAGGCCCGGTGATCTCGAAGCGGAACTCGGCGCCCGGCGGGGTCTCGCCCCTCGACAGGTAGCCGAAGTCCTTCGTGAGCACCGCGAACACCACCAGGTGCCGCAGGCTGTCGCCGCGCCGGAGTGACACCCCGAGCGCGTCGGCGATGTCCTGGCCGTGCGCGAACTGCTCCATGATGCCCGCGCACGCGAGCACGATCGGCGGCAGCGGGTTGACCAGCCACGGCACCGTCTGGTCCGCCGGCACCGAGGCGAGCCCGCTGACGGCGGCGGAGCGCTGGGCGCGCCACTTGGTCAGCAGAGTGGCGGGCGTGTCGTCGGCGAACGCCTTGAGCGCGGCGTTCACCGCGCCGTCGAAGTTGTGCTGCGCGTCCTTCGTCAGGTTCTCGAAGGCCGCCGCGTCCGTGGCCGCCGTGGCGGCCAGCCGGAACACGAACGTCAGGTGCGCGATCTGGTCGGCGATCGTCCACCCCGGCGCGGGGGTGGGCAACTGCCACTGGGCCGGTTCGAGGCCTGCCACCAGGCTGTCGAGCTGGTCGCCGTCCGAGGCCAGGTCGCCGAGTACGGCGTCGAGTTCGCTCACGGGTCCGTCCTTTCCACCGATGAAACGTTGACTGGGGTGAGCGCGGGGAGCCGGTCGGCGACGCGGCGCGCGGCCGACAGGCTCGCCCACGCGGTGAGCTCGATGAGCGCGCGGTCGTCGTGGCCGCCGCTCCGGGTGCTTCGGCAGGCCGCGATGGTGCCGTCGCCGACCTGGTAGGGGGCCAGCGCGGTCAGGAGGGCCAGCGTCGCGGCGGGGCGCTGGTCCGGCGGCAGGCCGGCCGCCGCCTCGGTGGCCCAGGCGCGGCTGGGAGGGCCGGCTGGCGGGCCGCCGTCCGAGGGCATGACGGGCGGGCCGCCGTCCCATGCCGCGAGACGTTCCGTGACCAGCTCTCGGACGGGGGCGGGCACCGAGCGCTGCCCTGCTCTCTCGATGGCGGCCGACGCTCTGGCGAACGCGTCGGCGAGGCGTCCTGTGCCCGTCCACGCCAGGAGGTCCGGCGGCGCGGGTGCGGCGGGCAGCAGCGGCAGCGACAGGCCGGGCGGCGGGGTCCTGCGGGCGGCCGGGCTCATGATCCGGCCGAACAGGCGCAGCGCGGGGCCGCGGGCGCGGCGGGGCAGCTCGGGCGGCAGCGGCGAGTCGCCGAGGAACACCGCCACCATGCGGTTGAGGTAGTGGAAGGTGACGGCCACGGCGACAAGGCTCGCGTCCGGTGCGAACGGCCGTCCCGCGTCCGGCGCGTGAGGCCGTCCCGCATCCAGCACGGGCGGCCGTCCCGCGTCCGGCGCGTGAGGCCGTCCCGCATCCAGCACGGGCGGCCGTCCCGCGTCCGGCGCGTGAGGCCGTCCCGCCGCCACTCCCCCGCCGCCCAGGGTGCGGGCCCAGGCCGCCACGGACGCGAGCCGGGGATCGTCGTGCCCCGGCAGGCCGCGCAGCGTGGCGCGGTGCACGTCCACGCAGTACGGGCAGGCGTTGGCGGCCGAGACCTCGCTCGCCACCACCTCCTTGACCACCCGCTCGGAGGCGCCCCCGCACAGCAGCGACTCGCGCAGCATCACCCAGCAGGCCGCCAGCACCTCGGGCGCGGGCGAGTGCAGCAGGACGGGCGGGGCGGCCATGCCGAAGTCCCGGACGAGCTGCGCGTACACCCGCGCCACGAGCCCGTGTGCCGCGCGCGGCGGCACCGGGGAGACGTGGCGCACCTGGGCGAGCACGCCGCGCGCCGTCGCGAGGGCGAGCATCCGGCCCACGTCACCCTCCCAGGGCGGGCACCAGCGGCGCGGTGCCGCGCCGGCCGGCGGTCGAGCCGCTGGGCGCGGGCGCGCCGTAGGTGACGTCCACCCCGCGTTCCCGGGCCGCGCGGACGATGGCGGGCACGGCACGTTCGGCGAGGGCGGAGATGGTCATGGCCGGGTTCACCGTGAGCGCGCCGGGCACGGCGGAGCCGTCGGTGACGAAGATGCCCGGGTGGCCGCGCAGCTCGTGCCGGTCGTCGAGGGCGGAGGTGCGCGGATCGTCGCCGATGCGGCAGGAGGCGAGCGGGTGCACGGTGTACGCGCCGACCAGGTCGTTGGTCCAGGGTGTGACGCTGGCCAGGCCGTCGCGTTCGAGGATGTCCTTGCACTCGGCGTCGGCCATCGCCCACGCGGCCTGCGTGTTGAGCGTCGGCTTGTAGCTGAGCGTGCCGAGGCCGAGCATCTGCTGGGAGACCCGGTCGGCGTTGCCGCGCGCGGGCGGTGGGCCGAAGACGCCCTCGTTGTCGTCCTCGATCATCTGGAAGATGATCAGCCACTTCTGCCAGTGGCTGAGCAGCTCCTTCTTCTCCAGGCCGAACCAGCGCGGGTCCTGGCCGCCGGTCAGCGCGAGGATGGTGCCGAGGCCGGGCGGGAAGTAGAGCTGTTCGAGGGAGAAGCGGGTGTATTCGGGCAGCGAGCCGTCCAGCCGGTCCCAGTTGGCCACCGTGGGCCCCTTGCCGATCTGGAACGCCGCCGGGTCGAGCTCCAGGCCGAGCACCTCGCGCACCCGGTCCTCGTTCAGCACGGCGGTGTTGAGGCGTTCGCCGTTGCCGGAGAAGTAGCGTCCGACGGCGTGCGGCATCGGGCCGAGCTCGGCGGCGCTGCGCTGCAGGATGACCGGCGTGGCGGCGGCGCCCGCCGCGAGCACGACGACCTTGGCGTCGATGCTGCCCTCGCCGGCCGTGATCCGGTAGTCCTCGGCGTCCACGAGCTTGTAGTGCACGCGGTAGCCGCCGTCCGGGCTCTTGGCGATGCTCTGCACCTCGTGCAGCGGCCTGATGCGCGCCCCGTGGGCGAGCGCGGCGGGCAGGTAGTTGAGCAGCAGCGACTGCTTGGCGTCGAAGCGGCAGCCGGCCATCATCCAGTTGCAGTTGACGCAGGCGGCGGTGTCCACGGCGGCGGGCACCGGGTTGGCGGTGCGGCCGGAGTGCCGGCAGGCGGCGGCCCACAGCCCGCCGGAGTAGGACACGTCGTCCCAGCCCTGCCGGGTGATCGCGATCGACTCGGCGACGCGGTCGTACCAGGGGTCGAGCGTGTCGCGGGTGATCGACGACGGCCACATGCGGCGGTTGATGCCGCCGCGCCGGTCGAAGACGAAGCGGGGCGCGCGCGGCATCGCGGCGAAGTAGACGACGCTGCCGCCGCCCACGCAGTTGCCGCCGAGCACGCTCATCCCGTCGCCGACCGTGAAGTCGAAGATCCGCGTGTAGGACGAGCCGAGCTTGAAGTCGTGGTCGTACTCGTCGGCGGTCAGCCACGGGCCGCGCTCCAGCATGACCACGTCGGCCCCGCCGGCGGCCAGGTGGTAGGCGGTGATCGCGCCGCCGAAGCCGGTGCCGACCACGAGCACGTCGGTGCGCTCGACGCTGTTCATGCGGGACTCCCTGTGTCGGTGGTGCCGGGGTGGAGGTCGGCGAGCTGCCTGCCGTAGGACCAGGCGCGGAAGCGCCACAGGCCGTCCGGGTCCGGCTTGGCCAGGCGCATGGAGGTCAGGCCCGGGTGGCCGGCCTCCAGCGCGGCGACGGTGCCGGTGTGCGCGGCCGAGTCGTAGGCCATGTAGCAGAACAGGGACAGCAGCACCCACAGCGCCTTGTCGGGGTGGCCGGGCGCGGTGAGCACGCGGACCAGGGCGGTGCGCTGCCCGAAGTCCAGCGCCACGAACGGCGGGACGTCCCCGTCCAGGTCGAGGCCGTGCTGCCCGGCGTGCTCGCGCGCGTGCTCGTTGAGTGCGCGGGCGTAGCCGTCCAGGCTCTGGCTGATGCCGGTGGCGTCCCAGGTGATCAGCTCCATCGCGCCCGCGGCCACCGCGCCGCCGGTGGGGCTCGCGCCGGCCACCGCCCTGTCCTGGCCGGAGCGCTTGGCGCCGGGAACGATCGTGTCGGCGAACGCCTCGAGCGTGGTGACCATCGTCTCGTGGTCCGTGGAGAGCTGTGCGCTCATGGGCCTTCCTTACGTGGATGAGGCGTCCAGCGCGTCCCTCAGGGTGTTCAGCGCGCGGACGGTCTGGCTGCGTACCGTGGATGACTCGTTGCCGAGGACCCGCGCGGTCTCCTCCACGCTGCGGTCCTCCCAGAAGCGCAGGAAGATGGTGGCGCGCTGGCGGGGGCCGAGCCTGGCCAGCGCGTCGCGCAGCATCATGCGCTGGCTCACCGGGACGTACGGGTCGTGGGCGGCGGCGGCCTCGGGCGGCACGCCGAACAGGACCTCCCTGGTCCACCGCGACGATCTGCGGTCGCTGATGAGCAGCCGCGTCATGACGCGGCGCGCGTAGGGCGCCATCCTGTCCCGCCGTTCGAGCTCCGGCCAGCGCAGGAAGATCGTCATGAGCGTCCGCTGGACCAGGTCGTCCGCCTCGTGCCAGTCGTCGGACAGCGCGTACGCGATGCGCCGCAGCGCGGGCCTGGTCCGCTGGACGAAGCGCGTGAATTCTTGTTCGCCCCGCCCTTCGGCCATAATGTTTCGCTCCCCGGTTTTCCGCCGTCGGTCGATATTCAGAGAATCGATCGGCGTACTTTGCGGCACAACCCCTATCCGCGCGCCCGGCGCCCTTATTCGAGGGGGCACCCCTATTCTCGGGCGCGGCACCCCTATTTCCGCCGCATCCCCGCCGGCTCGCGGCCGAGGCGCTCGTACGCTCGAAGGATGGCCGATTCCCTTGGTCGCCCGCGTGGCCCCCCGCGCGCTCCGGCCTCCTCACGACAGTTGACAACAATCAACAGGGTTTTGCAAGGAAAGCCGTCGCGACTTTTTTCGGAACAGTTTCGCGAACCGTGCAGCATTAACCCGGTCCCAGCACGTGTACCACCGAATGGAAATTTATCGACGGGGATCCGGAAAACGCGCATCGCCGGCCGATCCGGAAGCGGAGGGCCACATGGACGACGTCATCGAACGAGCGGTCATGCGAGTGATCGACGACATTCAGCAGAACTTCGGTGAGCAACTGACGATCGACGACATGGCGCACACCGCGATGTTCAGCAAGTTCCACTTCTCACGGGTGTTCCAGCGGGTCACGGGGCTGTCACCAGGCCGGTTCCTGTCGGCCGTGCGGCTGCGCGAGGCCAAGCGGCTGCTCGCCTCGACCTCGCTGAACATCGCCTACATCAGCCATCAGGTCGGCTACTCCAGCGTCGGCACGTTCAGCAGCCGGTTCACGCGGAGCGTCGGCCTGTCCCCCAGCCGGTACCGCCAGGTCCTGGGCGTGCCGAGGATGAGCCTGGCGGGCGGGGCCAGCAGGTCGCGGGGCGGCGGCACCGCCACCGTGCACGGCACGGTCACCTCGCCGCTGCCCGACCGGCCGGTCTTCGCCGGGATGTTCGTGGGGCAACTGCTGGAGGGCAAGCCCGCCAGCTACACCGTGCTCAGCCGGCCGGGCCCGTTCGTCATGGACGACGTGCCCGCGGGCCACTGGTACCTGCTGGCCCAGTCGGTGGCCGACGGCTGCGACGACGCCGTCAACCTGCCGCCCGCCAGCGACGTCTCGCTGTGCGTGGCGCGCCGCGGCCCCATCGCGGTCGGCGCCGGCGGCGGCAGCCACCGGGCCGACCTGGCGCTCAGGCCGATGGGCAGCTTCGACCCGCCGCACCTGCTCGCCCTGGGCGACGTGCTGGCCGCGTGGCAGGAGGACGACGGGTGGAAGCGGGAGGACACCGGGTGAAGGCGACCACGGACGCGCAGGGCCGCGAGCGGTGACAAATCACCGCTCGCGGCCCTTTTTTCCGCGCTTCCTACAGGACTTCGACGGTCATCGGCAGCCCGCCGCGCACCCGTAGCGACAGCATCGCCTCGGGCACCGCCGGCCGTCCCGGCAGGCTCGTCAGCCGCAGCTCGCGCGCCACCGACGCCAGCACGAACACGGCCTCCATCATCCCCAGGTGGCTGCCGACGCAGAACCTCGGCCCGGCGCCGAACGGGATGTAGGCGTACCTGGGCCGGTCCGAGCGCGCGCCCGGCGCGAACCGGCCGGGGTCGAACCGCTCAGGGTCCGGCCACCACGCCGGATGCCGGTGCAGCGTGTACGGGCTGATCAGCACGTCCGCCCCGGCGGGCACCCGGTACCCGCCCACCTCGTCGCCCGTCACCGCCACGCGGGTCAGCGCCCACACCGGCGGATAGAGCCGCATGACCTCCTCCAGCACCATGGTGGTGTAGGTGAGCCTGGGCAGGTCGTCCACGGCCGGCGGCCGGTCCCCCAGCACGGAGACGGCCTCCTCGCGCAGCCGCTCGCGCACGTCCGGATGGCGGTCCAGCAGGTGGAAGGCCCACGACAGCGTGCTGGCCGTCGTCTCGTGCCCCGCCAGCAGGATCGTGATCAGCTCGGCGCGCAGCCGGTCACGGCCCACCCGCGGGTCGGGCGCCCCACCGGCGGCGGCGATCAGGCGGGACAGCAGGTCGTCCCCGCCGGTCGGATGCTCGATCCGGTGGGCGACCAGCGCGTCCACGACCCGGTGCAGCTCGCGGCGCGACCGCCGGAAACGCAGGTGCAGCGGGAGCGGCAGCCACAGCGGCACCGCGCCCAGCGTCACCATCTCGAACATCGCCTGGTCCTGGACGCCCTCGAAGCCGTGCCCGATGGACTCGTACGCGCCGAGATCGGCCTCCAGCAGCGTCCGCCCCAGCACGCCGAGCGTCAGCGCGGTCATCTCGTGCGCCACGTCCACGGGCCCGCCGCCGGCGTGGGCCCGCAGCCTGGCCACCAGCCTGCCCGTCTCCTCGGCGACGGCCGTGTCCTGCCTGGCCAGCCGCTTGTTCTGGAACAGCGGCTGGATCGCCTTGCGCTGGTCGCGCCACACCTGGCCGTGGCTGGTCAGCAGCCCGTCGCCGAGCACCCGCCTGGCCTCGGACAGGCCGAGGCCCTTGCGGTAGCCGGCGTTGTTGTCGGCCAGCACGTGCTTGGCGTGGTCGGGATGGTTGAACAGGTAGAGGCTCTTCGGGCCGATGGTGAGCCTGACGGCGTCGCCGTACCTGGCGACGGCGTCGGACAGCATGCCCAGCCGGTCCGAGACGAGCTGCCTGAACAGGGCGGGCCCGGCCCACAGCGGCGGGCCCGGCGGCGTGGCACGCACGCGTGCCGGCGCCGCCGGTCGAGTCTGGACGGCCATCACGCCGCGACCTCTTCGAGCGAGGCGAACCTGCCCCGGTAGACCAGCAGCCCGTCGCTGCCCGGACGCTGCCGCATCGACAGCACCTTGCCGAGGAAGATCGTGTGGTCGCCGCCGTCGTAGGTGCGCCACAGCTCGCACTCGAAGCACACCGCGGCGTCCGCGATCAGCGGCACGTCCGTCAGCTCGCCGGGCACCACGTCCACCGCGGCGAACTGGGCGGCGCCCGTCTCGCGGTAGCGGTTGGCGAAGTGCCTGGCCTCGGCCTCCTGGTGGGCGGCCAGCACCGACACGCCGAAGAACGAGCCGCCGTCGAGGAACCGGTGCATGCTCGCCGACTTCGCCACGCAGATCAGCAGCAGCGGCGGGTCGAGCGAGACCGAGGTGAAGGAGTTGGCCGTCATGGCGTGAGGGACCGGGCCGCCCGTCGTCACCACCGTGACACCGGTGGCGAAGGCGCCGAACGCGTGACGCAGCGCCGCGGCGTCAGTCACACTTTCTGTCAGTGCGGTTGATGAGGAGACGTGCACGCTGACCTCCTGTGATCGGCGTCTAGGCGGCGTACGGTTCGAGCGCGCCCACCAGAGCGGGCGGCACCCTCGACGGGACGGTCCTGGTGTTCGGCCCCCGCATGCAGGCGACCCGCTGCCGGCCGCGGGCGACGAGCAACTCCCCGTCACCCGGGCCGACGCGCACGTAGTCGAAGCCGAACTCGAGCTGGGTCTGGGCGAGCTCGATCAGGCGCATCCTGATCGACAGCTCGTCGAAGGCTGTGATCTCGGCGAAGAACTCGCAGTCGACCTTCAGGGTGAACAGCTTGAGGTCGTCCTGGAGGTCGGCTAGCACCTCGGGGGCGCACTCCTTGAGGAAGATCTCCCTGCATCTGCCCTGCCAGCGCAGGTAGTTGACGTAGTAGACGTTGCCCACCAGGTTGGTCTCCTCGAAACCCACCGTGTGGCGATACTCGAAGTACTTGTCCATCTGTCATGACCGCCCTTCGGTGGTGAGAACCGCGACCACCACGGGGTCGTTCAGGCCCCGCACGGTGGTCGCGAGGGTCGCGATGCGGGCGCCGGCCGTGTCCAGCACCACCCAGCCGTCACCGGAGGCCGCACCCACTTCCGGCCCCGCCGCCGTGCTCGGGCTCGGTGCGCCCGCCGTGCTCGGGCTCGGTGCGCCCGCCGTGCTCGGGCTCGGTGCGCCCGCCGTGCTCGGGGCCGGTGCGGCGGCGGCGCTGAGGGTGGGGAGTCCGGCGTCGCGGAGGCAGGCCGCCGCGGCGCGGACGCGGGCGGTGGCGACGTCGCCGCTCTCCCCCGCCTGCGCGGCGATCCGCTCGGCGAGCGCCGTGTACGCAGCCTCCGCCGCGCCGCCGACCGGGGTGATGGCGCAGGCCACCGTCCCGGCACCGGCGACGCAGAGCGTCAGCCCCGGCACGTGGGCCAGCGCGCTGCCGCCGGCAGGGGCGTCGTGCAGCCGCTGCCGCGCCAGCTCCGTCAGCTCGTCGCCGGGTTCCGCGACGACCGCGACAGCGGCGCCGGCCAGATCCCCGAGCCGCCTCTCGACGTACGGCCCCAGCAGCGCCGCAGCCCACGGCCCGCGGCCGTCCTGCTTGCGCACGGCCTGCAGCCGCAGCCCCTCCCAGCGCTCCACGAGATCACCGGTCTTGGTGCGGACCGCGATGTCGTACACGTAGGTGTCACCGTCCCTGCTCCGCTCGGCCGCGCAGTACCGCACCTCGTCGAGGTCGTCCAGCGCGGCCCCGCCGGGGCGTACCCGGTCGATGCCGGTCGGCAGGAGCGTGGCGTCGGGCACGCACACCTGGTTGCCGTGCATGAGCGCGTCCCGCATGCCGGGGTCGCCGAGCAGCAGGTCGCCCGGCAGGTAGCCGGCGAACCAGGAGCCGTCCCGCTCCACGGCGAGGTCGGCGTCCACGTGGCGGGCCGCCGCCCGGTGGTAGCGGCGCAGCCGCTGGAAGCGGCTGCCCTGGAAGAGCACCTGCCCGTACAGGTCGGTGTCGGGGTCGAGGGCGACGGGGGGCAGCCCGTCCGGGATCTGGCCGGGCGGGCCCTCGGGGGCGGGCCCGGCGTCGAAGCGGAGGTCGGCGCTGAAGTGGTCGACCTCGAAGCCGGTCTCCGCGCTGCGGATGGTGACGGCGACCGTGTCGTCGCCGGTGGCGGCGGCGGCGATCCTGAGGGTGGTGCTCGACCCGGGCGGCACGATGATCGGCCGGGAGAACGCGGCCCGTTCGATGACGGGCGCCTCCTGGCGGCCGGTGGCGGCGCAGGCCACCTGGCTCATGGCCTCCATGCCGATCACGGCGGGGAACAGCAGGTTCCCGTCGAGCAGGTGGTCGGCCAGGTAGAGGTCGGTGCCTGCGTTCAGCTCGACCTCGCTGACCAGCTCGACCCCGTGGTAGCGGATCAGCGGGGTGCCGACGAAGCGCAGCAGCGGCAGCTCAGGCTCGTCGCGCCGGACGGTGCCGACGCCCTCGGTGCGCCCGCTGATCACCACGACGCCCTCGACGGCGGGGTCGGTGACGAGCCTGCGCATGATCCGCACGCCCTGCTCGACGGGGATCGGGGTGATGCCCTGCTCGGTCAGCTTGTCGACGACGGACAGGCGTTCGCCCATGCCGACCTCGGACCACACCGACCATTCCAGGCACAGGCACCTGGTGTCCGGGCTGGCCGCGCCCGCCTCGGCGGTGAGGTCGGCCAGCCACTCGTTGGCGGTGGCGTAGTGCGCCTCGCCCTGGAGTCCCGCCCTGCCGATGATGCTGCCCAGGGTGACCAGCAGCCGCAGCCTGCCGGGGTCCACGGCGGCGAGCACGTTGCGCAGGCCGTCCACCTTGGGGGCGAACGTGCGGGCGAAGGCTTCCTGGGTCAGGCTGCCGATGCCGGCGGGGGCGTTGTAGCCGGCGCCGTGCAGGATCGCGGTGACCTTGCCGAGCGCCCGCTCTCCCGCGGCGACGGCCTGGCGTACCTGGCCGGGGTCGGCGGCGTCGGCCCTGGCGTAGTGGACGGTCAGGCCGGAATCGGCCATCCGCCGCAGGTTGGCGGCCAGCTCCTCGTCCTGGGCGGGGTCGGAGCGGCCGAGCAGCAGCAGCTTGGCGGCATGGGGAACGTCTCCAGCCGGGCCGGTCGCGGTGCCGGCCGCCGCAGCGCCCGCCATGGCGATCGCGCACTCCGCCGTGATGCCCTTGCCGCCGCCGGTCACGAGCAGCACGTCGTCCGCCGTGAGCGGCTGCTCCTCGCGTTCCTGACCGGCGGGCATCGCGCGCAGGGTGGGCACCCGCCGCACCCCGGCGGCGTCGTAGTGCACCTCGGAGAAGTCCGAGGTGGCCGCCACCTCGGCGACCACCTGACCGATCAGCGTGCCGGTCAGCTCGGGCGCCTCCGGCAGGTGCACGACGGTAGTGCGCAGCCCGGCGGCCTCCAGGTGGAGCGTCTTGGCCAGCCCGGCCGCGCCCCTGCCGTGCTGGACGAGGACGAACCGGGCGCCGGACCCCGCCGAGAGCGCCGACTTGGCGCCGAGCAGTGCCTGCTCCAGATCCTCCACAGCGCAGCGCGGCGGTAGGCACACCAGCACACCTGAACCGACCTTCTCCTGTTCGAGAGCCTCCTTCAGCGGTCGGGCGAGCGCCGCTCCCGCGGGCGCGAACAGCTCCCACCGGCCCTGCCGCTCCTCGGCCGCCCGCCGGGGCACCGGCAGCTCGTCCAGGTCGACGGTGAACGGCCGCACCCAGGTGGCCGCGGCGGCGACGCCGTGGGCCCGCCGGTCGCGCGGCTGGGCCGCCAGCCGGTCGAGCGCCTCGCCCAGCTCGCCCAGGGTGGCGGTGGCCACGTTGGGCAGTTGCACGGCGGGCATGCCGAGGTGCTGGGTGGCCTGGTCGAGGATGTGCATGACGGTGACGGAGCTGAGGTGCAGGCCGTCCAGCGGCTTGCTGTCCGCGGTGACCAGCTCCAGCGGCAGCTCCACGCGTTCGGCGGCCAGGCGGCGCAGCAGGTCCGTGGTGGACTCGCCGTCGCGCTTGGCGCCCTCCTGCGGGGCCTGCCCGTTGGCGGTCTGCGCGGCGGGCTTGACGACCGCCTTGACGAAGGGCTTCGGCGCGGACTCCGCGGGGCTGGCGAAGAACGAGAACTCCGTCCCGATCTCCAGGGGGTGCACGAGGCGGCCGTGGAACAGCTCCTCGTGCGCGACGGGCACGCCGCTGACGTGGGCGGCGGCGACCACGGAGAGCAGCCCGGTGAGCGACTCGCCGTCGGTCTCCAGCGCGACCGCGGGCACGTCGGTCAGCTCCTCGGCCAGCCCGCTGAGCACCCGGCCTGGCCCCACCTCGACGAGCAGGTCGAGCCCGTCGGCGGCGGCCCGCACGGCCTGGGCGAACCGCACGGGCGCGGTGATCTGCCGCAGGAGCAGCGCGGTGACGTCGGTGCCGCCGTTCAGCTCGGCGCCGGTGACGGTGGAGACGACCCGGCGGGCGAGGGGGGTGAACCGCTCGCCGTCCAGGGCCTCGCCGAGCGCCTGCGCGGCGGGCGCCACCAGCGGCGAGTGGAAGGCGTGCGAGACGTTGAGCCTGGTCCAGGTCAGGCCCTGCCTGGCGGCGGCCTGCCCGACCTGCTCGATCGCGTCCACGGGGCCGGCCACGACGGTCTGGTTGGGCGAGTTGTAGCCGGCGATCACCACGGGCAGGTCGCCGATCAGCCGCTGGACGTCCTCGGGGCCGGCGCGCAGCCCGGCCATCGTGCCGGAGTCGCTGTGCCGTTCCATGGCCCGGCCGCGCTTGCCGGCCACGCGCAGGAGCGCGTCCTCGTCCATCGCGCCGGCCCAGCACAGGGCGGACAGCTCGCCGAGGCTGTGCCCGACGCCGACCTCCGCCTCGATGCCGAGCGCGGACAGCGCGCGCACCCCGGCCATGGAGCCGGTGGCGATGCGCGGCTGGGCCACCGAGGTGGCCACCATGTCGCCGGTGGCGGGCAGGTTCGCCGTCCGGTAGAGCTCGTCCACGCATTGCAGGCGCCTGCGCAGCGCGCCGCCGCCGGTGCCGCGGCCCGAGCCCTGGCCGGGGAAGAGGAAGCCGACGCGGGGCCTGGCCGAGGCGCGGCGCAGCCACGCCTTGCCGTCCGGGGTGAACAGCTCGTCCTCGCCGGAGTCCAGCGCGGTCAGCACGCGGCCGAGCTGCCGTTCGGCGTCCTCGGGCGAGGCGACGACGGCCGCCGCGCGGTACGGCAGGCCGCGCAGCCCGCCGCGCAGCGTCCCTGCCAGGTCGCCGAGCTGGGCGTAGGAGACGGCAGGCACGAACGCGGCCACCTCGGCCACGCGCCCGCGCAGCTCCTCGCGGGTGGCCGCGTCGAAGAGGAACAGCTCCGCGTCCTGCTGGGCGGTCGCCAGCGCCCTGGTCCTGCTGGACATCCTGCGTTTGGGCGCGTCGGCCTCCAGCACGACGTGCGTGTTGATGCCGCCGAACCCCATGGCGGTGACGCCGGCGCGCAGCGGCCGCCCTTCGGGCCACGGCTCCGCCTGGCGCAGCACGCGCAGCGCGGCGGGCTCCTCGGCGAGCACGGGGTGCGGGTCGACGCAGCCGATGGTCGGCGGCAGCACCTGCTCGTGGACGGCCATGGCGGCCTTGATGAGGCCCGCCACCCCGGCCGCCGCCTTGGCGTGGCCGATCATGCCCTTGATGGAGCCGACGGCCGCCGGCGGCGCCGACGGGTCGGCGGCGGCCCTGGACTGCGACAGCGCGGTCAGCTCCGTCGCGTCGCCGATGGCCGTCCCGGTGCCGTGGCCCTCGAACAGGGACACGGTCTCGATGCCGAACCCGGCCCGCTCGTACGCGCGGTCGAGCGCCAGCCGGTACCCCTTGATCTCGGGGCGCGTCATGCCGCCCTTGCCGTCGGAGGAGATGCCCCATCCGGCGACGGTGGCGAAGACACGGTGCCCTGCGGCCAGCGCGTCGGCCTCCCGCATCAGCACCACGATGCCGCAGCCCTCGCCGGGCCAGAACCCGTTGGAGTGCCGGTCGTAGAGCCGGAACTCGCCCTTGGCCAGCGCGCCGGTCTTGGCGAAGCCGATCACCTCGAACGGGTCGATGGACAGGTCGACGCCGCCGGCGATCGCCACGTCCAGCTCGCCGTCGGTGAGCGCCTTGGCGGCGGTGACCACCGACAGCAGCGAGGAGGAGCAGGCGCCGTCCACGATGTAGCCGCCGCCGTGCAGGTCGTAGTGGTTGCAGATGCGGCCGGCGATGGTGTTGGCCAGCCCGCCGGCGAGGGTGTCCTCGTCCACGGGCGGGAACGGGTCCTTGTAGACCTCCTCGTAGCCGGCCAGGAAGGTGGCCAGCCGGTCGTCGTCCCAGCCCTGCTCCTTCAGGGCGGCGGCGAGCGTGCGCCGCACGTACGGCCAGCGCAGCCGCATGACGTTGGCGCGGGTGAACTCGCCGGTCAGCGTGTTGCCGACGACGACGCCCGTGCGGGCGCGGGGCAGCCCGTCGCCGTCGGGGAAGCCGGCGTCGGCCAGGGCGCGGCCGGCCATGTCGAGGGCGAGCCAGTGGGTCAGGTCGGTGGAGCGGTAGGTGCTGCCCGCGATGCGGTGCGCCATCCGGTCGAAGGTGTAGCCCTCGATGACCGCGGCGGTCCTGGCGTAGAAGGTGTCGGGCGTGGCCGGGTCGGGGTCCCAGTAGTCCTCCAGCCGCATGCGGGCGTCGGGCAGCCGGCGGAAGGCCCTGCGCCCGGCGACGGCGTTCTCCCACAGCTCGCGGGGTGAGGCGGCGTCGGGGTAGCGGCAGGCCATGCCGACCATCGCGATCCTGGTCATGCCTTCGCGACCTCTCTGCCCGAGGCGGCGACCGCCTGCGCGGCCTCCGCGGTCACCCTGGCGGCGTCCAGCGCCCTGGCCTTCTCCACGATGTGCAGCGACCAGAGGAAGGCGCCGCGGATGAGGCAGACGGCCGCGGTGGCGAAGAAGATCCCGTACGGGATGTTCATGCCCATCAGCAGGCCGTACACGAGGGCGACGCCACCGCCGAAGGCCACCTGGGACAGCGGCCTGGACGGCGTGGTGCCGGGGTCGGTGATCATGTAGTTGGTGAAGAGGATGAACGCGACGCCGGTCATCATCGACAGGCCGCCCAGGATGGAGATGTCGTCGATGATGAGCCCGCGCACGACCGCCTGCAGCGCGTAGCCGCCGACCCAGGCGCCGATCAGCCACATCCGGTTGGTCAGCTTGCCGTTGAGCATGGTGCCGCCGACGATGATGATCGCGGGGATGATCCAGTCGATCGGGTTGTAGACGTTCTCTGTGAAGTGGTACGGCGGCGCGATGCTGGCCCACGGGAAGATGAGCAGGATCACCGCGATGCCGAGGTTGGAGGGGTTCATGAAGTGCCGAAGCCGGCCGCGGACGGGCGCTCTGAGCACCCACTTGGCGCCGACGGCGACGACGACGCCGAACATCATGACCAGCACCTGGTCGTTGACGTAGGTCAGCATGTTGAGGGCGATCGAGGTGATGTGCGCCGGCAGGAGGAACTCCATGAGGCCGCGCGGCCCGTTGCCGAGGAACCTGGGCGCCCTGCCCTCGGAGCGGGCGCCGATGACCTCCAGCACGATCTCCACGGTGTAGCCGGTGGCCAGCGCCACGAAGGGCCACGTCCACGGCTGCTCGAAGCCGAACCAGGTGTAGCCGAGGATGTTGAACACCGTGATGGAGATGGCGAACCTGCGCAGCGCGGTGATGACCTTGGGATCGTGACCCGGCTTGATGGTGACCGCCTTGTCTGCCATGTCGTCACTTCTCCTTCGCGGACGTGCCGAGCTGGACGGCGTGCCAGCCGGGGGTGAGCTGCAGATCCTGGCTGCGCGGCTGGCCGGTGCGGTCGCGCCAGGTCAGGTGCACCTTCAGCGGCCCTGTCACGTTCTGGCCCAGGCCGAGGTGGATGGCGTGCGCGCGCTTGCCGGAGTGGCCGCTGCCGCCGTCCACGCGGCCGATGTGGGTGCGCCCGTCGGGGGTGACGACGGTGGCCTGCGCGCCGATCACCGGCGAGCCGGTGCCGGACGCCGCAGCGGGATCCTCGTGGGTCAGCCGCAGCCCGAGGAAGGCGCCCTTGGAGGTGCTGGTGTTCCGGTAGAAGACGGGCGCGTCGAACTGCCGCGCCACGGCGAAGTCGAGCAGGCCGTCGCCGTCGGCGTCACCGGTCGCGATGCCGCGGGTGGGCACCGGCACGGCCAGCCCCAGCTCCTCGGACAGGTTGGCGTAGCGGCCGTTGCCGTCCGGCGCGAAGAACGCCAGGTACTGGCTGCCTGCGATGTCGCCGCCCTTGGTGACGTTGGGCCAGGACTTGGGGTTGCTGGTCACCTGGTCGTTGGAGGCGGCCAGCTCCTGCAGTGGCGGCCAGCGGTTGACGTCGCCCTTGACGAAGCCGGTGGCCTGGACGATCTCCAGCTCGCCGTCGTTGTCGAAGTCCTCGATCTTGGGGTCCCAGCCCCAGCCGGACCAGGCGGTGCGCAGCTCGGCGCTGAGGTCCTGCCAGGGCGCGGCGCCGTTCCTGAGCTGGGTCCGCAGCTCGGACTTGTCCTTGGCGGTGGAGATGAACTGGAAGTTGCTCTCCTGGATGCCGTACGGCGTGGTGATGTTGCTGACGAAGAAGTCGTAGATGCCGTCGTGGTTGAAGTCGCCGGCGTCGGAGCCCATGCCCTTGAACGAGTCGTTGCCGAGGATCTTCGACTTGGGCACGCCGGGGCCGCGGGCGGCCTGGACCCGGGTGAAGGAGATCGAGCCTGGCTTGGAGGTGTTGTAGAGCAGGTGATCGTGGCCGAAGTCGTTGTTCAGCATCAGCTCGGGCAGCGCGTCGCCGTCCAGGTCGACCGAGGTGGCGCCGAGCTCCCAGCCCGTGGACAGGTCGGGCGGCAGCACGTCGTCGAGCGTGGTGAAGCTCGCGGTGGGCTGGTCGCCGGAGGTGCCCGCCGTCCAGCGGAAGAAGTAGTTCCTGCCGCCGTTGACGGCGTTGGACAGCGAGTCGTTCATCTCCACGCCGCCGTCCACGCGGCTGTCGAGGATCGGGCTGCCGTCGGGGAAGTAGTTGCCGACGAAGATGTCGGGCCTGCCGTCGCCGTCGAAGTCGGCGACCGTCGCCACGTTGCTGTTCCACAGCTCACCGCGGCGGGAGGCGGGCACCAGCTCCGTGGCGTGGAAGGCGTCCGCGCCGAGCGTGGTCGCGGTCGAGCGCCGCAGGTGCAGCGTCGGCGTGCGGCCCCACCAGTACACCAGCAGGTCCGTCAGGCCGTCCTGGTTGTAGTCGGCGGGCACCGCGCCCATGGGCGCCATGGCCTCGCCGGTGGGCAGGGAGCCGTAGGTCAGCTCGAACGGCTGGTAGCGGGCGGCGCCCTGGCCGGGGACGGGGGTGACGACCACCTTGTCGGTGCGGGTGTCCACGATGACGAGGTCGTCGTCGCGGCCGTTGCCGTCGAGGTCGTTCATCGCGATCGCCGCGCCGACCGAGGAGATCCACGCGTCGATGTGCTTGTAGGCCTTGTTCACCTTGCGGATCGTCTGCTGGGGCGCCCCGCCCGGCATCGCGATGCTCATGGGCGCGAAGCCGTACGCGCCCGCCAGCTCCTCCCTGTCCGCCTGCGACGCGAAGGTCGGGCGGCCCACGAGGAACACGGCGATCATCAGGACCAGGGCGATCACGCCCGCGAGCTGCTTGCGCAGCCATGCGGCCACTACTGTCACGGGGTAACACCTCCAAGGGTGTGAAGACTGTCGGCGATGCGCGCGCGCCACGTCTCGTAGACCGGCAGGGCACCGGGTTGCTGGGCGGCCAGCTCCTGGGCGGAGGGCCTGGTCTCGCGGCAGAGTGTGGCCGCGCGCAGCGCGCTGGTGCCGCACAGCACCTGCGCGGCCAGCTCGTTGTGCGGGCACAGCAGGTCGGCGCGGATCCTGGCCTCGGCGGCGAAGGCGCTGCCCTGGGCGAGCTGGGGCGCGTGGTCGCCGGCCCGCCGGCGCAGCTCGCGCAGCTCGGACTCGGGGGCGCCGCCCGCGTAGGTGGCGGCCAGGCCGGTCCCGGCGTACAGGTCGGGCCTGCGGGCCGGGGGGAAGCCGTCGATCAGGGCGGTGACCCTGTCCACGTCGGTGCCGCCGACGAACCACAGCGCGCGGCCGATGCCCTGGTCCACGGCGCGGGCCGCGTAGCTCTCGTAGCCCGCGGGCCAGGAGAAGCGCGGCTCCTGGTACTGCTCGTGCACGTACCGCCGGGTGTGGAAGTAGGCCTGGTGGAAGCCGTAGCCGTCGTGCACGAGCCACAGCAGCAGCGGGTCGAGCCGCCGGCTCGACGGCCACAGGAAGCGCGGCAGCCGCGCCATGGCCCAGCCGATCCCGACGTAGATCATGTAGTTGTGCCTGTCGCCCGCGCCGCTCAGGAACTGCCGGGTCCTGCGCAGGTCGGAGAAGGCCATACAGTCGAGGACGGCCAAGCCCATGCCCGCGCCCTCGTAGGCGAAGCCCTTGAACCGCGCCGGCACCTGTTCGAGCCGCTGCTCGGCCTCGGCGAGGCTGCCGGACTCGACGGCGTGGGCGTAGCCGGCGAGAAAGCTCTCGCCGACGGTCTCCAGCAATTCTTTGGCCGCCGCGTTCTTCACCGGGAAACCACGCCTTTCGAGCGTGGTCTCCCGGATGTGGGGCGTCAGAATTCTCTTCCTCAGTGACCGCAACACACTGGCCAAAATCGCCCTCCAACCTTGTGGTCAGATAAACCCCTACTAATTAGCCCATCCGGTCCGACAGTCGGACAACTCCGGATTTGCTCAGCTCAGGGGGCGTTTTCAGCGCAGCGTCCAGCCACTCGTCCGGTCAGGAAGTGAGATGGGACGTGTTCAGCGACCGGCTTTCTCCGTGGCGAAATGCGCGCGGATACGATCGCGCCACACTTCGTATTGTTCATCCGCCGTACTGTCGGCCAGCGCGACCGTATCGGCCACGGAAAGGCCGGTGAGCACCGCGCCCGCCGCTTCACTGTGCGCCGGGAGGAATCCCGCGTAATGGCGTGCCTTCACCGCGAACACCGACCCCTGGGCCAGGTGCGCCCGGTGCTCGCCCGCCTCCTCGCGCAGCGCGTCCAGCCCGTCGCCGTCGCACCCGCCCGCGAACGTCGCGGCCAGGCCGACGCCGCTCCACAGGTCGGGCTGCCGGTGGGAGGCGAAGGCCCGCACCGCCGCCGACACGTCGGCCACCCGCCCGCCGTGGATGAACCACAGCGCGCGGCCGACGCCCTGGTCGGCCGCGCGGGTGAAGTAGCCGGCATCGCCCAGCCACGGGTACGGATCGGGCTGCCGCTGCCCCTCCACCCAGGTGCGGGTGTGGAAGTAGGCCAGGTCGAAGCCGTAGCCGTCCACGGCCAGCCAGCTCATCGTGGGATGGTACGGCGTGCCGGACAGGTCGGGCAGCACCTTCTTCCACAGCGGCCGGGGCAGGCGAGCCATGGCGAAGCCGATGCCGATGTAGGCCAGGAAGATGTGCGGCTGCCCGGGGCCGAGCAGCAGGTCGCGGGTGCGGTGGGCGCCCCCGCCCGGCATGACGTCGCGCACCGTGAACGCCATCGTGGCGCCCTCGTAGGCGAAGCCGCGCTGCTCCGGGTCCACCAGGGCCAGCCTGCGCTCCACCTCCCACTGGTCACGCGCGTCGATGCCCCATTCGAAGCCGCACACCACGGCCTGGGGGATGGCCTCCAGGCGGGCCGTCGCCGCCGAGGGCGCGCCGGGGAAGCCGCGCCCGGCGAAGCTCACCGCTTCCAGGGAAGGGGCGAGGACGAGCCTGCGCAGCGAGCCGAGCAACGTTGACATGGTCGTCTCCTTAGGACCACGGCGCTACGGGGTACCAGGGGATGATCTCCCTGCGGGCCAGCAGCCGCAGGTCCCAGTACAGGAAGGTGAACACGCCCGCCACGATCAGGGTGGCCGCGGTCACCGCGGCGACGCGGCCGGGCCTGGCCTGCAGCCAGCGCCGCAGGCCGCCGCCGAACCTCGCCACGAGCAGGAAGAGCACCGCCATCAGGACGACGTTGCCCAGGGACTGCAGGGTGAAGGCCGCCGCCCCGTACAGCGGGTTGCCGCTCTCCGCCGCGTGCCTGAACAGGTGGCGGAACAGCGGGAAGGGACGGCCGATGAGGAATCCGCCGATCAGCGCGCCCAGGAACACCAGGCGGGCGCGCGGCGCGCGGGCGAACGGGTCGGGCACCAGGCCGATCGCGGCCAGGCCCAGGTAGAGCATGGCCAGGCCGATGACGCCGAAGACGACCATCGACTGGACGCTGCGCGCCGACAGGACGCCGGCCACGTTCTGGGCGGTGGAGAACTGCGGCATCGCGACGCCGACGGCGCCGACGAGCGCGCCGTACAGCGCCGACACGGCGACCATGCCCAGCGCCAGCCAGCCGAGCGGCGTCAGCAGGCGCCTGGCCTGCCCGCCCTCCGACACCAGCGGCGCCACCGCGCCGAAGACCGCGATGTTGCAGGCGGTGAACGTGCCGGCCAGGCCGCTGACGAACGCGAACACCACGCCGCCCACCGCGCCCGCGATGGGCCGCTCGCCGGCGCCCTCGCCGAGCAGGGTGTCGGTCACGGTGCCGCCGATGGTGGTGTCGACGAAGCTCGCCGACCACACGACGGTGAGCAGGAACCCCGCCAGGCAGCTCATCGTGACCAGCAGCCATCTCCTGCGGGGCGCCTGCGCGCCCGTCTGCTGTACTTCGACCCTCGCCGTCTCGCTCATGCCGGACCTCCGCGGTTGTCGATCGTCACCCCCAATATGAGGCGGGAGGTGATCTCGGGCAACGGCGGCGATCACCACAGATCGCGCCCGGCTGACCAGCCGCTCAGCCGCCAGCCGTCAGGCCTGGCCGGGGGCAGCGGCCCGCGCGGCGACGGCCTTCCGGATTCGGCCCATCGGGTCTCCCTGTCGCCGCCGGCGCGTGCCAGGCAGCGGGCGATGGCCACGGCGACGGCCGCCATCTCGTCCGGGGTCGCCGTGCCCCGGACCACGGTCAGTTCCATACCATCGACGATCACCCGCGCGGGCGGGCGGCGGCAACTTCCCGCATGCCCTTGCGGATGATCACGGGGCTGGTCGCGCTCAGGGCCGGTTGCCGAACTCCTGGATCAGGGGGAGGTCGGCGCGGCCGGTGATGTGCAGCTTGCGATAGGTCCTGGTGAGGTGCTGCTCGACCGTGCTGACCGTGATGTACAGCTTGTCGGCGATCTCGTGGTTGGCGTACCCCGCCGCCGCCAGGGCCGCGACCCGCCGCTCGGCCTCGCTCAGCGCGTCGATCAGCGCCCCGGGCAGCGGGGCGGGCAGCGGCGCGGGCACGTCGTCCGCCTCCGTCGCCCGGCTCAGCGCGCTGATCATCGGGGTGGCCTGGCACTCCTCGGCCGCCGCCAGGGCACGGCCGGCGATCGTGCGGGAGCGCCTGCCGTCGCCCAGCGCGTCGTAGGCCTCCGCCAGGTCGGACAGCGCCCTGGCCAGCTCGTACTTGTCGCCGGCCAGTTGCAGGTACTCCGTGGCCTGCCTGAGCAGGGCGGGACGGCGCTGCGGCTCGGCCCCGGCGGCCCGCAGGCGCAGGCCGATGCCCCTGGCGCGGTGGGCGGCGTGGTCGCAGGCGGCCAGGTGCGCCTCGATGAGGTCCATGGCCTCCTCCGCCTGGCCCACCCGCAGGCACGCCTCCCCCGCGTCGGCCCGCCACGGGATCATCGACGGGTTGTCGAGCCCCCAGGTCGTCATCAGGTCGCCGCAGCGCAGGAAGTCGTGGATGGCCAGGGTGAAGCTCTCGGCGGCCAGGTTGTGCCGGCCCCTGGCGTGCAGGTAGTGCAGGCCGTACCTGGTCTGGAACATCGCCTTCGGCACCGGGCGGTCGAGGTACTCGCGCACGGCGTCGTGGCGGCCCATCGCCGTGAGCGCGTTGATCATGCTGGCCAGCGGGCCGCCGATCGCCACGCCCCAGCTGCTCATCGGGATCGTCTCCAGCGCGGTGCGGGCGTGCCGCTCGGCGGCGGGCAGGTCGCCCTGCCTGATCGCGATCTCGGCGCGGATCGCGGCCAGCCTGGCCTGGCGGCTCGGCGCCTGCCTGGCCGAGGCCTCCGCGCTGAACTGGTCGCACAGCGGGGCCGCCAGGCCGCAGCGGCCCGCGTAGGTGAGGGCGAGCAGCGAGTTCTCCACCACGTCCATGGACATCTCGTCCAGATGGGTGCTCTCCAGGATGCGCTCGACGGTGCTCAGGCTGGACTCGCGCGGGCCGCGCGTGACCACCTCGGCCAGGGCCAGGGTGGACTCCATCCGCCTGCTGACGGCGCCCGACACCATGCCGGCCAGCACGTCCGCCTTGCGCGGGTAACGCGTGCGGGCGACGAGCGGCGGGTGGGTGGCGCGCAGCCAGAGCTGGGTGACCAGGAGCTCGGCGCGGGTCTCGTGGTCGGCGGCGTCCATCTCGCTTATCAGCCGGTCGAGCACCTCGCGGGCCTCGTCGAAGCGCCCGTGCCAGAGCAGGGCGCGGGCCAGCACGATCGCGTCGCTGCCGCGCAGGCTGCCGTTCGTCATGGCCTCGGCGAGCAGGTCGAGGTGGCCCGCGGGCGCGGCGGGGTTGAGCCGCCACTGCGCGCGGACGAGCATCGTCATGATCTCGGCGCGGCGCGACTCGTCGGCGCACTGGCGCCAGGCGAGCTTCAGGTACGAGATGCCCTCCTCCACCCGGCCCTCGCGCAGGGCGATCATCGCGGCCTCCTCCAGCGTGGGCACCACCCAGGAGGCGTCGATGCCGGTGGCGTGCAGCAGCAGGTCCGCCACGACGCAGGGCGGCAGGCCCCTGGTGTAGGCCAGCTCGGCCGCGCCGCGATACAGCTCGCGGCGCCGGCCCAGCTCGGTGCCCGCCAGGACGGCCGACCTGACGGCCTCGTGCCGGAACGTGCCGGAGCCCAGCAGGCCGATGGCCGCCATCGCGTCCAGCTCCCTGCCGACGTCGAAGCCGGGCAGGCCGAGCAGCTCCTCCAGGCCCTCGCGCGTGCCGAGGATGGCCAGCCCCTGCGCCACCTGCGCCGTGCGCGGATGGGCGCGCCGCAGGCACTCGCGCACCGCCTGGTCGAACTGCTCGCCGACGACCAGCTCGGACGGCGGCGCGTCGGCGGTGCGCAGCCGCCCGCGGTGGTCCTCGGCCAGCGCGGCGGCCAGCAGCGGGTTGCCGCCGCTGAGCTTGTACCACTCGTCGATGAAGCGGTCCACGGCGCCCAGGCCGACCCGGCCCGCCATCAGCGCGGCCACGCCCCGGCGCGACAGCGGCGCCAGCCGCAGCCGCCGGCAGTGCGGCAGGCGCAGCACGTCGGTGCCGAACAGGTCGTCGTGGGCGTAGCCGTCGTTGTGCGCGAACACCGTCACGGCCTTGGCGCCCCTGACCCGGCGCGCCATGTAGGCCAGGCAGATGAGCGAGGCCCGGTCGGCGTGGTGCACGTCGTCCACAAGGATGACCAGCGGGTAGCGCTCCGACTGCTCGAGCAGCACGGTGATCAGCGCGTGCACGACCTGCTCCTCCAGGAGCAGCTCGCTGCCGGCGCGCTCGCCGGCGCTCCTGCGGCCCTCCTCCAGCAGGCGCTCCGCGCGCTCGCGCTCCGCCGGGACGAGCGGCGCGTCCTGGATGAGCTGGCGCAGCACGCCGAGCTGCAGGCCCTGTTCCATTCTGGACGCGGTCGCCGTGATCGCCAGGGCGCCCACGTCGATCGCCCGCTCGGCCAGGGCGTCGAGCAGCGCGCTCTTGCCCATCGCCGACGGGCCGCTGACGAGGGCGATCTTGCCCTCGCCCAGCGCCGCGCCCGCGATGAGCCTCTCAAGGCATGACAGCTCTTCCTGGCGCTCGATCAAGGCCATGGCCGGATTCCGATCTCTATCGTTTCGCCATCACGCGTCTGAGCCTGGCGGCCCCGAGACGCCGGGCCCGTTGCCCGTCGTCGCGCGCCCCTCCGGGGAGTCCGCCGGGGAGCAGGCCGTCGCGCCGCGCCCTGGCCATCGCGGAGCCGACGGCGGCCAGCGCCGCCGCGCAGACGTCCGGCTCGATCCCCACGCCCCAGACCGCGTCGCCGTCCAGGTCGCACTCGGCGTACACGGCGATCTCCTCGCCGCGCCGCACCGACGCGCCGCCCATGAGCCGCACCACCCGGGTCACCAGGCCGCGCCGGTCCATCGCCGTCCGGATCGCGGCGATGGTCGCCGCCCAGTCGGCGCCGTCGGGCTCGCCGTCGATGTGCAGGGTGGCGACCGCGCCCGGCGCCTCGAACGCGGGCACGCCGGGCACGACGTACTCGTCGGCGAACGCCTCCATGATCCGTTCGGGCGCCACCTCGCCGCCGTCGTCGGCCAGTGACTGGACGAGCTGGGCGAACTCGGCCTGCAGCCCTCTGGGCAGGTTCATCCCGTAGCGGGAGCTCATCACGTAGGCGGCGCCGCCCTTGCCCGACTGGCTGGTGACGCGCACCACGGCCTCGTAGGTCCTGCCCACGTCCTGCGGGTCGACCAGCAGGTACGGCACCGCCCACGGCAGCTCGGACCTGTCGCGCCCGGCGACCGCCGCCTGCGAGGCCATCGCGTCGAAGCCCTTCTTGATGGCGTCCTGGTGCCCGCCGGAGAAGGCGGTGTAGACGAGGTCGCCGCCGTAGGGGTGGCGCGGTGAGACGGCGATGCCGGTGCACTCCTCCACGATGCGGCGCACGCCGTCGAGGTCGCCGAAGTCGATGCCGGGGTCGATGCCCTGGGCCGCCAGGTTGAGGCCGAGCGTGACCAGGCAGACGTTGCCGGCGCGCTCGCCGTTGCCGAACAGGCAGCCCTCGACGCGTTCCGCGCCGGCCAGCATGGCCAGCTCCGCCGCCGCCACGCCGGTTCCTCTGTCGTTGTGCGGGTGGACCGACAGGCAGCGGTGGGGGCGGTGGCTCAGGTGGCGGTCCATCCACTCGATCTGGTCGGCGAACAGGTTGGGCGTGAAGCGCTCGACGGTGGTGGGGAAGTTGAGCGTGATCGGCCGGTCGGGTCCTGGCTGCCAGACGTCCATGACGGCCTCGCAGACCTCCAGGGAGAAGTCCAGCTCGGTGTCGTTGAAGTGCTCGGGTGAGTACTGGAAGCGCAGGTCGCACCCGTCGAGCAGCGAGTCGGCATATTTCATGACCAGGTGGGTGCCGTGGACGGCGAGGTCCTTGCACTCCTGGCGGTTGACGCCGAGCACCAGCCGCCTGGCGGCCGGCGAGGTGGCGTTGTAGAGGTGCAGCGTGGCCCTGGCGGCGCCGCGCAGGCTCGCCATCGTGGCCTCGATGAGCTCCTCGCGCGCAGGCGTGAGCACCGAGACGAGCACGTCGTCGGGGATGTGGCCGCGCTCGATGAGCAGGCGCACGAAGTCGTGCTCGTCCCGGCTCGCCGTGGGGAAGCCGATCTCGATCTCCTTGTAGCCCATGCCCACGAGCAGGTCGAACATGACGAGCTTGCGTTCGGGCGACATGGGCCTGGACAGCGCCTGGTTGCCGTCGCGCAGGTCGGTCGAGAGCCATCGGGGCGGCGCGCCGAGGGTGGCGTCCGGCCAGGAGCGGTCGTCGAGCGGGATCCGCGGTGGCGAGCTGTACCTGGAGGCCTTCATGTGGATCAGATCCTCGAACCGAAGTAAGTGGAATAGGAATACGGCGAGAGCCAGACCTGAATTTTGTACTCGCTCGCGTCTTGATCGCCCAGCATGCGGAACGTCACGCTTATCTCCGGATAAGCGGAGCTGAGCCCGAGCGCCCCGAAGTAGCGCTCGCCGAAAAAGACGATGCGATAGAGCCCGCGGCTCAGATCGAGCGTCAGCCATTCTTCGACATATCCTTCATGGCCGATCTCGGATTTCCCGTCGAGCACCCACTGGGTGTCGGCCATGCGTTCGAGGCGCACTTCCATGCCCGCGGCAGGGCGGCCGTAGACCGCGTCCTGCGCCTCTACCGAGATTCCCATGTCACCACACCCATCAGGGCTAGAGGACGATCTGCCGCGGGCACCTCGCCCGCGTGTTCTCCCCCACCATGCACAGCCCTGCTATCGCCGCCCCTTTCGTGTTCTATCGAACCGCTATCGCCGGGCGATAGCGAGCCGAAGGCGGGGCGATGGAATGCCATTGCGAAGCGATAGTCCCGCGCTTCTACCAGTGCCGATATCCGGGTGAAAGCCGCGCGATGCGAAGTGAATTGCGCCTGCTGTGAGCGTCGTCGCCGAACGCACAACCGGTGCGAAAACGACACACGGAGGTAGATCGAAATGAGCGCACGCTTCAGCAAGATGGCGGCCCTGATTCTCATCTCGATCGTCGCGATCTTCGGCTCCGTCGCCGGCCTGGCCTCCCCCGCCTCCGCCGCGACCGTCTCCGCGGCCGACAGCCCGTGGGAGATCGACAGCCCCTGGGAGCTGGACAGCCCGTGGGAGATCGACAGCCCGTGGGAGCTCGCCGACAGCCCCTGGGAGTAGCGGCGGGTCGCAAGCTAGAACCGCGAGGTAGCTGGTAACACATCGCCCAGCGATGTACGATCCTGGACAACCAAACCAGGGTCCGCCCAAAGGCAACAAGGTGTCACACTGCGAGCAGTCTGCCCTATCGCCTCGGCCGCCCCAATGGCGGGCGGCCGCACGGGGGGTGCTGGACCACTGGTCTTACATCGATTGTGAGCTTATTGGACCACGCACGTCAGAACGACGATCGTTGCGGACAATCTCTTCGAGGAGATATGCGTGGAATTTCGTGTCCTGGGGGCCCTCGAAGTATCCGCGGACGGTCGGCAACTCGGCCCTGGCGGAGCGCGACAACAAATCGTGCTCGCGGTCCTGCTGCTCAACGCCAATCGTTCGGTCACGCTTGACCGCCTGGTCGAGGCGATCTATGACGATGATCCGCCAGCGACGGCGCGGGCGCAAGTGCAGATCTGTATTTCGGCGCTGCGCCGGCTGATCAACAGAGACGGTCACGCGGAAATGATCGTCACGACGAGGCAGGGATACACGTTACGCGCGCCGATGGAGTCCATCGACGCGCACCGCTTCGACAATCTCGTCGGCAGGGCGCGCAAGGCGCGCGACCAGCGGCAGCCGGAAGAGGCCATCAGCCACTACCGCAGCGCCCTGTCGCTGTGGCGTGGCCCCGCGCTCGACGGCATCGAGAGCAGGTACGTGCAGGCGCTGGGAAGCTGGCTCACCGAGCAGCGGATCACCGCCAACGAGGAGTGCGTCCAGCTCGAGCTGGACCTCGGCCGCCATCAGGAGCTGGTCGGCGAGCTGAGCCGGCTGGTCAAGGAGAACCCGCTGCGCGAGGGGCTCATCGCCCAGCTCATGACAGCGTTGTACCGTTCCGGCCGGCAGGCCGAGTCGCTGCAGGTCTACCGCGACGCCAGGCGCAGCATGGTCGACGAACTGGGCATCGAGCCGAACGAGCGGCTCCAGCAGCTCGAGGCCGCCATCCTCGGCTCCGACGACAGCCTCGCCGCGCCCGCCCCGCCGACGGTGGCGGCGGCGCCGGCCGCCGAGCCCGTCGTGGTCACGCCCATCCCCGCCGTGCCGCGCATGCTGCCCGCCGACATCGCGGACTTCGTCGGCAGGCAGGACCAGATCGACCGGATCAGCAGGCGGCTGACCATGCCGCTGGACGGCGACGCCCGCTTCGCCGTGCCCATCGTGGCCATCGCGGGGCGTCCCGGCATCGGCAAGACGACCATCGCCATCCACGCGGCGCACACCATCGCCGAGCACTTCCCCGACGGCCAGTTGTTCGCCAACCTGCACGGCGCCCTGGCCAGGCCGGTCAGCCCCATGCAGGTGCTCGACCGGTTCCTGCGCGCCTTCGGCGTGCGCGGCTCCGAGCTGCCCGAGACGCTGGTGGAGCGGGCGGAGATGTTCCGCATGCTGCTGGCCGACCGCAAGGTGCTGATCGTGCTCGACGACGCCGAGTCGGAGAGCCAGGTGCTGCCGCTGATGCCGGGCAACCCGCCGTCGGCCGTCATCGTGACCAGCCGGCACCGGCTCGGCGGCCTGGCCGGCACGACCCAGGTGGGCGTGGCCGAGTTCGACGTCTCGCACGCCGTGGAGCTGCTGTCGCACATCGCGGGCGAGGAGCGGGTGCTCTCCGAGCCGGAGTCCGCCGCCGCGCTGGCCGAGCTGTGCTGCTGCCTGCCGCTCGCGCTGCGCATCGCGGGCGCGCGGCTGGCCGTGCGCATGCACTGGGGTGTGGACCACCTGGTCGACCGCCTCAGGGACGAGGCCCGCAGGCTCGACGAGCTGAGCCACGGCGACATGGGCATCAGGGCCAGCCTGTCGCTGACCTACGAGAACATCAGCGCGCCGGCCCGCTGCCTGTTCAGGCGGCTGGCCCTGCTCGACTCGCCCGTCTTCTCCGCCTGGGCGGGCGCCGCGGTGCTCGCCCAGCCGCTGACCAGCGCGCAGGACCTGTTCGACGACCTGGCCGACGCCCACCTCGTGGAGGTCATCGGCACCGGCGGCGCCTCCCGGGTGCAGTACCGCTTCCACGACCTCATCAGGGTCTACGCCCGCGAGCGGCTGGCCGCCGAGGAGGACCCGGCGGAGCGCACCGCGGCGCTGAGCCGGGTGCTGAACGCGCTGCACTGCCTGCTGAAGGCGGCGCACGACCGCGAGTACGGCGCCTCCGACCAGACGCGCGAGAAGGTCGGCATCGACTCCTGGCTGCCCGAGGCGCTGGTGGACAGGCTGGTCTCCAACCCGATCGGCTGGTTCGAGCGCGAGCGTCACCTGCTCGTCTCCGGCATCCGGCAGGCCGCCCAGGCGGGCCTGATCGAGCTGTGCTGGCGGATGGCCAGCAACGCCGAGCCCTTCTTCGAGCTGCGCGGCTACCTCGACGACTGGCGCGAGTCGCACGAGATCGCCCTCGACGCCGCCCGTCAGGGCCGCGACGAGCGCGGCCAGGCGGAGATGCTCATCGTGCGCGCCTCGCTGGCGCAGACCGAGCAGCGCTTCGACGACGCCAGGCGCGACTTCGAGGCCGCGCTGACCATCTTCGAGCGCATCGGCGACGTGCCGCTGGTCGCCCGCTCCACCCGCAACCTGGCCTTCCTCAAGCGCATCGACGGCCAGTTGCACGAGGCGATGCACCACCTGGAGCAGGCGCTGATCATCTTCACCGACATCGGCGACCAGCTCGAAGCGGCGATCACGCTGCAGAACCTGGCGGCGATCAGGGCGGAATGCGGCGACATCGACGAGGCCAAGATCCTGCTGGCCGAGGCGCTGGTACGCGGGCGCGACGGCGGCAGCAGGCGCATCGTCTCCCAGGTGCTGCACCGGATGGGCCGCATCCACCTCCAGGCCAACGAGTTCGGCCTGGCGGCGGGCGCGTTCGAGGAGTCGCTCACGATCGTGCAGGAGATCGGCGACACCACGGGCGAGGCGTACGCGCTGCACGGGCTCGGCGTCGCCAACGTGCGGCGCGGCCGGCTGGCCGACGCCGACACCCTGCTGGACAAGGCGCTGGCGCTGGCCAGGCGGTCGCGGCACAAGCTCGTCGAGGCGCACGCGCTGGCGGGGCTGGGCGAGCTGGCCGTGGCCGCCGACCGGCCCCGCGACGGTGTGGAGCACCTGCGCAAGGCTGCGCTGCTGTACCGGCAGACGCGGATCCCGCTGCTGGAGGCGCGCACGCTGATCAAGCTGAGCGACGCGCTCTGGTCGATCGGCGACACGACCGCGTCGGACCGGGCGGTGACGCGGGTGATGGAGCTGGTGGAGCATGTGGACGAGCGGACGGGCAAGCTGGTGCTCGACCACCTGGCCTCGGTCAGCCACCGGGCGGGCCCCGCGGACCTCCCGATCACCGAGGCCACCTCCTGACCGCGACCGTCAAGCGACGAGGCCGCGTCCGGCACGCCATCAAGCGACGAGCCAGCGTCCGACGCGTCGTCAGGCGACGAGGCGGCGTCCCGCGCGGGAGATCGACTCCTTGATGATCCCGCAGACGGCCGCCACGTCGCCCGGTGCCACGGTGGGCCCGGTCGGCAGCGAGAGCACCCGGCGGGCCAGCGCCTCCGCGCGCGGCAGCGGCAGCGGGATGTGCCGCTCGGGCGCCGACCGGTACGGCTCGACCTGGTGGCAGATCGGCGAGAAGTAACGCCGGGCGTGCACGTCGTACCGCAGCAGGTCCTCCAGCACCGTCTCGGGCGGGATCCCGGCCACCTCCTCGTCCACCTCGATCACCAGGTACTGGAAGTTGGCGCGCTCGCCGGGCGCCTGCCCGCGCACGTGCACGCCAGGCACGCCGGCCAGGTGCTCCTCGTAGACGGCCTGGTTGCGCCGGTTGGCCGCGACGATCGAGTCGATGGCGTCGAGCGAGGTCAGGCCCATGGCGGCGCAGAACTCGTTCATCCTGGCGACGGTGCCGGGGCCGGCGATCCGCCCGGCCGGGTCGATGCCCTGGTTGCGCAGGGCCCTGACGCGGGCGGCGTAGGCGTCGTCGTCGGTGGTGATGACGCCGCCCTCGACGCTGTTGACGAACTTGGTGGCGTGGAAGCTGAAGATCTCCGCCGTGCCGAACCCGCCGACCGGCCTGCCGCGGTAGGTGCAGCCGAGCGCGTGCGCGGCGTCGAACAGCAGGGTCAGGCCGTGCTCGGCGGCCAGCCGGGTCAGCGCGTCCACCTCGCACGGCCGGCCGAAGACGTGCACGGCGAGGATGCCGCGGGTCCTGGGCCCGATCAGCCGGGCGACGTGCTCGGGGTCGGCGTTGGCGGTGACCTCGTCCACGTCGCAGAAGACGGGGACGATGCCGATCCACTCCAGCGCGTGCGCCGTGGCGACCCAGGTGAAGGACGGGACGATGACCTCGTCGCCGGGCCTGATGCCGGCGGCCCTGGCGGCGATCTGGATGCCGGTGGTGGCGTTGCAGGTGGCGACGGCGTGCCTGGTGCCGGCCACCGCGGCGATGCGTTCCTCGAACTCGCGCACCAGCGGCCCGTTGTTGGTCAGCCAGAGCCGGTCCAGCACGCCGTCGAGGCGGCGCATCAGCCGGTCGCGCTCGCCGACGTTGGGCCGCCCGACGACCAGGGTGTCCCAGGACGCCATCACGCCACCCCGTCGAGCATGCCGACGAAGAGCCCGGGGCTGTTGGGGCGGCCGTTGGCGAGCTGGAAGCCGGGCAGGAACTCGGTGCGGCAGCCGGCCGCCCGGAACGCCGCGGTGTACTGCTCGCGGGTGAACAGGCTGGAGTGCAGCACCTCGGAGAAGTCCTTGAACCCGGCGGCGTCGGCGACGCGGAAGCGCACCTCCAGCCGGCTCTTGCCGCCCTCGCGGCGCGAGTGCGTCATCCTGGACACGACGCGGTCCTCCTCGACGAGCAGGTGCCCGCCGACGTGGCCGTCCAGGAAGTTGTCGGGGAAGTACCACGGCTCGACGACCAGCACGCCGCCCGGCGCGAGGTGCGCGGCCATGGTGCCGATGGCGGCCCGCAGGTCCTCGGGCGAGCCCAGCTCGCCGACCGCGTTGCCCATGCAGGTGATGGCGTCGAAGACGCGGCCGAGGTCGAAGTCGCGCATGTCGCCGGGGTGCACGCGGACGCCGGGCAGCCGCTGCCCGGCCACCGCCCGCATGTCGGGCGACAGCTCCAGGCCCTCGACGTGGTCGAAGATCTTGGCGAACGTCTCCAGGTGCGCGCCCGTGCCGCAGGCCACGTCCAGCAGGGACGCCGCGCGCGGCGCGCGGGAGCGGACGATCGCGGCGAGGTCTTTCGCCTCGCCCTCGAAGTCCTTGCCGCGGCTGCGGAAGATGAGGTCGTAGTACTCGGCGTGATCGGACCCGTATTCCATTCGGACGGCCTCCTTCAGGCCACTGCCGCGGCCGGCTCGGCGGCGACGACTCTCGGCTGCGGGATGGGGATGATGAACCGCCCGCCCCGCCGCAGGAAGTCCGCCTCCTTGGACAGGATCTCCGCGGCGTAGTTCCACGCCAGCAGGAGGTAGTAGTCGGGCTGCTCGGCGCGCGCCTGCTCGGGCGAGTACACCGGGATGCGGGTGCCCGGCAGCAGCCTGCCGTGCTTGAGGCTGGTGGTGTCGCTGCAGAAGCGCAGCTCGGCGGGCCCGAGGCCGCAGAACTGCAGCAGCGTGGTGCCCTTGGACGGCGCGCCGTACCCGGCGACGACCTTGCCGTCGGCGGCCAGGCCGCGCACCAGGTCGCGGACCTGCGCGATCACCTCGTGCGCGCGGGCGCCGAACTCCAGGAAGACCTCGTCGGACTCCAGCCCGAGCTGGCGCTCCAGCGAGTGCATGCGCGCCACGACCTGCGCCGGCTCGCGCCGGGCGGTCTCCCTGGCGGCGAAGACCACGATCGAGCCGCCGTGCACGGCGGCCCGTTCGACGTCGATCAGCCGCAGGCCGTGCCGGGCGAACAGGCGTCCCAGCGTGTGGACGGAGTAGTACGACAGGTGCTCGTGGTAGATCGTGTCGAACTGGTTCTCCTGCAGCAGGTCCACCAGGTAGGGCACCTCGATGGCGAGCACGCCGTCCGGCGCCAGCACGGCCGTCACCCCGTCGAGCACGTTGTGCACGTCGTCGATGTGCGCGAAGCACTGGCGGCCCAGCACCAGCTTGGCCTGGCCCAGCTCGGCGGCCACGCGCCTGCCCTGGTCGCCGCCGAAGAACTCGGGCAGCGTGCGGACGCCGCGGGCGTTAGCGATCCCGGCGAGGTTCTCGGCCGGGTCGACGCCCACCACCCGCTGGCCGCGCTCCTGGAACATCGCGAGCTGGAGGCCGACGTTGCTGCCGAGCTCCACCACCAGGTCGCCGGGCGCCAGCCCGGCGCGGCGCTCGCACCACCTGACGATGCGGCTCATGTGGTCGGTCATCTGGTCGGACTCGGAGGTGACGTACACGTAGTGGCGGAACAACACGTCGGGCCGGATCACGTGCCTGATGGCCATCAGCCTGCACCCGCGGCACACGATCACATCAACGGGGTAGGCGGGTTCGTGCGCGGGCAGGTCGGCGGGGTCGAGGAAGCCGTTGGCGAGCGGCACCTGCCCGAAGGAGGTGACCTCCAGCCAGTCGTCCCCGCCGCAGACCCGGCAGGTGTCAAGTCGTCGGACGATGTCCTGCATGACTACTCCTAGTGATCTTCAGCGGATGGCGGCCGCGAGCTCGCGGTGCTTCAGCGGCTCCCACCAGGACCGGTTGTTCCTGTACCACTCGACGGTCGCGGCCAGCCCGTCGGCGAACGCGACCGCGGGCGCGTAGCCCAGCTCCCGCTGGATCTTGGAGATGTCCAGGGAGTAGCGCAGGTCGTGGCCGGGCCGGTCGGGCACGTGCTGGACCAGGTCCCAGTCGGCGCCGCACGCGTCGAGCAGCAGGGCGGTCAGCTCCAGGTTGGTCAGCTCGCAGCCGCCGCCGATGTGGTAGACCCCGCCGGGGCGCCCGCGTTCGAGCACCAGGCGGATGGCCCGGCAGTGGTCGGAGACGTGCAGCCAGTCGCGCCGGTTGTCGCCGTCGCCGTAGAGCGGCACCGGGCGGCCCTCCAGCAGGTTGGTCACGAACAGCGGGATCACTTTCTCCGGGAACTGGTAGTGGCCGTAGTTGTTGGTGCACCGGGTGACCACCACGTCCAGGCCGAGCGTCCGGTGGAAGGCCAGGGCGAGCAGGTCGGAGCCGGCTTTGGATGCCGCGTAGGGCACGTTGGGCGCCAGCGGCGTCTCCTCGGTCCACGAGCCGCGTTCGATGGAGCCGTACACCTCGTCGGTCGAGACGTGCACGAACCGGCTGACGCCGTGCCGCAGCGCCGCCTCCAGCAGCGTCTGCGTGCCGAGCACGTTGGTCCTGACGAAGTCGGTGGCGCTGATGATCGACCGGTCCACGTGCGTCTCGGCGGCGAAGTGCACGACGACGTCCTGTCCCGCCGTCACCTCGTCGACGACGAGCGGGTCGGCGGTGTCGCCGTGCACGAAGCGCAGCCCGGGGTGGCCGGCGACGGGGTCGAGGTTGGCCAGGTTGCCGGAGTAGGTGAGCTTGTCCAGGACGGTGACCCGGGTGCCCGGCTCGTCGCGCAACGTCGCCCTGACGAACTCCGAGCCGATGAAACCGGCACCGCCGGTGACCAGGATCCGCACTTGTCCGTCTCCTCTGAGGAATGAAGGTCGCCGGTCACCTGGCGGCGGCGGTCAACCGCTCCAGGCCGGCGACGATGTCGGTCGGACTCGGCGTGGCCAGCCAGTCCTCGTGGATGCCCTGCGCGCCCTTCTGGAAGGAGGGCTCGTCGAGCACGCGCCGCAGCTCCGCGCGGATGTCCGCGGCGGACTGCGTCTGGTGGTTCAGCCGGACGCCTGCGCCGCGTTCTGTCACGTACCGGGACGTGCGGCCGGCGGTGAGCTGCTTCTGGCACTTCAGGTCCCAGTCGATGCCGCCCTCGACGGGGGTGCCGACGATGCGGCTCGGCTCGTCGGTGTCGCAGATGAGCTGCGGCACGCCGGCGGCGGAGGCCGCCACGAACGTGCCGATGGAGCCGTGGTGGATGATCGCCGAGCAGGTCGGCAGGAGCTGGTCGAGCGGCACGTACTCCAGCACGCGCACGTTGTCCGGTGGCGGGCCCGGCAGGTCGAGGAGCTGGTTGGCGTCCAGCGTGGCGATCACCTCGATGTCCAGGCCGCCGACCGCCTCCATCAGCTTGGCCAGGCGGCCCCAGTCGCCCTTGAAGAACGACCGCATGGACACGCCGAGCGACAGGGCGACGCGGGGGCGGGACGGCGGCCTGCGCAGCCAGTCCGCCATGAGGCCGCCGCCGGTGTAGGGGACGTACCGGGCAGGCAGGCGCGTGACGCCGGTGGGCAGGCGCATGCCGGCCGGGAACGGGTCCACGGTCCAGTGGCCGAGCAGCAGTTCCTCGTCCACCTGCTGGCCGTAGCGCTCCGCCAGCGGTTCGATGACCCCGATGAGGGGGTTGCGCTCGCCGCTTCCCGCGTACTTCTCGGTGGCCCAGGCCGTGTAGTCGGGTGAGTGCAGCACGCGGGCGTGGGCGGCGCCGCAGGCGCGCGCCGCCACCGCCCCGCAGGGGAACCAGGGGTCCCACAGCACCAGGTCGGGCCGCCACTCCTTGGCGAACTCGACGACGGCCACGACGTCCTGGCGCGGCACGGGCGGGTGGTAGTTGCGCATGGTGAGCAGCGCGAAGTGGTGGAAGACGTCCCAGGGCGCGCGTTCGGCGGGGCTGATCCCGAGCGCGGTCACCAGCCGCTCGCTCTCCTCGATCGTGGGGATGAGGCCGGCGAAGCCCGGATAGCCCCTGTCGTGCACCGACAGCGGTTCGGGCTCGCCGCACGACACCGCCGTCAGGCCCGCGGCGGTGACCGCCTTGTGGAAGTCGGGCACGGCCACCCCCGTTGCCACGCCGGGCGGCGCGGCCACGCAGACCTGGTGCCCGGCCGCCTGCAGCGCCCACGCGTAGGGCACGATGGGCAGGAAGTGGGCCGGGGCGGGGAAGACGGTGAACATCACGCGCATCGCGATCACTCCATCGGGGAGTCGGGCGCGGCGACGCCGTAGCGGAGGATGCCGGAGAACTCCGCCACCATCGACATGATCGAGCTCTCGGTGAACAGGTTGCTGTTGTAGGCGAAGTTGCCGTAGATCTCGCCCGACGGGTCGATGTCGAAGGTGAGCAGCGCGCCGTCCGGGATGTCGGTGCCGTTGGGCTGGGAGAACAGCCGCCCGCGCACCTCCTCCACCTCCAGGTCGCCGAACCGCTCGCCCTCCATGACGGTGGCGAACTGCCAGACCTGCAGCGCGCACAGCGCCTTGTCGTCCAGCGCCGCGTCGGCCATCAGCTCCGGCGACTCCGCGGCGATCTGCAGGAACGGGATCTCCCGCGCGTACGCCTCGACGCAGGTGCTCCTGGTCTTGTCGACCACCTGGCGGAAGGTCCGGCATCCGGTGAGGTCGGTGCGCAGCGGCAGGAAGTTGAAGAACGGCCCGACGGTCTCCTGGAACTGCGGCTGGCTGCGGCCCGAGGTGATGGCCGGGATGACCAGGTCGGTGGCGCCGGTGAGGCGGTTCAGCAGCACGTTGTAGGCGGCCAGCAGCACCATGAAGGGTGAGCTGCGGGTGCGCTTGGCGAACGCCAGCGCCTCCGCCGACAGCTCCTGCGTCAGCGTGAACCGGTGGACGGGGCAGACCTTGGCCAGGCCCGCCGACCTGGCGTGGTCGGTCGTGACCGACAGCATGCGCGCGCCGCGCAGCTTCTCGCGCCAGTACGCGCGCGCGGCCACGGCGCTCCTGGACTCGGCGTTCTCCTGCTGCCAGGCGGCGTACTCGTGGTAGGGCCGCGGCGCCGGCTGCTCGGGCACGTCGTGGCCGCGCCGGCGGGCGTAGCAGGTGACGATGTCGCGGATGAGGAGCTGCATGGACCAGCCGTCGCCGGCGGTGTGGTGCACGATCAGCGCGAGCACCGCGTCCTCGTCGTCGAAGCGGCCGAGGACCGCCCGCAGGTGCGGCAGCTCCTGGAGGCTGTAGGAGCCGGACTCGATCTCGGTCAGCAGCTCCTCGGCCTTGCGCCCGCGGTACTCGGGCGACGCCTTCGGCAGGTCGACCACGAGCAGCCGGGCGGGCGAGGGCGGCTGGATGCTCTGGTGGGCGACGCCGTCGCCCCTGGTGATGACGGCGTTGAGCGAGTCGTGCTTGGCGGCGACCTCGCTGATGGCCTGGTGCAGCGTCTCCACGTCGAGCCGGCCGCGCACCCGCCAGCCCACGACGATGTTGTAGCGGGCGCTGAACGGGCCCTGGCCGTCACCCTGGTCGAACAGGCGCAGGAACTGCTGGGTGAACGACAGCGGGTGGCCGGTGGTGGTCAGGGATGCAGTCATGCTGCCGCCTCCGTACGGGTATCGCGGTGGTGGGCGCGCTGGAGCTCCACGGCCTGGTAGAGCGCGGCGATGTTGCCGCTGCCGAAGGAGCGTGCTCCCAGCCGCTCGATGAGCTCGAAGAAGAACGTGCCGCGCGGGTGCGCGGAGCGGGCGAAGATCTGGTAGAGCTGGCCGTCGTGGTCCTCGTCCACGAGGATGTTGCGCCGCCGCAGCTCGTGCGGCGGGTACTTGACGGGCCGCAGCCGCTCGGCGAGCAGGTCGTAGTAGGTGCCGGGGGTGGGCAGGAACTCCACTCCGCCGCCGCCCGCGGCGTCCACGGCCGCGGTGATGTCGACCGTGCTCATCGCCAGGTGCTGGACGCCGGCGCCGCCGTGGGCGGCGAGGAACTCGTCGATGTGGCCGGGCTCCCTGGCGGCGTCCGGCTCGATGAGCGTGAGCGTCACCGACCCGTTCTTGACGACCTCGGTCCGCATGGCCTGGTCGCCGATGGTGATGCTCTCGGCGAAGATGAGCTGGAAGTCCAGGACGTGCCGGTAGAAGGCCACGGTGGCGGCGAGGTCGCCGGAGGGCACGCACACGGCCAGGTGGTCCACCTCGACCAGGCCGGCGTCGAGCGCGCCGGTCGCCGGTGGGAGGGGCGTGCAGCCGGGCAGCGCGCGTTCGTCCGCGCCCGCCGGGCGTTGCACGAACGTGTGCACCAGGTCGCCGGCGCCCCGGATGGTGGCGGTGACGAAGCCGTCCCGGACGGTGGGCGGGGACACCGGGACGGCGCCCCGGTCCACGGCGGTGCGGAAGGCGGTGGCCGCGTCGGTGACGCCGAGCGCGATGTCGGCGACGCCGTCGCCGTGCCGGTCGAGGTAGGCGGCGCCCGGGTGGCCGGCCGTGTCCGGCTGGGTGAGCACCAGCCTGACCAGGCCGCCGCCCACGGCGAGCGCGTCTCCGCCGGTGGACCGGGCGTAGGGTTCGAGGCCGTAGCCGCTGCTCAGCCTGCCCGCCTCGGCCGCCAGGTCGGCGGTGTAGTAGCCGATGTGGTCCAGGCGCAGGTCGTCCTTGCTCATGGCCTAGCTCGCCTCCATCCGGGCGGCGAGGCTGCGCGGGCGCAGGTCGGTCCAGTGCGCGGTGACGTAGGCGACGCAGGACGGCCGGTCGGACGGGCCGTACACGCTCTGCCAGCCGTCGGGGACGTCGGCGAACGCCGGCCACAGGCAGTGCTGGTCCTCGTGGTTGACCAGCACGCGGAAGGTGGTGTCCTGGTCGTCGAAGGGGTTGCTCATCTCGTCTCTTCTCACTGGCTCGGCACGGCGGACCCGAGCCACTCGTCCAGGCTCGCCACGGTGGGGGCGTCGAACAGGTCGCCGATGGTCAGCTCGACGTCCAGGGTCGTGGAGATGCGGTTGACCAGCCGCATCGCCAGCAGCGACTGCACGTCGAGGTCGAAGATGCTGTCGTCCACGCCGATCCGCTCGACGCCGAACACGTCGGCGAACACCGAGCACAGCACCTCCTGGCGGGGGTTGGCCGGCGCGCGGTAGGCGGTGGCGGTGTCCGGCTCGGGGTCGGGCAGCGACGCGCGGTCCACCTTGCCGTTCGCCGTCAGCGGCAGCGCGTCCAGCAGCACGAACGCCGCGGGCACCATGTAGTCGGGCAGCACGGTCTTGACGTGCGCGCGCAGCGTGCCCACGGCCGGCGGCTCACCGGCGGGCACGACGTAGGCGACCAGCCGCTTCTCGCCCTCGTGCAGCTCGCGCGCGACCACGGCGGCGTGGGCGAGGCCGGGGAAGCTCGCGACCGCGGCCTCCACCTCGGCCAGCTCCACCCGGAAGCCCAGGATCTTGACCTGGTCACCGGCCCGGCCGATGAACTCGATCTGCCCGTCGCCGTTGCGCCTGACCAGGTCGCCCGTCCGGTACATGCGCCCGCCGCCGCCGGCGAACGGGTCGGCGACGAACCGCTCGGCGGTCAGGTCCGCCCGGTCGTAGTAGCCGCGGGCCACTCCCCTGCCGCCGATGTAGAGCTCGCCTTCGAGGTCGCCGGGGACCGGGCTGAGGCGGTCGTCCAGGATGTAGAGCCTGACGTCCTGCATCGCCACGCCGACCGGGACGCACGTGTCCGGCGCGGCGCCGGGGCGCAACTCGGCGGTCGTCGAGAACAGGGTGACCTCCGTCGCGCCGTACATGGCGCGGACCACGGTGTCCGGGCAGGCGGCGTGCACCTGCCTGACCGCCGACGGGACGATCACGTCGCCGCCGGTGAGCACCTCGCGCACCCCGGCCAGCCAGCCGGGGCCCTCCTCGGCCACGACGCGGAAGAGCCCGGCGGTCAGGTGCAGGGCGGTGATCTCCTCGCGGGTCACCAGCTCCTTCAGCCCTGCCAGGTCCAGCTCGCCGGGCGGCGCGACGACGATCCGGCCGCCGTGCAGCAGCGGCACCCACAGCTCGTAGGTGGAGACGTTGAAGGCGTACGGGGCGATCATGAGCACGCGCTGGTGGTTGCCGGTGTCCCAGCACCGGTCGAGCGCCAGGCCGAGCACGTCCCCGTGGGTGACGGCCACGCCCTTGGGGCGGCCGGTCGAGCCCGAGGTGTAGATGACGTAGGCCAGGTTGTCCGGCAGCGTGGTGTCCTCGGGCGCCGTGGACGGGCGCGCGTCGATCTCCGCCCGTTCGGCAGGCTCGTCCAGGACGAGCGTCCTGGGCGCGGACGGCAGGCCGGCGCCGGCCTTGGCCAGGTCGGCGAGCAGCACGGGAGCGCCCGACGAGTCGATGATCCACTGCTGCCTGTCGGGCGGGTAGGCGCTGTGCACGGGCAGGTAGCAGCCGCCTGCCTTGAGTATCCCGAGCAGCGCCACGACGAGGCCGGCCGAGCGCTCCATCAGGACCGCGACCGGCGTCTCCGGCCCCACGCCGAGACCGCGCAGGCGGTGGGCCAGGCGGTTGGCCCGCTCGTCGAGCTGCCGGTAGGTCAGGGTGGCGGAGCCGTCGCGGACGGCGATCGCGTCCGGCGTCCGCGCCGCCTGCCCGGCGACGTGTCCATGAACAGATGTCGGCACCATCACGCGCTCCGTCAGTCGGTGTGGAAGATGTCGTGGACGCCCGAGACGCCGGAGAGCATCGTCGCGAAGTCGATCTTCCGGGGGCGCAGCCTGCGCGGGTCGAGCAGCTCCTGCGCCTTCTCCCAGTACTCCTCCTTGTTGCGGGTGCGGTCGTAGAAGAAGCGCACGAACGCCAGCAGGGAGTTGAGGAAGGTGCGGTAGTCCTTCTCGTAGCGCGCCAGCACCTGCTCCTCGCAGGACGGGTCGCGCAGGGCGGCGTCCACGGCGCCCGCCAGCCCGAGCGAGCCGCGCAGGGCGAGGCCGACGCCCGTGGACAGCAGCGGGTCGATGAAGGCCGCCGCGTCGCCCACCAGCGCCCAGCCGGGGCCGTGGAAGCGTTTGCAGGTGTAGGACCAGTCGCGGATGCTGCGGAACGCCGCCGCCCGGGTGGCGCCCTCGGTCAGCGCCCTGACCTCCTCGGCCCCGGCCAGCTCGGAGGTGAACAGCTCCTCCAGGCTCTTGCCCGACTTCTTGTACTCCTCGATCGGGGTGACGTAGCCGACGCTCACCGTGCCGTCGTGCAGCGGGATGAACCAGAACCAGCCGTTCGGCCTGTTCTCGGTGACCGTGTCGCCCGCCCTGGTGCCGCCGTAGCGCTTGCAGCCCTGGAAGTAGGACCAGACGGCGATGTTGCGCAGGTCGTCGTGCCACTCGACGAGGTCGAAGTGCCGGGCCAGCACGTGCTGCTGGCCCGAGGCGTCCACCAGCAGGCGGCAGCGCGCGGTGCGCGGCTCCGGGTCGCCCTTGACCGTGTACGTGACGCCGGCGATGCGCTCGCCCTCGAACAGGAAGTGCTTGACCGTGGCCTCCTCCAGGACCGTCGCGCCCAGCTCCCTGGCCCTGGCCAGCAGGACGGAGTCGAAGTCGGCCCGCCGCACCTGGTAGGTGTGCTCATAGTTGGCCGCCTCGGCGAAGCGGAAGTCCCAGGTGCCCTGGTTCTTGCCCCACAGCAGCGTGCCGCCGTACTTCTTGACGAAGCCCATCTGGTCCAGCTTCGAGCGCAGGCCCAGCTCCTCCAGGGTGGGCATGGACCCCGTGATCAGCGACTCGCCGATGTGGTAACGGGGGAACTTCTCGCGTTCGAGCACCAGCACGCGATGGTTACGTTTGGCCAGCAGTCCGGCCGTGCTCGATCCGCCGGGCCCGCCACCGATCACGACAACATCGAACTCGTCATGGGTACTGATCACCGTGCTCCTCCATTCGCCGCCATGCGACTCGGAGCCAGGGTCACATTTCCCTCGTCGATCACTCATCCTCTGTATTGCTGTCTGGCGCCGGGCAACTGCGCACGTCACGAGATGTGCGGGCGCGGGGCCGTGTTCATGATGAGGCGATGACAACGGTCGTCAACGTCTGGCTGGCGGAGCATCCGCTGCCGGGCTACCTGGATCCGATCAAGAAGATGGCCGCCGGCTTCGAGGCCGCCCATCCGGGCTACCGGATCGAGGTCACCGGGCACGGCTTCCGCGAGCTGCCCGCCGAGGTGGCCAGGGCCGCCGCGCAGGGCCGCGCCCCCGACCTCGCCGAGTACTACGCCACCGCCACCCGGCTGGCCCTGGACACGCGCGGGCCGTCGGGGGCGCCGCTGTTCGTCCCGATCGAGCGGGCCGTCGCGGGTCGCGGGGAGATCCTCGGCGAGCGGGTCGTGCTGGCCGATCTGGAGCCCGCGGTGCGCGGCTTCTACACGTACGCGGGTGAGCTGGCCGCCGCGCCGATGACCGCCACCACGGCGGTGCTGCTCGGCAACACCGCCCTGCTGGAGGCCGCGGGCGTCACCGCGATGCCGCGCACCTGGGGCGAGCTGGAGTCAGCGTGCGCCGCCATCACCACCGGCACCGTCACCGCTGCGCAGGGCGTGACCTGGGCCAACCACGGCTGGCTGATCCAGCAGGCGGTGGCCGGTCAGGGCGGGCTGCTGGCCGACCACGACAACGGCAGGTCGGGGCGGGCCGAGAAGGTCACGCTGGACTCCGCGGAACTGCTGGCCTACGCCACCTGGTGGCGGCGGCTGCACGAGCGGGGCCACTACCTCGACACCGGGACGCCGGAGGACTGGGGCGGCACGCTGCGGGCCTTCACCGAGCAGCGGACGGCCTTCACCATCGCCTCCTCCGTCGTCGTCGGGATGATCGCGCGCGCCTGCTCGGAGGCGGGCTTCGAGGTGGTGGCCGGCCCGCTGCCGTACAACGAGGCCGCGCCGCGCGCCGGGCACCTGGTCTCGGGCCAGGCGTTCTGGCTCGCCGGCGGGCTGCCCCGCGAGCGGGCGGACGGCGCGCTGGCGTTCCTGCAGTACCTGCTCGACGCGGAGAACGTGGCCGAGTGGCACCGCGGCACCGGGTTCCTGCCGGTCACCGGCGCCTCGGTCGAGCTGCTGGAGCGGGAGGGCTGGTACGACAGGCACCCGATCCACCGGGCCGCCACCGACCAGGTCCGCGCGGCCGACGGCTCGCCGGCCGCGCTCGGCGCGATCCTGGGCGACTTCGCCGGGATCCAGGACCTCATGACCGGCGCCATGACCGGCGTCCTGGGGGGCGCCGACCCGGGCACGCGGCTGGCCGAGGCGACAGCCGAGGCGCAGCGCCTGCTCGACGCCTACAACGACGACTGCGCCCGTGGCCGCACGCCGCGGCGGCTGGCCGTCAAGTGAGCAATACGGAAGATGACCGCTCCGGGGTGGAGTTGCCACGCTCGGAGCTGGCGATAGGAGTTCAGCCATGTTGAGCCGACGGCGCTTACTCGTTCTCGGCGGGCTGACGGGAGGCGCGGCGCTGGCCCCGTTCGTCCAGTCGGAGCTGTCCCCGTCCGGGGACGCGCGGCACGTCCACGTCCACGACCACGCGGGGCGGGTCCCCGCGGTCAGGTCGGGCCCCGCCGTCACCCCCTTCTCCGTCAGGATGCCGGTGCCCGCCACCCGCATCCCTTCGGTGCAGACCGCCGACACCGACATCTACCGGCTGTCCGTGCAGCAGGCGACGGCGCAGATCCTGCCGGGGCTGAACACCCCCGTGCTGACCTACGGCGGCTCCTTCTGCGGCCCGACCATCCGGGCGCGGCGCAACCGCAAGACGCTGATCACCTTCGACAACAAGCTCGGCCACGACACCAACGTGCACCTGCACGGTGGGCGCGTGGCCGCCGCGCACGACGGCTACCCGACCGAGGTGATCGCGCCGGGCTCCGGCCGGGCCTACCTCTACCCGAACGCCCAGCCGGGCGCGACGCTGTGGTACCACGACCACGCGCACCACCTGGAGGCCGAGAACGTCTACCGCGGCCTGCACGGGTTCTACCTGATCGACGACGAGGCGGAGCGGAGGCTGGGCCTGCCGTCGGGCGGCTACGACGTGCCGATCATGCTGCGTGACGCGCTGCTGGACGACGCGGGCAACCTGGTCTTCGACCCCGCCGACCCGTACAACCGCCCCACGCTGCTGGCCAACGGCAAGCCGCAGCCGTACTTCGAGGTCGCGGCGCGCAAGTACCGCCTGCGGCTGCTCAACGGCTCCACCCACCGGGTCTTCGAGCTGACGCTCGACGGCGCGAAGATGACGCAGATCGCCACCGACGCCGGCCTGCTGCCCGCGCCGGTCGCGGTGGACCGGCTGGTGCTGTCGTCGGGCGAGCGCGCCGACATCGTGGTCGACTTCGCCAAGGCGCCGCTGGGCGGCCACGTCACGCTCAACGACGTGGCCGGCGCCGTGCTGCGCTTCGACGTCGTACGGCCGGCCGTGGACCGCAGCCGGGTGCCCGCCCTGCTGCGCCCCCAGGCGCCGACGCCGACGGCGGTGCGGGACCGCAAGCTGCTGCTCAGCCTGGACCCGGTCAACATCAGGGCGCTGATCAACGACCAGGTGTTCGATCCGGCCCGGGTGGACATGCAGGTCAAGCGGGGCACCACGGAGATCTGGGAGATCACCAACACCGACACGAACGTCGGCGGCTCAGGGTTCGGCGTGCCGCACAACTTCCACACCCACCTGTCGCACTTCCTGCTCCTCGACCGGGACGGCAAGCCGCCGCTGCCGGGCGAGGGCGGCTGGAAGGACACCGTACTCATCCAGCCGGGCGAGACCGTTCGCCTACAGGTCGACATCGGCCCTCACCTGGGCCGATACGTCTATCACTGTCACATGCTGGAGCACTCCGCCCTCGGAATGATGGGCCAGATGGAGATCGTCGATTAGTTCTCAAGGAGGACTGGATGAGCACCACAGAAAGCACCACCACGACCCGGAAGAAGACGGGCCGCGGCAAGAACATCGCCCTCTGGGTCGGCCAGGTGCTCCTGGCCTACCAGATCGGGCTCGGTGGCGTGCTGAAACTGATCGGCGATCCCACGATGGTCGGCATGTTCGAGGCCATCGGCGCCGGCCAGTGGTTCAGGTACGTGGTCGGCGTCATCGAGATCGCCGGCGCGATCGGCCTGCTGATCCCGCGCCTGACCGGCGTGGCCGCCCTCGGGCTCATCGGCCTGCTGGTGTGCGCCGCCGGCACGAACGCGTTCGTCCTCGGCGGCCCGCCGATCATCGAGGCCGTCCTGCTCGTCGTCGCCGGCCTGGTCGCCTGGGGCCGCTGGTCCAGCGTCAAGGCGTTCTTCGGCGCCAAGTGAGTCCGCGACGCCCGGTACGCGACCCGGCGTACCGGGCGTCGGCCTGTCCGACCGGAAAGCTCCTGGAGGAGACCATGACAGAGACCGTCACCGACAACCCGCAGAACCAGTTCCCCACCCCCGACCCTGCGCTCGGCACGCTCGAACCGCTCGTCGGCACGTGGCGGATGACCGGCAAGGACTTCGGCTCGGGCGACCCCCTGGGCGGCCGGCTGTCGTTCGAGTGGATGGAGGGCGGCTTCTTCCTCGTCCAGCACCACGAGATGGACCACGGGCACGGCACCATGAAGGGCGTGGAGTACATCGGCTACGAGGCCGAGACGTCCACGCTGCGCTCGCGGTACTTCGACAGCACGGGCAACGCCTTCACCTACGTGTGGAAGCTGCAGGACGGCGAGCTGAGCATCTGGTTCGGCGAGGAGGGCTCCCCCGCCGGTTTCACCGGCACGTTCAGCGCGGACGGCGCGACCATCTCCGGCCGCTGGGCGTGGCCGGGCGGCGGCTACGAGGCCACGATGACCAAGGTGAGCTGAGCACACGCGAAGAGGTGGCGGCGGGCCGAGGCCCGCCGCCACCTCTTCGCGTCTGTCAGGCGGGCACGCGGGTCCTCTCCTCCTCCCGCTCGGCCTGCCGCCGCCCGGAGGAGGCCACCAGGCGCTCGCGCAGCCGCATCGCGGGCAGCTCGACCAGGTAGTAGCTGATGGTGGCGATGACCACGGTGCCGACCAGCACGACCGTGAGCAGCTCCCAGAACCCGGCCTTGCCCATCACGGCCGGCATGGGCAGCGGCGCGGCGCCGAAGATGCTGCCGTTCTGCAGCCACAGGTACTGCAGCACGAAGTGCCACAGGTAGACGCCGTAGGAGATGCGCCCGAAGAAGCGCATCGGGCGGTTGGTGAGCACCCCGTCGATGAACGCGGACCGCACGTTCGGCACGACGACGGGCGCGATGATGAGCAGCGCGAAGACGAGGAACAGCACCATCTCCGCCAGCGCCTCCGGCACGGTGGCGTAGTCGGCCATGCCGGGCTTGCCGAACGGCCGGATGCAGTTGACCACGTAGATCACCAGCGCGCCGAGCCAGAACAGCAGCGGCCTGCGGGCGACCGCCCGGTAGAAGCGCGGCGTGGTGTTCGTGGCCTCCGCGTACGCGGCCAGGATCGCCAGCCCCATGCCGATGGCCAGGAAGCCGGTGAAGCCGATCACCCAGAAGTACTCGTACGGGAACGGCCCCATGAACTCCAGGTGGGTGTAGACGGTCCAGGCCAGCCCCACGAGCACGAACACGGCGAGTGGCACGATCAGGCGGCGGGCCTTGCCCGCGGGGGTGGCGGCCTTCCTGGCGTACCTGTCGAAGATCCACGCCAGGATCGGCAGCGCCAGGTAGAAGGTGACCTCGGCGGGGACGGTCCAGGTGGGTTCGAGGCCCGCGTAGCCCAATTCGGGGCCCGGCACGTAGTTGTGCATGAGCAGCAGCGGGCTGAGCACGTACCAGACGCCGTCCACGCTCTTGGCGTTGAGCAGCAGCAGCGCCGCGACGGCCACCAGCCAGTAGGCGGGCAGGATGCGCAGCATGCGCTTGATGAGGTAGCCCTTGATGGCCGGGCGGGGCGTGCCGACGATGGTCGCTCTGGCGAACGGCCGGTACAGCAGCAGTCCGGACATCACGAAGAAGGGCGGCAGCAACACGTTGAATCCCTGGACCAGGACGGCCCAGATGCTGTCGGCGGGTTTGTCGTAGAAGCCGATGACGCCGGCGGCGAAGGCGACGTGCACGATGATCACGCCGAGTGCCAGATATCCGCGCAAGCCGTCGAGCCGTGGCGCGCGTTTCCCGCTGCCACCGCCATTGCTGATGATTTCCGGTGATGTCATGGCATGCTTCCTCGCAGTCCGTTCGTTGGTGGGACCTGGCGCCATAGTCACGCCGCGCTCTTCACGAGCGCATCTCGTGGCGTGCTGGATTCGCCGCGATGGCAGGAAGCGGCCGATCCCGCGCAGGTAGCTGCTGCTCACCGGCATGGCGCGGGCTTTTCGTGAAGCGCACCGTTATGCACATGACGGAAAAAACTGATCTCACGTATTCCTCGTACCTGGCGCTCGACGAGATTCTCGGGGCGCAACGGCCGGTTTCCGACAGCCATGACGAGACGTTGTTCATCGTCGTTCACCAGGTTTACGAGCTGTGGTTCAAGCAGACGCTGCACGAAATGGCGGAGCTGCAACTGGAGCTGGCGGGCGGATTCACCGCGCACGCCATGCGGACCCTGCACCGGCTGCTGCGCATCATGAAACTGGCGGCGGCCCAGATGGACGTGCTGGAGACGATGACGCCCGCCCAGTTCTCCGCCTTCCGCGGCAAGCTCGGCACCAGCAGCGGCTTCCAGTCGGCGCAGTTCAGGGAGATCGAGGCGGTGCTCGGGCGGCGCGACGAGCGCATCCTGCTCGGCCAGCCCGAAGGAGACCCGGCCCGTGACAGGATCGCCGCCGCGATGGCCAAGCCGTCGCTGTACGACTCCCTGATCACCTACCTGTACCTGCGCGGCTACGAGGTGCCCAAGGACAAGCTGCACCGGGACGTGACCGAGCAGCTCGAACCCTCCGAGGACCTGCAGAGCCTGCTGCTGCGCGTCTACCAGGACGACACGGGCGCAGCGCAGCTCTGCGAGCGCATGGTGGACCTCGACGAGAGCATCCAGGAGTGGCGCTACCGGCACCTGAAGATGGTGGAGCGCACCATCGGCGCCAGGCCGGGCACCGCCGGCTCCAGCGGCGGCGGCTACCTCAGGGCCTCGCTGGCGCCCTGCTTCCCCGACCTGTGGGCGATCAGGAGCGCGATGTGATGGACCAGTCCGCGCGGCTCGCGCCCCATTACTCCCGCTTCCGCGTCTCCGAGCGGCTGCTGCTCACCGGCCACTCGCACCAGGCCTGGCCCGACGTGGCGCTGGCCGGGCAGATCGACGCCTTCCTGGACGCCGCCAGGGACGCCGACGACAAGTGGGCGGGCGCGTTCAAGACGGCCGACAGGGTCAGGGACGGGCTGCGCCGCTTCCTCGGCGACCCGCACGCGGAGCTGGCGCTCGGCGCCAGCACGCACGACCTGGTGCTGCGCTTCCTGTCCGCGCTCGACCTGCGGCGCCGCCCCCGGCTGGTCACCTCCGACGGGGAGTTCCACACGCTGCGCAGGCAGCTCGCCCGGCTGGCCGAGGAGGGCGTGGAGGTGACCGTGGTGCCCGCCCGGCCCGCGGGCACGCTCGCCGCCCGGCTGGCCGCCGCGCTCGACGGCGGCACCGCGGCGGTGCTGGTCTCCGCCGTGCTGTACGAGGACGCCCGCATCGTGCCGCACCTGGACGCGCTGGCCGCCGCCTGCCTGCGCCACGGCACGGAGCTGCTGGTGGACGCCTACCACGCGCTCGGGGTGGTGCCGTTCACGACGGCGGGGATCGAGCAGGCCTGGGTGGTCGGCGGCGGGTACAAGTACCTGCAGCTCGGCGAGGGCAACTGCTTCCTGCGCCTGCCCGACCACGCCGACCGGCTGCGGCCGGTGATCACCGGCTGGTTCTCCGAGTTCGCGGAGCTGGCCGGCGAGCGGCTGCCGGGCGGCACGGTCGGCTACCCCGTGGGCGCGCCGCGCTGGGCGGGCGCCACCTACGACCCGACCAGCCACTACCGCGCCGCCCGGGTCTTCGACTTCTTCGCCGAGCAGGGGCTGACGCCCGGCTTCCTGCGGGCGGTGTCGCTGCGGCAGGTCGGGCTGCTCGCCGCCCGCTTCGACGCCCTGGACGTGCCCCCGCACGTGGCCTGCCGCGACAGGTCGGGGCGGCCCGAGGACTTCGGCGGGTTCCTGGCGCTGCGGTCGCCCTACGCGGGGCGGCTGCGGGCCGCGCTGGCGGCGCGGGGGGTGCAGGCGGACAGCCGGGGGGACCGGCTGCGGCTCGGGCCCGCGCCGTACCTGTCGGACGAGCAGCTCGGACGGGCCGTGGAGCTGCTCGGGGAGGAGCTGCACGACCTGGTGCGCACGACCGGCAGGCGCCCGTGAGTGCCCGTCCACGGCCTTCCCGGCCCGCACGGCTTGTCCGTCCGCGGCCTTTCCGGCCCGCACGGCTTGTTCACGGGCGGAACAGGCTCGCGTCCATGAGCGTGACGCCGGGCGCCTTCCTGACCGGGAAGCCGATGTGGGCCAGCACGTCGCGCTCGACGTCCACGCCGGGTGCGACCTCGGTCAGCACCAGCCCGTCGGCGGTCACGTCGAAGACCGCGCGCTCGGTGACGACCAGCGCCGACTGCCCGGCCGCGACGCCCTCACGCAGCCGGTACGTCACGTGATCCACGCTGGGCACCAGCTTGGCCACCCGCCCCTCCTCCAGGATCCGCAGCCGACCGGCCGTGCACTCGGCCCTGAGCCCGCCGGTGGTCAGGGTGCCGGCGAAGACCAGGCGGGCGGCGCCGTGCGCGATGTCCACGAAGCCGCCCGCGCCGGGGTTGGCCGCGCCGAAGCGGCTGACGTTCACCCGGCCGAGCGCGTCGATCTGCGCGAACGCCAGCGCCGCGAACGGGCAGCCGCCGCCGTCGATGAAGTCGAACTGGGCGGGCCCGTCGAGCAGCGCGCGCGGCGCGTAGTTCGCGGAGAACTGCCAGCCGCTCATCACGATGCCGCCGAACGAGCCGTGCTCGGTGGTGAACAGGTGCTCGCGCAGCCCCTCGCCGTCCAGCGCGCCGTCCTCCGCCATGACCAGCACGGCGTCCGAGGAGGCGCCGAACCCGAAGATGGACGTCTCCCCCCTGCGCACCTCCCGCGCCACCCGGCGCGCGATGACCTTGTCAGGCCCGCCGGGCAGCCGGGGCACGCGCGCCACCGCATGCGGCACGTGCCCCAGGTAGCCGGGGTCGTCGCGCACGCCCGTCCCGGTGGGCGCGTCGGGGACCACCACCACCCGGTCGACCAGCGCGCCGGGCACGCGCACCTCGCGCGCCGGCCGCTCCTCCGGCGTCACCAGCCGCGACACCTGCGCGATCACGGTGCCGCCGCACGCCTTCACCGCCAGGGCGATCGCCAGCGCGCTCGACAGCAGCGGCTGGTCCTCGAACGACAGGTTGCCGTCCGCGTCCGCGCTGCCCGCGCGGATCAGGCCCACGTCCAGAGGCCAGGACGGGTACCACAGGTACTCCTGGCCGCCCAGCTCGACGAGCCGGACCAGGTCGTCGGTGGCCAGGCGGGTGAACTTGCCGCCGCCGTGCCGCGGATCGGCGTACGTGCCGAGGCCGACGCGCGTCAGGTAGCCGGGGCCGCGCCTGGCCACCTCGCGCAGCCAGTGCATGGTGGCGCCCATCGGCCAGGTGTAGGCCTCGACGAGGTCGTTCTGGATCAGCTCCGTCAGCGCGGGCCGCGCGCCCGTCTCCGGGTGGCGCGGGTTGATGAACGAGCCCGACACGATGCGGCGCATCAGGCCCTTCACCGCCACGTGGTCCATGCCGCGGATGCCGACGCCGTCGCCCGTGGCGCACGGGAAGTAGAACGTCAGGTCGCGGGGCGTGCCGCCGTTCTGGAAGCGCTCGCCGAGCGCGGCCAGCAGGGCGTCGGGCGTGAGCCAGCCGATCACGCCCGTGCTCGCGACGGCCTGGCCGTCGCCGATGAGCGCCACCGCCTGCGCCGCGTCGCACACCTTACCGATCATGGGGTGCCTCACACCGGTGAGTGGAATCGGGCCAGGCTCCGGCGGGCGGCCTCCGAGCCGCAGTCCGCGCCGAACATCCACGCGGTACGCGCGTCCAGGGTCTCCGCGCGTTCGCCGACGGCGTCGGCCAGCGCCCGCTTCGCCGAGGCCACCGCGTGCGCGGGCAGCCGCGCCAGCCCCCCGGCCACCTCCAGGGCGCGCTCCAGCGCCTCCCCCGGGACGGCCAGCTCGTCGGCGGCGCCCAGCGCGTACACCTCGCCGCCCGTGAGCGGCCGCTCGCCCCACACCAGGCGGCGGGCCGTCACCGGCCCCACCCTGGCGACCAGGCTCTGCACGCCCCACGGCGGCACCCAGCCGAGCTGGACCTCGGGCAGGTGCCAGCGGGCGTCCCCGGCCGTGACGACGATGTCGCAGCTCGTGGCCAGCAGGAAACCGCCGCCCATGGCGAAGCCCTCGACCGCGGCGATCACGGGGATGCCGAGGTGCTGGATCTGCCTGGCCAGCCGTCCCGTGGCGGCCTCGTGCCTGACCATGGCCTCCCTGCCTGCGCCGCCTCCGCTGCCCGCGCCGTTCAGGCGGGACAGCTCCTTGAGGTCGGAGCCCGCGCAGAACCCCGGCGGCGTGCCCGTCAGCACGGCCACGCGCACGCCGGGGTCGTCGTCCAGCTCGGCGAGCACGGCCCCGAGCGCCGCCACCAGCTCGCCGCCGAGCGCGTTGCGGACCCGCGGCCGGTCCAGCCGCAGGACGGCCACGCCGTCGCCGCGCTCCCGCAGCAGGCTCATCTGCCCGCGAGCTCGGGGACCGGCCGCTCAGCCGGCCACTCAGCCGACTGCTCCGCCGGCCACGCCGCCGACTGCTCCGCCGACAGCTCAGCCGACCGCTCCGTGACCGGCCGCGTGGGGGCCGGGCGGTCGGGGGCCAGCCACGCCACGTCCACGACGCCCGGACGCTCGTGCGCCCACGACGCCACCGACCGCCAGCCGTGCGCGGTCATGTGCGCGGCGATGCTGTCCAGCGTCGAACCGCCGTTGTAGCGGGCCGACACGCTGCCCTCGATCACGGCCAGCCGCAGCCTGCTCAGGTCGGTGCCCGCCAGCACGTCCAGCTCGGCGCCCTGGGCGTCCACCACCAGCACGTTGCAGCCGTGCTGCACCTCGCTGACGGGGATGACCGGCACGCTCACCTGCCGCACCACGGCCATCGGCTGCAACGGCTCCAGCATGCTGGACTGCTTGTCATAGGGCGTGATGTTCAACGTCGCCCGGCCGCGCGCGCGGCCCGCCGCCGCGGCCACCACCACGCGCGGCAGGTGCCCGTCGGCCGGCTCGGGCAGCCCGGCGGCCAGATGGTGCACGCGCAACTGCTCACGCAACGCCGACAGATGGTCGAGGTTCGGCTCCATCATCACCAGGCGGCGGAACTTGCACGCCGTGAACGCCGACACCTCCTGCCCACGGTGCGCACCCACCTGCACCACACCCTGCGCCGGCACGCCCACCTGCCCGAGCAGGCCCGGCAGGTGGTCCTCCCACCGGGCGGTCACCTGATCCCGCACGATTACCTGGTTGCGCATCTGCTCGTCTCCTCCCGGTGGATGGCTCAGGCCAGTGTCATCGTCGATCACGCCCCGAGCCCGCCGCATCTCGCGTATTGCGCGGTACGGGCAGCACTCCGCGAGATGCGGCGGGGCCGCCCACCCGCGCACGATGGAGGAACTTCGACTTAAGTGGAGGAGCCATGCGGCGACCCCATGACCGCGACCTGATCACCTACCTCGACCGGCTTGGGCTCGGCGACCCCGGCGAGCCGTCGCTCGACGCGCTGCGCGCGCTGCATCGCGCGCACGTCGAGCGGGTGCCGTACGAGACGCTGGAGGTCCAGCTCGGCCGCCGGACCACCCTGGACCCGCGCGAGTCGATCGACCGGATCCTGCGCGGGCGCGGCGGCTACTGCGTCCAGCTCAACAGCGCGTTCGCCACGCTGCTGACGGCGCTCGGGTACGAGGTGAGCTGGCACCGCGCCGGCGTCCAGGCCGGCCCGCGGGCACCGGCTAGCGGCGTCTCCTTCGCGCCCCACCTGGCGCTCACCGTCACGCTGGACGGGCTGCCGTGGCTGGTCGACATCGGGCTCGGCGACGGGCTGCTGGAGCCGCTGCCGTTGCGTGCGGGCAGCTACCGGCAGGGGCCGTTCGAGTTCCGCCTGTCGGCGTCGGACGTGCAGCCCGGCGGGTGGCGCTTCGACCACGACCCCCGCGGGTCGATCGCCGGGCTCGACATGGAGAGCGAGCCCGCCATGGCGGTGGACTTCGTGCAGTGGCATCCGTACCTGTGCACCTCGCCCGAGTCGCGGCTGGTGCGGGCGGCCGTCGTGCTGCGGCGCGACGCGAGCGGGGCGGACGCGCTGGTGGGGTGCATGTTGCGGCGGATCAGCGGCGGCGGGGTCGATGAGGTCGAGCTGGCCACGCGGGGAGACTGGTACGACGCGCTCAGCTCGGTGTTCGGGCTGCATCTGGGGGACGTGAACACCAAGGATCGGGCCGAGCTGTGGGGGAAGGTGCGGGGGGCGCACGAGGCGTGGCAGCGGCGCAAGGCGGCCGTGGCGGTGGCCTGAGGCTTCAAGCGAGAGGGCTGCGGCTTCGGCCGCAGCCCTCTCGCGTCTCAGGACAGCACCCTGATGCGGCCCTCTTACGTCTCAGGACACCCTGATCAGGAAGCGGCGCAGCCCGCGTCCGACCCAGCGGTCCCGGTGGTCGGGCGGCTCGGCGGCGGCCAGCGCGGGGAACCTGCGCAGCAGCAGCGGCAGCGCGATCCGCGCCTCCATGCGCGACAGCGGCGCGCCCAGGCAGAAGTGCGCCCCGGCGCCGAAGCTGAGCGGCTGGATGTCGCCCCGGTCGGGGTCGAACCGGGTGGGGCCGGGGAAGCGGCGCGGGTCCCGGTTCCCCGCCCCCAGCATGAGCACCACCTTGGTGCCGCCCTCCAGCGGCGTGCCCAGCAGCTCCATGCCCGTCTCCGCCCACCGGCTGGTCGCCTGGACGGGCGTCTCGAAGCGCAGGACCTCCTCGACGTACGCGGTGGCCCGCTCCGGATCGTCGCGCAGCCGCGCGGCCTGCACCGGGTGCTCGAAGGCCAGCCTGAGCCCGTGGCCGAGCAGGAAGCTGGTGGTCTCGAAGCCGGCGGTGAGCAGCAGCATCAGGTTGCCGACCAGCTCGTCGTGGCCGAGCCCGGCGCCGCCGTCGTCGTGCGCGCGCACCAGCGCGGTCAGCATGTCGTCGGCGGGGTGGCGGCGGCGGTGCTCGATGAGGTCGCCGAAGTAGCCGGCCAGCTCGTCCATCGCCTGGTCGGCGGCGCCGAGCCGGGAGATGTTGGTGATCCCTTCGAGGGCGATCGTCAGGTCGGAGGCCATCGCGCGGAACCACTGCTGGTCCTCTTCCGCGACGCCGATCAGCGCGCTGATGACCGCGATCGGCAGCCTGGACGCGAACTCGGCGATGTAGTCCACGGGGGCGCCGCCCGCGCCGAGGCCCTCCAGCCTGTCGAGGAGCCGGTGCACCATCCGTTCGACCGACTCGCGCATGGCCGCCACGCGCGCGGGCGTGAAGCCGCTGCTGACCAGGCGGCGCATGCGGGCGTGGTCGGGCGGGTTGCGGTAGAGCATGGAGTCGGTGTAGCCGCGCAGCGACGAGTGGTTGCGCCAGCGCGGGTAGATGACGTCGTAGCTGGCCGCGTCCTGGACGCGGAGCCGGTTGTCGCGCAGCGCCCGGGAGATCTCGGCGTAGCCGACGACGACCGTGAGGCCCGGCCGCACCGGGATCACGGGGCCGTGGGCGCGCAGCGCCTCGTACAGCGGGTACGGGTCGCGGCGGCCGGCGGGCGACACCAGCGCCGCCACCGCCTCCCCTGGCGCCATCCCGATCACACCGGTGGCGCTCATGCGCGGGCCACCAGACGGACGATCCTCAGGTTGTCGGCGGGATGCACGGACGCGACCTCCAGCCCCACATCGGCGGCCAGCGGACGCAGATCGCCGATCCCCCGCTCCCTGCCCCCGTAGTACACGAGCATCCGCAGGTCCATCCCCGTACGCGGCGACTCGCCGTCCGCGCCGAAGTCCTCGATGACGAACACCGACCCTCCCGGCCGCACGGCCTGCGCGCAGCGGCCCAGGATGACGCGGGCGTCGTCGTCGCTCCAGTCGTGCAGGATCCACGACAGCAGGTACCCGTCGGCCCCGGCGGGCAGCGGGTCGAAGAAGCTGCCGCCCACGGCGCGCCCGCGCTCCGACAGCCCGGCCGACTCCAGCGCCGCCTGCGCGGTGCGCGCGGTGTCCGGCTGGTCGAGCACGGTGCCGTGGAGGGTGGGGAAGGCGGTGAGCAGCGCGACGAGCAGCGAGCCGTTGCCGCCGCCGACGTCCACGAGGTGGCCGAGCGTGCCCCAGTCGTACCCGGCGACGATGGCCGGCGCCCTGGCGGGCATCTCGGCCGCCATGCGGGCGTCGAAGGCGGCGGCGCGGGCCGGGTCGGCGGCCAGGTCGTCCCAGAAGGAGCGGCCGAACTGCAGGGGGAAGGCCGCCTCGCCCGTGCGCACGCTGTGCAGGAGGTGCGCGAACGACAGCTCGGCCCGCCCCTCCCAGCCTTCGAGGTCGAGCATGGCGCGCATGCCGGCCGGATGGTCGTCGCGCAGCTCCTCGCCCAGCGGGGTCAGCGTGTACGCCCCTGAGGGGTCCCTGCCGAACACGCCCCTGGCGGCCAGGTAGCGCAGGAGCCGTTCGAGCGCGCCCGGGTCGGCGCCCACCGCGCTCGCCAGCTCCTCGCCGGTGCCCGGCCCCTTGGCCAGCCGGTCGGCGATCCGCAGCGTCGCGGCCACCCGCAGGGCCATTGGTGTTCCCAGATGGGCCAGCGCCCACAGCCGTTGCTCGCTCACGCGGCCATCGTCACACCGGCCCGCGCGGCCCGGCACCTCCCAGAGTGCCGCAACAGCGCACGACGCGAGATGGCCGCCACGAGCCCGGATGCCAGGCTGGAGGGGCGAAAACGCCGCCTGGAGCAGGGAGATGCCGATGCCCGCGACGCGCCCGATGACCGGCAGCGAGTACGTCGAGAGCCTGCGTGACACCCGGGAGATCTATCTCTACGGCGACCGGGTCAAGGACGTCACCGAGCATCCGGCGTTCCACAACCCGGTGCGGATGACGGCCAGGCTGTACGACGCCCTGCACGACCCGGCGACCCGCGACCAGCTCACCTGCCCCACGGACGGCGGCGGCGAGGGCTACACGCACCACTTCTTCACCACGCCGCGCACCGTGGACGACCTGGTGGCCGACCAGCGGGCGATCGCGACGTGGGCGAGGATGAGCTACGGCTGGATGGGCCGCAGCCCCGACTACAAGGCCTCGTTCCTCGGCACGCTGGGTGCCAACGCCGACTTCTACGCCCCCTTCGCCGGCAACGCCCGCCGCTGGTACCGCGAGTCGCAGGAGAAGGTCCTGTACTGGAACCACGCGATCGTGCATCCGCCGGTGGACCGCAACCTGCCGCCCGACCAGGTCGGCGACGTGTACGTGCACGTCGAGCGGGAGACCGACGCGGGGCTGGTGGTGAGCGGCGCGAAGGTGGTGGCGACGGGTTCGGCGCTGACGCACTACAACTTCCTGGCCCACTACGGCCTGCCGGTCAAGAAGCGGGAGTTCGCCCTGGTGGCGACGGTGCCGATGGACGCGCCGGGGCTGAAGCTGATCTGCCGCCCGTCGTACACGGTGGCGGCGGCGCTGACGGGCAGCCCCTTCGACTATCCGCTGTCGTCGCGGCTGGACGAGAACGACAGCATCCTCGTGCTGGACAAGGTGCTCATCCCCTGGGAGAACGTGTTCATCTACGGCGACCTGGGCAAGGTGCAGCTCTTCACCGGCCGTTCCGGCTTCATCGAGCGTTTCACCTTCCACGGCTGCACCCGGCTGGCGGTCAAGCTGGAGTTCCTGGTGGGCCTGCTGCTGCGCGCCCTGGAGATCACCGGCACGAAGGACTTCCGCGGCGTGCAGAGCCGGGTCGGCGAGGTGCTGGCCTGGCGCAACCTGTTCTGGGCGCTGTCGGACGCCGCCGCCCGCAACCCGGTGACCTGGAAGAACGGCGCGCTGCTGCCCAACCCGCAGTACGGCATGGCCTACCGCTGGTTCACGCAGGTCGGCTACCCGAGGATCAGGGAGATCATCCTCCAGGACGTGGCGAGCGGCCTCATCTACGTCAACTCGGGCGCGGCCGACTTCAAGAACCCCGACATCCGCCCCTACCTGGACAAGTACCTGCGGGGCTCGGACGGGTCGGGGGCCGAGGAGCGCGTGAAGGTGATGAAGCTGCTGTGGGACGCCGTCGGCTCGGAGTTCGGCGGCCGGCACGAGCTGTACGAGCGCAACTACGCGGGCAACCACGAGAACACCAGGGTCGAGCTGCTGTTCGGGCAGATGGCGTCGGGCCAGTTGGAGGAGTACGCGGCGCTCGCCGAGCAGTGCCTCAGCGAGTACGACCTGGACGGCTGGACGGTGCCCGACCTGTCCTCGTTCGCCGGTTTACGACAGACAGACAGCCTCTGAGAAAGGGCGGAAGCATGCGGCCGTTCCGTATCGAGATTCCCGATCACGACCTGCGTGACCTGCACCGCAGGATCGACGACACCCGCTGGCCCGACGAGCTGCCCGGCACCGGCTGGGAGCGTGGGGTGCCGCTGACGTACCTCAAGGAGCTGGCCACCTACTGGCGGCACGACTTCGACTGGCGGGCGGCGGAGGCGGAGCTGAACCGCCATCCGCAGTTCGTCACCGAGATCGACGGCGCCACGGTGCACTTCCTGCACGTCAGGTCGTCGCGGCCGGACGCGGTCCCGCTGCTGCTGACGCACGGCTGGCCCGGCTCGGTGGCGGAGTTCCTGGACGTGATCGGTCCGCTGACGGAGCCGGACGGCGACGAGCCGGCCTTCCACCTGGTGATCCCGTCCATCCCGGGCTTCGGCTTCTCCGGCCACACCAGGGAGGCCGGGTGGCATCCGTACCGGGTGGCGCTGGCCTGGGCGGAGCTGATGCGGCGGCTGGACTACGACCGCTACCTCGTCCAGGGCGGCGACGCCGGCGCGGTCATCTCGCTGGAGCTGGCCAGGCTCGCCCCTGACGCCGTCATCGGCGCGCACGTCAACATGCTCATGGCCTTCCCCTCCGGCGACCCGGCCGAGCTGGACGGGCTGCCGCCTTCCGACCTGGCGCGGCTGGGCGGGCTGGCCCGGTTCGACCAGGAGCTGTCCGGCTACATGAAGCTGCAGTCCACCCGCCCGCAGACGCTCGCGTACGCGCTCACCGACTCTCCGGTGGGGCAGCTCGCCTGGATCGTGGAGAAGTTCCGCGATTGGACGGACTCCGCCCAGGCGCCCGAGGACGCGGTCGCCAGGGACCGCATCCTGACCAACGTGTCGATCTACTGGCTGACCGCGACGGCCGGCTCGTCGGCCCGGTTCTACTACGAGGGCGCGGAGGGGCTGCGGCAGGCGGCCGAGGGGCACACGCCGCCGCCGATCACGGTGCCGGTGGGCGTGGCGGTCTTCCCCCGGGACATCTTCGTGCCGGTACGCAGGCTCGCCGACCGCGACATCCCGACCATCACGCACTGGACCGAGTTCGACCGCGGCGGGCACTTCGCCGCGCTGGAGCAGCCGGAGCTGCTGGTCGGCGACGTCAGGGCGTTCGCGCGGTCACTGACCTGAGCATGGAGAAAGCCTGAGCATGGAGAAAGGCGCCGGCGGTGAGAGACCGCCGGCGCCTTTCTGTTCTGGGCCGTCACCCCCGCAGCACCGGGAGCGGCTGGGCCGCCTCCTCCTGCGCCGGATGCCTGCCGCCGTTGGCCAGCACGCGCAGCATCAGGCCCGGCCGCATGAGCGCCTGCGGCGGATCGACGAGCCCGGCCACCCGCATGAACGCGGCGGTGACCGCGCCGTCGCGGGCCGCCGCGGCGTGCAGCCGTCCCATGTAGGCGTTGGCCATCCGCACCTTCAGCGTGCGCGGCCCGCTCACGCCGGGGAAGGCCAGGTCGGCGCCCGCGGAGATCTCCCACGGCACGTCGATGACGCGGGAGATGTCCTGGAAGAACGCCTTCCACCGCGGCTCGCCGCCCCGCCGCAGGTGGTCGCGCAGGATGATGGACTCCATGGCGGCCACGGTCATGCCCTGCCCGTACACGGGGTTGAAGCTGCACGCCCCGTCGCCGAGCACCAGCAGGCCGTCGGGGAAGCCGGGCAGCCGCTCGTAGCGGCGCCGCACGCTGGCGGGGAAGGTGAAGGTGACCCCCTCGTCCAGCGGTTCGGCGTCGCGGATCGCCTCGTAGACGTCCGGCACGGGCAGCGACTTGGCGAAGGCCAGGAAGCCGTCGTAGTCGGCGGGCGGGTGGTCGCCGAGTATGCCGGTGAGCGAGAGCATGCTCATGTCGCCGGGCAGCTTGGGGAAGAACGCGCCGCGCGGGTTGGCAGGGGAGGCCACGGGGTTGATCGACAGGTCGTCGCCGTACGGGTCGGAGCGCAGCCGGAAGTGGCGGGTGGTGTAGGCCAGGCCGATCTTGACCCGGTCCTCCTCCGGCCGCTCGTAGCCGAGCTCCCGCAGCCACGCGGGCGTGCGCGAGCCCCGTCCTGTCGCGTCGATCACCAGGTCGGCGGCGAGCTGCTCCTCCTGCCCGTCGCTGTGCCGCACCCGCACCCCTGTGACGCGGGCGCCCACCACGGTGGGGGCGAGGATGTCGGTGCGTTCCAGGAACCGCACGTTCTCCAGGGCCGCCACCCTCAGCCTGACCTGCTCCTCCAGGACGGGCCTGGTGGCCGACACGCTGACCAGCCCGCTGGGCGCCTGCCGCAGCCTGCGGCCGTTGAAGTACCAGCGCAGCCGCGTGGCCATGTCGCCCGCGGGCACGCCGTCGTCGATGAGCCCCTGGGTCAGGCCGGGGAACAGCTCGTCGAGTATCTGCTGGCCGCGGGCGAGCAGCGCGTGCGCGTGACAGCCGTGGGGAACGCCTCTGCGCGGGCCGCTCGCCCCCGTCAGCGTGTCCCTGTCGATCACCAGGACCTCGGTGTAGAACTCGGACAGCACGCGGGCCGACAACAGGCCCGCCATGCCGCCGCCGAGCACCACCGCGCGGTCCGCGACGTGGCGGGCCATGTCAGTCACGCGGGCTGTTCTGGTAGGCGGCCAGCCGCCACTGCCCGTCCTGCCGGACGACGAGCCAGGACGCGCGGATGGCCCGCTCGGCGGGGACCTCGCTCTCGCCCGGGGCGAGCACGCCGCCCTGGGTGATCAGCACGCCGCAGTCGTCGTTGAAGAAGCGCACGTCGATGGGCGTGCCGGTGACCCTGGTGCCCTTGTACGGCCCGGCGAAGGCGGCGGTCATGAAGCCGCGGATCTCCTCGCGTCCCTTGCGGTACTGGCCGGGGAGGATCATCGTGGCATCCTCGGTGAAGACGGCGGCGAAGGCGGCGGCGTCGTGCGCCGCCCAGGCCTCGATCACTCGCTGCGGCAGCGCTGCCACGGCTGCCTGGTCGGGGGCGTGTGCGGGTGCGGTGGTCATGGTGTCTCCTCCGGGCGTGTTCAGATGTAGAGCGTGTCGGGCTCGAGGCCGCACAGGATGCGGCCATACAGCTCGGCGTTGGTGTTGGGGTGCATGAGCGCGTGCTGGTTGACGGCGTGGACGTCGCGCGCGATGCGCTGGATCGGCACGTCGCTGTAGATGGACGAGCCGCCGCTCGCGGTGGCCAGGATGTCCACGGCCTCCTTGCCGAGCCTGCACACGGCGCCCAGGTCGGCGCGGGCGCGCACCCGCTCCTCGACGCTCCACGTGGCGCTCTGCGCCGCCTTGCCGTCGACGGTCGCGGCGAGCCGGCCGGCGTGGAACTCGGTCTGGTCGATCTTGAACGTGGCCTCGGCCACCTGGAGGTGGGTCAGCGGCGCGGCGCTCTGGCTCTCGTACCCGGTGTAGGTGATCTTGCGCTGGGGCAGCCGCTCGAAGAAGACCTCCCTGGCGGCCTTGGCCAGGCCGAGCACGGTGCCGACGGACGAGGCGGAGGCCACGGGCAGCAGCGGCGGCCGGTAGATCGCCGAGGCGGCGCTGGCGCCGTCGGCGTGCGCGCCCTCCAGGATCGCGCCGAGCGGCATGACCCTCTCGGCGGGGACGAACAGGTCCTGCGCCACGGTGCTCACGCTGCCGGTGCCGCGCAGGCCGGAGGTGTGCCAGTCGTCGATGACGATCAGGTCCGACATCGGGACGAGCGCCATGATGGGCTCGGGCGGCGCGTCCTCGCTGAGGATGACGGCCACGATCTCCTGCCAGTGGCTGTGGTGGGCGCCGCTGACGAACCCCCACTTGCCGTTGACGACGATGCCGCCGTCGGTGCGCGCGGCCATCGCGGTCGGGCTGAGCGTGCCGCAGATGCGCACGTCAGGCGTGGCGAACACCTCGTCCTGGACCGCCTCGGGGAAGTGGCAGGCCATCCAGGTGGGGATCCAGTAGACGGAGGCGGTCCAGGCGGTGGAGCCGTCCGCCCTGCCCAGCTCGGTGGCCACCTCGACCAGCGTCCTGGTGTCCGCCTCGTGGCCGCCGTAGCGGCGTGGCGTCCTCAGCCTGAAGACGCCCGCGTCGGCCATTGCTGCTATCGACTCCTCGTGGAGCCTGCGGTTCTCCTCAGCCCATGCCGCGTGCCCGCGCAGCACAGGCACGATCTCCGAGGCGCGGCGGACGAAGTCTTCCCGCGCCGGAGCATCGGTCACCAACACGATGTCCTCCCAGACGTCAGTCGAGGAACTGCCCACCTGAACGTCCCATTCGGACGTTGACGTGCGCATCTCCTGACGTGCGTGATTGCGTGGCACGCCAGGAGATGCGGGCGGGCGCGGCGCGGGCGACGCTGGGGAAAAACCCGAGACGAAGGGTCCGCGCAGCATGACAGTCGTCACCGATGCCCCAGGGGCTCCGCCCGAGCCCGGTCTCACCCCCGAGCTGATCGTCGCGCGCGCGGAGGCCATGGTGCCCGACCTGGTCGCGCGCCAGGCCGAGACGGAACAGCGCACCTACTACGCGCAGGACACCCACGAGGCCTTCGCGCGGGCCGGCTTCTACCGCATCCTGGTGCCGCGCCGCTTCGGCGGCTACGAGTTCGGCGTCGAGACGTTCCTGCGCGTGTCGATGACGCTGGCGCGCGGCTGCCCCTCGACCGGCTGGATGTACTCGCTCGGCACGGCCCACGCGCTGGCCGTCGCCACGCTGTTCGGCGAGCGGGCGCAGGCCGAGCTGTTCGCCGGCGGCGACTTCGTCTGCCCCGCGACGGTGGCGCCCAGCGGCGCCGCCACACGCGGCGCCGACGGCCAGTGGATCCTCGACGGCACCTGGAACTACTGCTCGGGCGCCCCCTACGCCACCCACTTCATGGGCCACGTAGTGGTGGACGGCGCGCCCATGCTGTTCGTCGCGCCGCGCGACCGGTGGCGCCGCCTCGACGACTGGGGCAACCAGCTCGGCCTCAAGGGCAGCGGGTCGCACAGCGTCGCCTTCGACCACGCCGCCATCCCGGCCCACTACACGTTGCCGCTGCACCTCAGCCAGACGTCCGTGGACGGCGGCACGCCCGGCCTGTCGCTGCACGGCAACCCCGAGTACGGCGGCGGGCCGCTCAGCTTCATGCTGCTCGACAGCGCCACCGTGATGCTGGGCATGGCCCAGGGCGCGCTGGACGCCTACGAGCAGCTGATGCGGGTCAGGACGACGGTGTTCCCGCCGTTCTCGCTGCGCGCCGAGGACCCCGACTACCAGTTCTGGTACGGCGAGGCGGCCGGTCTCCTCGCCACGGCGGAGGCGGCCTGGTCGGACGCCGTCCGTCAGTGGCGGCAGTCCTGCGCGGACGGCGCGTTCACCAGGGAACGGGACCTGCGGCTCGCCACGATCAGCCGGGAGGTCGCCCGGCTGTCCTGGCGGGCGGTGGAGCGGTGCCTGTTCCCGACGGCGGGGTCCAGCGCGGTGCGCAACGGGGAGCGGATCGAGCGGATCTGGCGGGACATGTCCACGCTGCACAGCCACGCGGGGTTCGCCGTCTTCCTGTCCACGGTGGCCAACAGGGAGCTGGCCCGCGCCCACTTCGGCCTCGGCTGAACCCACAAGGGGGCCCGCCCTGCGGGGCGGGCCCCCTTCCGTATGCGAGCGCAGCCTTGCGAGCGCGGCCTTGCGGTGGTCAGCCTGCGAGGGCGGGCTCCTGCTCCTTCTCCGGCTCCGGGTGGTGGTGGCCCGCGAAGGGCGCCAGGTGGCGGAGCTGGGTCAGCGCCAGCAGGGCGAGCCCGGCGAACAGGACGGCGTTGACCGTCCCGACCGCGTGCAGCCCCGTCGTGAAGGCGGCGCGGGCGGCGTCGAGCAGGTCGGCCGCCTGAGCGGGTGGCAGCCCTGAGGCCACGCCGACGGCGCCGTTGATGCTGTCACCGGCCACGGCGGGCGCGCCAGGCGGCAGGGCCAGCTCACTACGGTAGACGGCGGTCCCGAGGGTGCCCAGCGTCGCGATGCCCAGCGCCACGCCGAACTCACCGCCCGTGGCCACCATCGACGCCGCCGACCCGGCCTTCTCGGGCGGGCTGCTGGCCATGGCGACCTGGTTGACCAGCCCGCCGACGGGGCCAACCCCGAAGTAGCACACGGACAGGAACACGATCAGCAGGATCACCCCGCCCACCGCGACCTGGGTGATGAGGAACTGGCCCAGCACCGCGATGAGCATGCCGCCGCCCAGCACGTACGCCGGCCGCACCTTGGCCGCGACCTTCGGCGTGAGGTTGATCGAGACGATCAGCGCGATCGACGGGATGAGCAGCCACAGCCCGGCCACCAGCGGCGACAGCCCTTCGACCGTCTGCAGGAACAGCGCGACCTCCATGCCCGTGCCCGTCTGCAGCGAGCCGCAGAGCATCCCGATCACGACCGCGGCGGTGAACGCCCGGTGGCGGAAAAGGCGCAGGTCGAACAGCGGATGTTCCAGCCTCCGCTGCCGGTGCACGAAGAGCGCGCCCACGACCAGCCCGGCGGCGACCGCGACCAGCGGCCCGGCCGCCCAGCCGTCCCTGGCCACGGCCTTCAGCCCGTAGATCAGCGGCAGGATCGCGCCCAGCGACAGCACGACGCTGACCAGGTCCAGCCGCCCGCCGTCCGGATCGCGGAACTCCGGCAGCAGCGGCAGCGCCGCGATCAGCAGCAACATGACCGGCACGCCCATCACGAACACCGAGCCCCACCAGAACCGTTCGAGCAGCGCGCCGCCGACGGCGGGGCCGAGCGCGATGCCGACCATGAACGCGGTCCCCCACACGGCCATGGCCTGCCCGAACTGCTTCGGGTCGCGGAACATGACGCCGATCAGCGCCAGCGTCGAGGGCAGCAGCGTCGCGCCGGCGATGCCGAGCAGCGCCCGGCACACGATGAGCATCTCGGGGCTGGTGGACATGGCCGCCACCAGGGAGACCAGGCCGAAGGCCGCGCCGCCGACGAGCAGCAGCCTGCGCCTGCCGATCCTGTCGCCCAGCGAGCCCATGGTGACCAGGAAGCCCGCGGTCATGAAGCCGTAGATGTCGGTGATCCAGAGCTGCTGCGTGGCGTTCGCGCCCAGATCGACGCTCAGGTGCGGCAACGCCAGGAACAGCACGCTGATGTCCAGGGACACGAGCATGGTGGGCAGGGCCAGCGCCGCCAGCCCCATCCATTCCTTCCGCCCCGCGCGCGGGGCGCCGTCGTGGGTCACGTCCTCACTCCTCATCTCTTGCCGGTCATGTGGTCAGCTCGATCCGGGTGTGATCGCCCACCACGAGCCGGTGGTGCGCCTGTCCGGGCGCCACGGTGGTGAAGCGTCCGATGAGCGAGCCGCGCAGGCTGGCCTCCTCGATCGAGGCGCCGTGGAGCACGATCGAGTCGGCGATGCGGGTGGCGCGGACCACGCAGCCCGTGCCGATGGAGGTGTTGGGGCCGACGTGGCTGTCCTCGATCAGGGTGCCCGCGCCGATGATCGCGGGGCCCTCGATCGTGGAGGCGACGATCCGCGCGCCGGGCTCGATGACCACCTCGCCGCGCACGTCGCTGATCGCGTCCAGGTGGCCGGCGATGCCGCGCGCCTGCGTGGCCAGCATCCTGCGGTTGCAGTCGAGGACGTCGTCCACCCGGCCGGCGTCGGTCCAGTACCCGTCGTACACGCTCGCCCTGACCTCGTGGCGGTGGTCGACCAGCCACTGGACGGCGTCGGTGATCTCCAGCTCGCCGCGCCGTCCCGGCGCGATCCGCTCGACCGCCTCGTGCACGGCGGCGGTGAAGAAGTAGACGCCGACCATCACCAGGTCGCTGGCGGGCCGTTCGGGCTTCTCCGTCACGCGCAGGACCGCGCCCGCCGCGTCCGCCTCGACCACCCCGAACGCGCGCGGGTCCGCCACCCGGCGCACCACGACCTGCGCGGCGGGCCGCAGCGCGCGGAACTCCTCGGCGATCGGGCCGATCCCGCCGGCCAGGACGCAGTCGCCGAGATACATCACGAAGTCGTCGTCGCCGAGGAAGCCGCGGGCCAGCTTCACGCAGTGGGCCAGCCCCAGGGGCCGGAGCTGGCGGATGTAGGTGACGCGCGCCCCGAACCGGGAGCCGTCGCCGACGACCTCGGCGATCTGCGCCCGCCTGTCGCCGACGACGAGACCGATCTCGGTCACGCCCAGCTCGCGCAGGCTCTCCAGCACGTGCTCAAGGACCGGCTTGTTCGCGATCGGGATGAGCTGCTTCGGCATGGAGTGGCTCAGGGGGCGCATGCGGGTGCCTGACCCGCCGGACAGCACCAGAGCCTTCATGGTGGCCAGAATCCCAACGCGCGGGTGCCCACATCATCTCTGACCGTGCTGGATGACAAGGGGTGCGGGCCCGTCCCGATTCGGGCTCAGCTCGATGCGGGTCCCGTCCCGGACCGACATCAGCTCGATGCGGGTCCCGTCCCGGACCGACATCAGCTCGATGCGGGTCCCGTCCCGGACCGACATCAGCTCGGTGCGGGTCCTGTCCCGGATCGACATCAGCTCGGTGCGGGTCCTGTCTGAACCAGGCTCAGCTCGGCGGCCAGGATGGGGCCGATGACGCTCAGGGGGCCGGGGCGCATCATGTCCACGTGGCGGCAGTCGACGCGGCGCACGTCCAGGCGGCCCTCGATGTGGCGCTCCCAGGCGCGCGGCGTCAGCGTGCCCCTGCTCTCCCTGGCGGCCTCCAGGTGGAGCACGTCGCCGCGGAAGGTGCCGGGCAGCGCGCGCCGCACGGCGGCGCGGGTGCCGAGCGCGGTGTCCACCAGCTCCGACAGCAGCCGCTCGCTCAGGCCGCTGTCGCGGGCCAGCCGCCGCAGGACTCGCGCGGCGTCCTCTCCCGGGTCCTGGCGCGCGCGGGTGCCGAGGTCGGCGGCGAGCGTGCGGGCCAGGTCCAGCCTGTCGCCCTCGCTGTCCGCCGGACGCGGCTCCTCGCCCGTGCTCGGGAACGAGTCGAGCAGCGCCAGGAACGCGACGTGCGCGCCTTGCCGCTGCAGCTCGCACGCCACCGCGTGCGCGATGCTGCCTCCCGCCGACCAGCCCATGAGCTGGTACGGCCCGTCCGGCTGCGCCTCTCGGATCGTGGCCAGGTAGTCGGCCACCATCGCGGCCAGGTCGCGTGCGGGCCGCCTCCTGGCCTGCAAGCAGTGGACGGGGCGGCGGCCCAGGTAGGGCAGCAGGCCCGCATAGCACCAGCCGAGCCCTGACAGGGGGTGGACGCAGAACAGCGGCACGCCGGAGCCGGTCGTCCGCAGCGGCAGCAGCACCTCGGTGTTCATGAGCGGTCAGTGTCCGTCCGGCCGTCCGCTCACGCACCCTCATGCGTGCGCCGCCGCTCCCCCGCACCCTCAGGAACGGCGGCCCGGCCGGTGGGACGGTCGGTGATGCGGCCGTCGGGGCGGTCGGTGGTGCGGTCGGCGGTGCGGTCGGTAGTGCGGTCGGCGGTGCGGTCAGCGGTGCGGTCAGCGGTGCGGTCGGCGATGCGGTCGGCGATGGCGGCCAGCAGGCCGGCCAGCGGTCCCGGCGTGGAGATCATCGGCCAGTGCCCGGTGTGCAGGGTCTCGAAGTCCCAGGAGGGCGCCATCCGCATGGCCGTCACGTCGGCGGCGATCTGCCCGTCCACGTGCTCCATGGAGCAGACGACATAGGTGGCCCGCTGCTCGGCGAGCGGCCGGGTCAGCTTCACGGGGTCGGCCACGGTCCGCCCGGGGTGACCAACGAAACGCCGGGCGAGCAGGTGCGCCTGCCGCGCCGTCAGCCCCTGCCCGTCCCCCACCACGGACGCGTCGGGCGCCGGCCACCGCCCCTCGTTGTCGGCGATCTGCCGCAACTCGCTCTCCCGCAACCGCTCGGGAAAGGCGTGCAGCAACGACTTGCCGTCGTGCGGCAGGAACCCCTCCACGTACACGGTGTGCGCCACCCGGTCGGGCATCCGGTCGGCGACCTGGCCGACCACCAGCCCCGAGTAGCTGTGCCCCACCAGCACGACGTCCCGCAGGTCCCGCTCGTCCAGCACCTCCATGACGGCTTCCACGTGGCACTCCAGCCCGACGTGGGACACGTCCTCCCGCGCGCTGGCGAGCCCGGGCAGGGTGACGGCCAGCGCGTCGTGGCCGAGCTCACGCAGGCGCTGCGACACCGGCTCCCAGCACCAGGCGCCCATCCACGGACCGGGCACGAGGACGATCTGTGTCTTCATGGCGCTCTCCATTCACCAACTGCGGTCAGTTCACGTCAATGCCTCCTCTCACTGTCGGGCCGGCCGCCGCCCCCCTCCACGGATGCGCGTGGCAGGAAGGTGCAACGCGCCTGCAGCTTGCTGACTCCGTTTTATCTGGTTTGCCGGGCGCCGGGATCGCAAAGTTGGAAGTGCAAGCGAGAACGGCTCCGAAAAACCAAACTTGAGAAAGAGGCAGTGAAATGACGAACGCGATTCTTTCCCCGCGGATTTCCGGCAACATTGTCAAGCTCGCGGCGGCGGTGGCCACCTTCGGTGCGGCTTTCGGAGTGGGCGCCGGCGTGCTGGACCTGGTGGCGGAGCGCGGGATTGACTCGGTGCAGGCCGACCCGAACACCTGGCCGGTTCCCGCCGCCGCCCCTGACCCCAACACCTGGCCGAAGGTGGTCGCGGCCCCCGCCCCCAACACGTGGCCGGTCCCGGCTGACGACCCCGACAACACCTGGCCGGTTCCGGCCGACGACCCCGACAACACCTGGCCGTCCGCCTAGGAAGGAGTTTCCCGAGAATTGCGCCGGACATTGACGATGGAGGGAGCGATATAAAACGAACACCACGGAAAGACCCCCGCGGGCGCCGCGGGGGTCTTCGTTTTCGCGCGCCCGGATGAATGGCCGGAGCGCGCTTATTCGTCGTCCTGCTGTGCAGCCGTTCCCGCGCGCCGTCCTGCCGTGAGCCGTCCTGCTGCGGGGCCGCTCTGGCGCCCGCGGCAACAAGGTGCCACGGCACGCCGAGGGGCTCGCCGTATTCGACGGCGAGCCCCTCGGCGCGGAAGGTGACGCGGTCACCCGGACGGCTGCCGCTCCCACGCCCGGTAAGCCGTCTCCCGCAGCTCCTCATCGGCCGTCCGCTCCACCCGGGCCATCGCCATGCGCAGGAGGGGCGGCGCCATGACGGACGTGACCACGGCCACCAGGATGATCATCGTGTACACCTCGACGCTGACGATGCCCAGCCGCAGCCCCACCATGGCCACCACGACCTCGATGACCCCGCGCGCGTTCAGCCCGGCGCCCAGGGCGAGCGCCTCCCACCGGTTGAGCCTGCTCAGCTTGGCTCCCGCGTACACGCCGAGGAACTTGCCGACGACGGCGACGGCGAGCACCGCGAGCCCCGCCAGCAGCACCGGCGGCTCGGACAGCGCGGTCAGGTCCATGCGCAGGCCCGCCGTGGCGAAGAAGACGGGCGCCAGCGCGCCGAGCACCACGGTGCGCAGCGGCGCCAGCTTGGCGGGGTCCACCTTGCCCGCGCCGCCGATGAGGATGCCCATCACGAACGCCCCGAAGACGGCCTCCAGCCCGAGGGCGTGCGTGGCCGCGCCGGCGAGCACGATGAGCACGACCGTGGTGGCCACCGTGGGCCCGGCCCCCTCGGATCGGGCGGCCAGCCGGAGCGAGCCGCGCACCAGCGGCCTGCCGACGGTGAGGGCGAACACGACGATGGCCGCGAGGTAGGCCAGGGACGTCAGCACGGTGCCGGTCGACACGGTGTGCACGGCCATGGCGCTGACGATCGACAGCATGAACCAGCCGAACGCGTCGTCGATCATCCCGGCGGTGAGCGAGAGCTGGCCGACGTTGCGGTGGATGAGCTTCATGTCCATCAGCGTCTTGGCCAGCACGGGGATGGCGCTGACGCACATGGCCACGCCGAGGAACAGCGCGAAGACCATGGTGTCGGCGCCGTCCGGGATCAGGGAGCCGGGGATGAGGAAGCCCGCGGCGACGCCGAGCCCCAGCGGCACCACGAGCCCGCCCACGCTGACGCCCGCCGCCGTCGCCGCGCGTCTGCGGACCAGGCCCATGTCCAGGTGGATGCCGGTCAGGCCGACCAGGAGGATCACGCCGAGCTGCCCTACCGCGTCGAGCAGGTGGAACTGGCCGGGCTGGGCGGGGAACAGCCACTGCTGGAGGTCCGGCGCGAGGTGGGCCAGCAGCGAGGGGCCCACCAGCACGCCGGCGAGCAGCTCACCCACCACGGACGGCAGTCTCAGGCGGGTCGCGAGGGCGCCCAGGGCAAGCGCCAGGAGCAGCAACGTCCCGATCTGGAGCAGGAAGATCAGCAATTGGTGTGCACCGATGGGCGCGACGGGGGTCATGACGTTCTCCTCAGATCGCGGCGCCGCAGAGTGTGCGGCGCCCAGAAAAAGCCCGAAAAAAGCCGAAAAGGTGATGGAGGGTGGTCGTCAGGCGGCGATGCGCTTGCGGTCCACCTTGCCGGTGGACGTGCGCGGGAACGGGTGCTCGACCAGTCGGATGGCCGACGGGATGGCCGCTCGGGGCAGCCGGGTCGCGCAGTGCGCGCGCAGGCGCAGCCCCGACAGCCCGCTCGTGCGGGTCCTGCGGACGAACGCGGTGAGCCGGACGTCGCCGCCTTCACCGTCCGGCACGACCACGGCCTCGACGACGTCGTCGTGCTCCAGCAGGACGCGTTCGATCTGCTCGGGATTGACGCGGACGCCGCGCACCTTGAGCTGGAAGTCGTCCCGGCCGACGAGGAACAGCCGCCCGCCTGGGTCGCGGCGGACCAGGTCGCCGGTGCGGAACCAGGTGTGCCCGTCGGCGCCGGCGACGAAGCGGCCGTTCGAGGTGCCCGGGCCGGCCGTGAGGTACCCGGTGGTCTGGAACGGCGTGCGGACCAGCAGCTCGGCGGCGTCCATACGCTCCGGATCCGATGGGGGCTCCAGGCTGGCGACGACGCCGGGCAGCGGTTCACCGATCGGCAGGGGGTCGGGCGCGGTGGCCTCGGCCGCGTCGAACTCGTACCAGAAGCTGTCGTTGGTCTCGGTGCAGCCGTAGACGTTGTAGTAGCGGGCGTTGGGGAACCTGTCCGGCAGGGTCGCCCGTACGGAGGCGGGCGCGTGGTCCCCGGTCACGATGACGTGCCTGACTGCGGGGAAGGCGCCCTCCGCGAGGAGCTGGTACAGCATGGGCACGCCCTGGACCACGGTCACGTCGCAGGCGGCGAAGAAGTCGCCGACGTGCCGCGGGTTGGCGGCCACGGCGGGGTCCACGAGGGCGACGCAGCCGCCGTGCCGCAGCGTGGCCCAGATGTCGAGCAGGCACAGGTCGAAGTTGAGCGGCGCGTAGTTGAGCACCACCTCGCCGGGGCCGAGGCCGAAGGCGTCGCCCGCCCAGCGGGTGAAGGCGCTGACGGCGCCGGTGGAGAGCGGGACGAGTTTGGGGGTTCCGGTGGAGCCCGAGGTGGTCAGGATGAAGGCGGTGTGGGCGGCGGTGACCGGCGCGGGCTGGGGCAGCGGCGGCCCCCCTCCGGCGCCGCCCTCGGCAGGGGTCCCGGCACCGCCCGCTGCGCCGTTCCCGGTGCCGCCCCCTACGCCGTTTCCGGCGATGACCCTGGTGACGAGATCAGGGTGCTCCTCGGCTTGCCCGGCGTCGGCGGCGAGCACCTGCGCGCACCCGGCCCGCTCGCACAGCTCGCGCAAGGCGACCTCTCCGAGGTCGATCGGCGGCAGCAGCACCGGCCGTCCCGCCGCGAGGCAGGCGAGCACGAGCGCGATCGCCTCCGGCGACTTCTTGGCCAGGACCGCGACCGGCCCGGGTGGCAGGGTGGTCAGCTCCGCCTGCGCGTGTCCGGCGAGTGCGGCGAGCTCGCCGTAGCTGACCACCCCCTTACGGGTACGCAGCGCGGGCGCGTCCGGGTCGGACTTCGTCCGGGCGAGGAAACCGTTCAGCAGTTCGGTTGTCGTCATGTCTCGAGCTTCGGCGACCGGGGTGCCGGGAACCAGGCGGAGGGGCGTCAGCTACGTGCCGGTGACCGTCAGCTTCCTGCCGTCAGGACCGGACGTCCTCCAGCTCGGGAGCGGCGGCCGGCTCGGCCTCGGCGCGGGTGGCCAGCACGGACCCGGCGAGGATGAGCACGAAGGAGACGACGATCAGCCCGGTCAGCGGCTCCTGCAGGACGAGCACCCCTGCGGCGATGGCGACGGCCGGGTTCACGTACGTGGAGACCAGCGCGCGCGACGGCCCGGCCTCCTTGATGAGCTCGACGTACACGACGAACGCCAGCCCCGTGCAGAGCACCCCCAGCCCGAGCAGCGCGGCCAGCACGGCGCCGCTGGGCATGGTGGCCGGCCAGGTCCAGGCGGCGGCGGGCGCGTAGACGAGCGCGGCGAGGCCGAGGCAGGCCGCCGTGAGCGGGATGGTGGGCACGTCGCGCAGGTAGCGGTCGGCGATCAGCGGGGCGATGGCGTAGGCGAGCACGACCAGCAGCACCTCGGTGATCGACCAGGCGCTCCCGCCGCCCAGGTGCGGCCAGGCGAGCACGGCGGTGCCGACGACGCCGAGCGCCAGCCCGGCCCAGCGGGCCCTGCCCAGGCGTTCCTCGCCGCCGGTCATGCGGGCCAGCAGCACGCCGAGGATGGGCGCGGCGGCGATCAGCAGCCCGGCGGTGGAGCTGGAGAGCTGCCGTTCCGCGTCGGACAGCAGCCACCAGGGCGCGAGGATCTCCAGGAAGGCGAACGCGGCGACCGGCCGCCAGTGCTTCCTGAGCATGCCGAGTTGCCCGCCGCGCAGCGCGAGGGGCAGGAGCAGCGCGGCGCCGATGGCGGTGCGGGCGAAGACCAGCACGGGCACCGGCACCTCGGCCACCGCGACCTTGATCAGCAGGTAGGGAATGCCCCACATGACAGATATCAGGGCGAACAGCACCCAGCCACGGCGACTCATGGGCTACTCCTTCCAGAATTCGCCTGTTCGGCGAATTTCTGCGTGCCGGCACTTCTTCGAGTACTAACACGGGAGCCCGCGCCGGGTCTTCTTCCAACGTGCTCACTTACGCGCGGACAGAGTCATTGACTTTGTTTGATGAATGCGGTCAGGATCGTCATTGCGCAGGTATTGGCGGCCATCTGGCGGCAGTGTACGATCTGGCCCGTAGTCCCCGCCAGTGAAAGGGAGGAGAAACACGATGGCCGACAAAACCCCGAATCCCGCGATGCGGCAGCTCGACGTTCTCGTCGGCACCTGGAAGGTGACGAACTTCGACGAGAGCGGCGAGCAGACCGACGAGGGCACCGTCAGGTTCGAGTGGCTGAACGGGGGTTTCTACCTGATCCAGCACGTCGAGCTGGGCGTGAGCAGGTCGGTGGAGTACATCGGCTACGACCCCGAGACCGGCACGCTCAAGTCACACCTGTTCGGCCAGTCCCACGAGATCCTCAAGTACACCTGGGAGGTGAAGGGCGACACCCTGACGATCTGGTACGGCGACCCGGGCTCGCCCGCCCGTTTCACCGGCACGTTCGACGAGGACCGCAAGTCCAACACCGGGGCCTGGGAATGGCCGGGCGGCGGTTTTCGGTCGACCATGGTCAGGGCCTGACACATTCGACCGTCCGCTGACTGCGCGCGGTGCCGGCTGACCGTCCGGCACCGCGCATTCTGCGAGATGCGCCGGGCTGTGCGCAGAGGTGATGCTGCGATTCGTGGACATCACACAGGTGATTAGAGAATTCGTGGTGACGGAGTATCTTCCGGATACTCCCGCCGACGAGCTCGAGGTCGATTACGACCTTTTCCGCAACGGGGTGATCAACAGCCTCGATCTGCTGAGGCTCATTTCCTGGCTGAAGGATCATTTCGGCATCCCCGTCGACGAGCTCGACATCGTCCCGGAGAACTTCCGCACGGTGGCCAACATCCGCGATTTCGTCGCGTCAGCCCTGCCGGCATCAGCAGAACGGACATTCACATGATCATTCGCAAGATTTCCGACGTGCAGCCGGTCGAGTGGGGCAACGGTCTCAGCCGCCGTTTCCTGGTCGAGGACGACGGCATGGGCTACACGCTCACCGACACGACCGTCTGGGCCGGGACCAGCTCCCCCCTGGAGTACCGCAAGCACCTGGAGGCCTGCTACTGCATCAGCGGCGCGGGCGCGGTGGTCGACGCCGACGGGCGCACGCACGCCCTGGAGCCGGGCACCATGTACGCCCTCGACCAGAACGACCCGCACCACCTGATCGCCTACCCCGGCGAGGACATGCGGCTGATCTGCGTCTTCTCCCCCGCGCTGCGCGGCGACGAGCGCCACGCGCTCGACGAGGCCGCGTTCTCCTGCTACTGACGGATCTGATCTCGCATGTACGAGTGGAGCGAAGAGCATCGCGAGCTCAGAGCCGAGTTCGCGCACTGGTACGAGGCGCTGGGCGAGGACCATCTCGAAGCCGACAGGGCGGCCGGGCCGCCGATGCCCCAGTGGGAGCGGGTGCGGGCCTCCGGGCTGCTGCGCCTGCCGTTCCACGCCGAGTGGGGCGGCCGCGGGCTCGACCTGCTCAGCACCATGTACGTCCTGGAGGGGCTCGGCGAGGGCTGCCGGGACGGGGGCCTGTGCTTCTCGGTCTGCACGCAGATCGTCAGCGCCGGGATCCCGCTGCAGCGTTTCGGCAGCGCCGAGCTGAAGGCCCGCCACCTGCCGGGCATCTGCGACGGCGGCACGATCACCGCGCACGCGATCACCGACCCGCGTGGCGGCTCCGACGTGCTGGGCATGGGCATGACCGCCAAGCCCGACGGCGACGACCACTGGGTGCTCGACGGGGACAAGGTGTTCGTGACGAACGGCCCGGTGGCCGACCTGATCGTGGTGTACGCGGTCACCGACGCGAGCCTCGGCCCGTTCGGATTGACGGCCTTCCTGGTCGAGCGGGGCACCGAGGGGCTGGAGGCCGGCCCCGACGTGCCGAAGATGGGGCTGCGCAGCTCGCCGCTCGGCGAGCTGTCCCTGCGCGACTGCCGGATCCCGGCGGCGAACGTGCTGGGCAGGCCCGGCATGGGGTTCACGGTGCTGGACCACGTGATGCGCTGGGAGATCCTGTGCTCGTTCATCGTCCAGGTGGGCGCGATGCGGCACCGGCTCGACCGGTGCGTGGCGCACGCCACGAGCCGGCGCCAGTTCGGCCGGCCCATCGGCTCCTTCCAGATGATCGCCGACCAGATCGTGGAGATGAAGATCGGCGTGGAGACGGCCCGCCGCTGGCTGTACGACGCGGCGGAGGGCCTGGTGAAGGGCCGGGACGTCACCACCGACATCGCGATCGCGAAGGTGGTGGCCAGCGAGGCGAACGTCAAGTCGGCGCTGTCCGCGGTGCAGATCTTCGGCGGGCGCGGCTACCTGGCCGAGACCGGCCTGGAGAAGGACCTCCGGGACGCGGTCGGCGGCACCATCTACTCCGGCACCTCGCAGATGCAGCGGATCCGCATCGCGCGGATGCTCGGCCTGAAGGAGTCACAGACATGACCGCTGACCTGGCCGCCACCGCGTTCCTGGACACCGGCCACCCCGCGGTGCGGGAGTTCGCCGCCCGTGCGACGGCGGGCGCCGAGACCGCCACCGACCGGGCGGTCCGGCTGTACTACGCGGTCCGGGACGACATCCTGTACGACGTCTACGACATCGACATGTCCCGCGACGGGCTGCGGGCCAGCACGATCATCTCCCGCGGCAGCGGCTTCTGCCTGCACAAGTCGATCGTGTACGCCGCAGCCGCCCGCTCGCTGGGCATCCCGGCCAGGCTGGTGTTCGCCGACGTCCGCAACCACCTGGCCTCCGGGCGGCTCAAGGAGCTGGTCGGCGGCGACGTGTTCCGCTTCCACGGCCTGGTCTCGGTCGGGCTGGAGGGCCGCTGGGTGAAGGCGACGCCGGTGTTCAACAAGACGCTGTGCCGCCTGTACCGGCTCAAGCCGCTGGAGTTCGACGGCGCCGCCGACAGCGTCTACCACCCGTTCGACGAGTCGGGGCGGCGGCACATGGAGTTCCTGCGCTGGCACGGGGAGTTCGACGACTTCCCGTACGAGCTGGTCCTGGACACGTTCAGGACGGACCACCCGCGGCTGCTGGACGGCCACGACCAAACCGTGAAGGGCTCGCTGACAGCCGAGGCGAGCGTCTGAACATCGATCGTGTGAGGTTCACCTTGAACGAGCGCGTGAAGTACACCCTGTCCGAGGACGACATCCCGACCTCCTGGCTCAACATCGCCGCGGACTTCGGGGGCACGGCGGCGCCCATCCTCGACCCGGCCACGGGCGAGCCGGTCAGCCGGGAGGAGCTGGCCAGGTCGATGGCGGAGCCGCTGATCGAGCAGGAGCTGAGCACCGAGCCGGAGTTCGAGATCCCCGGCCCGGTCCGCGACATCTACCGGCAGTGGCGGCCGACCCCGATGTACCGGGCCCGCAGGCTGGAACGGGTGCTCGACACCCCGGCCCGCATCTACTACAAGTACGAGGGCGTCGCGCCGAGCGGCAGCCTGAAGCCCAACTCGGCGGTTCCGCAGGCGTACTACAACAAGCAGGCCGGACGGACGGGCCTGGTCACGGAGACCGGCGCGGGCCAGTGGGGCACCGCGATCGCGTCGGCCGCCGCGATGTTCGGGCTGACCGCGAAGGTGTTCATGGTCGGGGTCAGCTTCCGGCAGAAGCCGTACCGGCGGGCGCTGATGGAGGCGTACGGCGCGGTCTGCTCCGCCAGCCCCAGCCCGGAGACGGCGGCGGGCCGGGCGATCCTGGCGGAGGACCCGGACCATCCGGGCAGTCTGGGCATCGCCAAGTCCGAGGCGATGGAGGTGGCCTGGGCCAACCCCGAGCTGGGGTACACGCGGGGCAGCTCGCTGAATCACGTGTGCGCGCACCAGACGGTCATCGGCCAGGAGGCGATGGCGCAGATGGCGCTCGCCGACGACTACCCGGACATCGTGGTCGGCCCGTGCGGCGGCGGCAGCACGCTGGCCGGGATGTGCTTCCCGTTCCTGCGGGACAAGCTGCGGGGCGGCCGCGAGATCCGGCTCATCGCGGCCGAGCCGGTCGCCTGCCCGACGCTGACGCGCGGGCGGATCGCCTACGACCACTCCGACGCGGCGCGGCTCACCCCGCTGTCGCGGATGCACACGCTGGGCCACCGGTTCGTGCCGCCGCCGGTGCACGCCGGCGGGCTGCGGGCGCACGACAGCTCGCCGCTGATCAGCAGGGCGGTGGAGAACGGGCTGATGGAGGCGGTCGCGCTGCGTCAGGTCGCCGTCTTCGAGGCGGGCATCATGTTCGCCCGCGCGGAGGGCATCCTGCCGGCGCCCGAGTCCAGCCACGCGGTCAGGGCGGCCATCGACGAGGCGCTGCGGTGCCGCGAGGAGGGGCGCTCGAAGGCGATCCTCATCGCGCTGTCCGGCCACGGGCACTTCGACCTGGCCGCCTACGAGAAGTACCTCAGCGGCACGCTGCCCGACGACGAGCCGAGCGAGGAGGTGTTCCAGCAGGGGCTGGACAGCATCCCGCAGCTCGCCACCCTGTGACGCAACGCCCATGACGGGGGTCTCCTGCCGGAGGCCCCCGTTTCTTGCGCTCTGGTCGGCCAAGTGCCGCTCAAGTATCTTTACGAACGGATTGACCGCCAGACGGCTTCGAGGAGCGGCCCATGCGCGTGGTCATCGCCGGCGCCGGCATCGCCGGTCTGACCGCCGCCCTGAGCCTGCACGCCGCCGGCATCACCGACGTGACCGTGCGCGAGGCGGTGCGGGAGCTGCACCCGCTGGGCGTCGGCATCAACATCCTGCCGCACGCCATCCGCGAGCTGATCGAGCTGGGCCTGGGCGAGCGCCTGGCGTCGATCGGCGTGGCGACCGCCGACCTGACCTTCCTCACCTCCCGCGGGCAGCGCATCTGGTCGGAGCCGCGCGGGCTGGACGCGGGCTACCTGTGGCCGCAGTACTCGATCCACCGGGGGCGGCTGCAGCTCATGCTGCTGGAGGCCGTGCGCGAGCGGCTCGGCCCGCAGGCGGTGGTGCTCGGCTCCCCCGTCACCGGCCTCGATCACGACGCCGACCTGCTCGTGGGCGCCGACGGCATCCGCTCCGGCGTCCGGCAGGCGCTCTTCCCCGGCGAGGGCGAGCCGCTGCCCGGCGGCGACGTGCTGTGGCGCGGCACCACGTACGCCAGGCCGTTCATGACCGGCAGGTCCATGCTCATGGTCGGCGACAGCACGCAGAAGCTGGTCATCTACCCCATCGCGCCGCCCGGGGACGACGGCACCCAGCTCATCAACTGGGCCGTCCAGCGCGCGGCCCGCGTGGACGGCGTGCCGCGCGGCGACTGGAACCAGCCCGTCAGCGTGCAGAAGGTGCTCCCGCACGTGGACGGCTGGCACTGCGACGAGCTGGACGTGCGGGCGCTCATCGCCGGCGCGCACCAGGTGCTGGAGTACCCGCTCGTCGACCGTGACCCGCTGCCCTACTGGTCGACCCCGACGGTCACGCTGATGGGCGACGCGGCGCACCCGATGTACCCGACGGGCTCCAACGGCGGCACCCAGGCCGTGATCGACGCGCGGGTGCTGGCGTACGCGCTGGCCAACGGCCTCGGCCTGGAGTTCTACGAGGAGCAGCGGCGGCCGGTCACCAACGGGGTGGTGCTGGCCAACCGGGGCGACGGGCCCGAGGTGATCCTGCGGCTGACGCACGAGCGGGCGCCGGACGGGTTCGCCGACATCGAGGACGTCATGCCGCTGGCGGAGCGCGAGGAGATCGCGCTGCGGTACAAGAAGCTCGCCGGGTTCGAGCCGGCCACGCTGAACGCGCGCCGAAGCTGGTCGGTACACCCGCCCGAACCCTGACCTCCCCGCCGCCGCCTCGGGCCCCCGCGTGCCGGAGGGGCTCAGCTCAGGACGACGCCTCCGGCCAGGCGCGCCACGAGGCCGGGCGTGTCGCCGCGCTCGACCTCCAGCTCCGCCCCGAACGCCCGCAGCCGGGTGCGCGCGTGCCCGGGGTCGGGATGCCGCCCCGTGAGGGACAGCAGCGACACCTCCGGCAACCCCCGGTCGGCGGGATGCACGGTGGTGCCCCAGTCGATGAGGAAGGGCACCAGCGGGTCGCGCGACGGCATGGTCAGCCGCCATTCCAGCAGGTCACCGTCCGTGGTTCGGCGGGACATGGCCCGGGGCTCGCCCGGGTCGACGCCGTGCCGCCGCGCCTCGGCGACGGTGGCGTCCAGGTCGGCGGGCCGCATGCACCAGTTGACCAGCCGCGGCCCGCTCAGCTCGTCGATCATGAACCAGCGCGGCCCGTCCGGCTCGGGCTGCTCGGGATCCGGCCCGATGATCTCCAGGTAGCGGCGCCCGCCCAGCCCGTACAGGTAGTTGCGGGTGCCGAGGCCCGGGTGCCGGCCGCCCTCGGCGGCCCGCACCCCCAGGGCCTTCTCCAGCGCGGCGACGGTGTCGTCGAGGGTCGGGGTGGCGTAGGCGAGGTGGTCGAGCATGTGTCAGACCTTAGTGAGATCGCGGTCGCGCGTCTCCGGCAGGGCGAGCACGCACAGCAGTGACAGCAGCGCCATGCCGCTCATGAACCAGCCCGCCCCGGCGGTGCCCGCGCTCTCGCTGATCTGCGCGACCAGCAGCGGGGCGACGCCGCCGCCGAGCACGCCGCCCAGGTTGTAGGCGACGCCCGCCCCGGAGTAACGCACGTCCGTGGCGAACAGCTCGGGCAGGTACGCGCCCATCGGCCCGTACACGATGCCCATGCACAGCAGGGCGCCGCTCAGCGCGACCGCGATGAGGAAGTAGTTCTTGGTGTCGAGCAGCGGGAAGAGCAGGAAGCCCCACACGACGCCGAACGCCGCGCCCGCGATGACGAGCTTGCGCCGCCCGAGCCGGTCGGACAGCCGGGCGACCAGGAACGTGCTCACGCCGAGCACGACCACGGCGACCAGGGTGAGCGCCAGCATGGTCGGCCGTGGGATGCCGAGCGTCTTGGTGGTGTAGGTCAGGCAGTAGGTGGCGGCGGTGTAGAACATCACGTACACCACGACGATGGCGCCCGCGCCGAGCAACAGCTCCTTGGGGTTGCGGCGGACGACCTGGGCGATCGGCAGCTTGGCCGCCTCGGTCTTGGCGGTGAACGCGGCGAAGGCCGGGGTCTCGGCGATCTGCAGCCGGATGCGCAGGCCGATGACGACCAGCACGAACGAGAGCAGGAACGGCACCCGCCAGCCCCACGACTGGAAGGCGTCGGCGGGCAGCCAGGTCGACAGCGCCCAGAAGACGGCGGTCGCGACGAAGTACCCGACCGGTGAGCCGAGCTGCGGGGCGGAGGCGAACAGGCCGCGGCGCCCGCGCGGGGCGTACTCGGTGGCCAGCAGGGCCGCGCCGCCCCACTCGCCGCCCAGCCCGATGCCTTGCAGGATGCGCAGCAGCACGAGCAGGATCGGCGCGGCCACGCCGATCGTGGAGAAGTCGGGCAGCAGCCCGATCACCGCCGTGGACAGGCCCATGAGCAGCAGCGACACCACCAGGACTGCCTTGCGCCCGACGCGGTCGCCGAAGTGGCCGAACAGGATCGCGCCGAAGGGCCGGGCGATGAAGCCGATGGCGAAGGTGGCCAGCGACGCCAGGGTGCCCGCGAGGGGCGACAGGCTGGGGAAGAACGCCTCGTTCAGCACCAGCGCGGCGGCGGTGCCGTAGATGTAGTAGTCGTAGAACTCGATCGCGGTGCCGATGAAGCTCGCGCTTGCGACCTTGCGCATCTCTTGCGGAGACGCCGTGGGGACAGCGGTCACGGGTGGCCTGCCATGAAGTCGGTAATCGGATGCATTGTCGGGCAAGGGTAGGTTGCGGCCCCCTGGCCGGGCATTGTCCGATCGGACATCGCATGGCGGGTCCCGTTGTCCTGCCGGGACAACGGGCTCAGGTGGCCGTTCTGAGCTGGATGAGCGCGGCCAGCCGGTGCTCCGGGTCGTTCAGGTCGAGCTCCGTCATCGCGGTCACCCTGCGCATGCGGTGGCGCAGCGTGTTCGGGTGGACGTGCATGACGGCGGCGGCCTCGTTCACGTCGCCGAACCGCTCCAGGTAGACGCGCAGCGAGCGGGCGAGGTCCGGGTGCTCGGCGGCCAGCCGGTCGATGGCCGGGTCACGCACGTCCGGCCGCTGGGCGAGCGCCTCGGCCACCCCGTCGAGCAGCAGCGCGGCCCGCATCCGCGACTCGGTCGCGACCCGCAGGCCCGGCTCCCCCGCCATCAGCCGCAGGATGCGGGAGGCGCGCTTCTTCACGGCCGGGATGTCGTCCAGCCGCTCGGCCACCCCCGCCACGGCGGCCTGCACGGGGGTGCCGGTGCGCCGGCGCAGCACGTCCACCAGCTCCTCCAGCCAGTCGCCCGCGCGGGACGGGCGCGGCAGCAGCACGTAGATGTTGCCGCAGGCCGGGATGACCAGCGCGCCCCGGTGGAAGGCGGCGGCGTGCACCGAGATGATGTCCGTCAGGCGGTCGCGCCTGATCTCCAGCGCGGAGCGGTCCTCCTCGCGCATGCGCAGGTCCAGGCCGATGACCGTGGTGGGCGCCGCCGGGTCCACGCCCAGGTGCGCGGCCAGCGCCGCCGTGTCGAACTCGCCGGTGAGCAGGCCGACGGCCAGCTCGTCGGTACGCGAGGCGCCGCCGTCCGCGCGTACCAGCCACAGGGCCGCCATGCGGGCGGCGCCGCGCAGCACCTCGGCGCTCCGCCCGGCCAGCGGGCGGCCCGCCTCCTGCACCCAGATGCTGCCGAGCGGCCGGTCACCCGCGCTGACGCCCGCCACCATCCGGCGGCGCAGCCCCAGCTCGGGCCGCCCTGGCACCTCCACGACCTCCTCCTCGCTCCAGATCCGCCCGAACACGCCGAGCCGCTGCAGGTGCGAGAGGTAGTCGTCGGGGCAGGTCCGGCCCAGGATCGACTGGCGGCGCACCTGGTCCACCTCGTCGTCGGAGTGCGAGTAGGCCAGCACGCGGTGCGCCACGTCCTCGATCGTCACCGGGCCGCCGGTGAGCGTGGCGACCGTGTCGGCCAGCGAGAACAGGTCGGGGTGGCTCTGCTCGCCCTGGCTGTCGCGGGCCCGCTCGACCAGCGCGCCCGCCAGCGCCTCCACCTGCTGCCAGCGCACCCCGTCCGCCACCGCCAGCACCGCCACGCCCGCCTCCACGGCGGCCTTCTCCACCTCCGCCGTCTCCCCCTCGCGATCGAGCTTGATCGCGACGGCGGTCGCGGCGGCGGCCTCGATCGCCGGTACGGCGGCGGCGCCGCGCACGCCCACCAGGAGCGCGAGGTCGCCCGCCTCGGTGGCGTCGCCCGGCTCCACGATGACCACGCGGCGGATCGGCACGTCGGCGCCCGCGGGGGCGGCGAGCAGCTCTACCAGCGGGCTGCCCAGCGTGCCCGCCAGCTCCTGGAGGCGGACCCCGCCGTGGTGCGCGTTCGTCATGCGCACAAGGGTAGGCGGGGGCCGGAACGCTCCGGCACACCCGGCCACCGGCGGCCCTCTACGCCTGACCGGCCACGCGTTCCTGCCCGGGAAGCTCCACGACGACGTTGGTCGACTTGATCACCGCTACCGCCACCACCCCGGCCTCCAGCCCCAGCTCGTCGGCCGCCTGCCGGCTCATCAGCGACACCACCCGGAACGGCCCTGCGGCGATCTCCACCTGCGCCATCACCCCGTCGCGGAGCACCTCGGTGACGATCCCCCGCATGCGATTGCGAGCCGACGAACGGCCACCGTCGCCGCTCTCCTCGACCTGCGCGCGGGCGAAGGCGGCCAGGTCAGTGCCCTTCACGCGCCGATGCCCGTGCTCGTCGCGCTCGGCCCCGAGCCTGCCCGCGTCGACCCAGCGGCGGACGGTGTCGGAGCTGACCCCGAGCAGCGCCGCGGCCTCACTGATCCGGAACGTCGTCACGAGATCTCACCCTATGCGCGGATCAGCACACCAGATCCGCCCATGGACCCGGGATCACGTCCGGCGGTGGTAGGTGAAGGCGAACAGCCCGGCGCCGCCGGCCGCGTACAGCGCCGAGCCGTCCGGGTGCCAGGCGCAGCCGTACAGGTCGCCGTCCACGACGACGCCGCACTCGGTCGCGTGGCCGGCGACGTCCCAGACGCGCAGGCAGCCGTGTTTGCCGGCGGTGGCCAGGCGGGTGCCGTCCGGGGAGAAGGCCAGGCCGACGAGCCAGTCGTCCTGGCCGAAGCGGGCCGTTCTGGTTCCCGTCAGGTCGAACAGCTCGACGCGGCCGTCGATGGTGCCCGCCGCCACGTGGCCGCCGCCGGGGGCGACGGCCAGCGCCTCGACCAGGCTCTCCGTCTCCGCCGGCGGGCCCAGCGGGCGGCCGTCGCGGGTCCAGCGCCGCACCTGGTGGCCGGACGCGATCGCGAGCCAGGACGCGTCAGGGGCGATGGCCAGCGCGGTCACCTCCTCGTCGTGCGGGCCCAGGGTCGCGATGGGTTCGAGGTCGGGGGTCAGGACGCGTACGGTGCGGTCCGTGGCGACGGCCAGCCACGTGCCGTCAGGGGCGATGGCCGAGGACAGCTCCACCATGGAGTCGGTCTCGGGCGGGGTCTCGGTGACGCGTACCGTGCCGTCCCGGTCGTACAGGCGGATGCCGCCCTCGGGGTCGAGGCCCAGCACGTACGCGCCGTCGGGGGCCACGGCCACGCTCCTCAGCCACTCCCGCGGGCCCCGGGCGCGTGCGGTGCCGTCGGGGTTCCAGAGGGTCAGGCCGGACACGCTCACCGTGGCCAGGTACGAGCCGTCGCCCGCCACCGCGATGCCGCGCAGGTCGTGGCGGGCGGGCGGCTCCCCCGTGGTTTCCGGCACGTCCCAGACGCGGACCGTGCGGTCGCCGCTCGCCGAGACCAGGAGGGAGCCGTCCGGGGTGATGGCCAGGCCGGTGATCGTGGCGGTGTGGCCGTGGAGGCGGGCGCGCACTGTGCCGTCGGGGGTCAGGACGGCGATGTTGTCGTCGAAGTCGGAGACGGCCAGCCAGGTGCTGTCGGGGGCGATGGCCAGGCCGGTGCCGTGGGTGAAGACGGTGTCCAGCTCGGCGCGGGGGGTGCCGTCGGGGTTGAGGAGGCGGAGGGTGCCGTGCGGGCTGAGCAGCGCCAGCCACTCGCCGGAGGGCGCGATGGCGACCGCCTCGGCGCCGTTGACACCAGCATCCTCGCTGGTCAGTTCCTGCCCGTCCCCGTCCCCGTCCCCGTCCTCTCCGTCCCCGTCGTCCTCGTCCCACGCCCACACCGCCTCGACGACCGTCCGGCGGCTCCCGTCCGCCGTCCACAGCTCGGTGGCGTCCAGGCCGGCCGCCACCACCCACGTGCCGTCGGGCGCGATGGCCACGTCCTCGTACTCCTCCACCGCCTCCTCCGGCGCGGCGCGCACCGTGCCGTCCGCGTCGAAGAACCACAGGAACCCCTGCCCGCCGACCACTCCCCACCCGCCGCAGGGCGCGATGGCGACCGCCTCGGGCGTCCCCGGCAGGTCGTCGAGGACGGCGCGCGGGTGACCGTCCTCCTCCCACAGCCGGACGGTCCCGTCCCAGCTCCCGGTGGCCAGCCACGCGCCGCCGGGCGCGACGGCCACGCAGGTGACCTCGTTCTCGTGCCCGAGCAGGGTCCGCATCCCCCTGCCGTCCAGGCCCCACCGCGACACCCGCCCCTGGTCGCCGGCAGCGGCCAGCCAGGCGCCGTCCGGGGACACGGCCAGGCCCGTCAGCCGTTCAGCGGGGGTGTGGTGGGTGCGCAGGAGCGCCTGGTGCGGCAGGTCGGGCGGGGTGCCGCGGTGCTCCAGCCAGGGCGATCCCCGTTCGGCCAGCCACCGCCGCAGGTCCTCGCCCGCGCCGGGTGTGGCGTGCAGGCGGGCGGCGAGCGTGGGCAGCACGCCGACGCCCAGCTCACGCGCGCTCTCCAGCAGATGGGACGATCCCGTCAGGACGCGCACAAGGGACTCGACGGCACTGTCATCCACCCTGTCCAGGTCTTCGAGGGCGGCGTCCACCCCCGAGTGGTGGACGCGGGACGCCAGCCAGGCCACGTCGCACACCATCTCCCGCAACGCGTCCGCGTCACCCGCCTCCGCATACAGCCGGGCCAGGTTCCGCATCATCCACTCCCCCGTGCCCGGCAGGTCGGCCCAGCCCTCGGGCGTCTCGCCGGGATCGGCGTCGACCAGCGCGCGGCGGGCCCGTTCCAGCCCTTCGGCCCCGAGCAGCTCCCGCACCCGCTCCGCCACCCCGTCGGCCAGCCCCAGCACCGGATGGTCGGTACGCCGCCGCACCAGCCGCATGCCCTCCAGCCGGGCGATGAGCGCACCGATCTGCCCGCCGGTGACGCCCCCGCCCGCGCTCCACAGCAGGGCGGCCACCCCGATGGGGATGCCCTCGCCGGGGCCGAACAGGCCGAGCTGGAGGAACCGTCCGGCGGCAGCCGGGTCCACGGTGCGCAGCCAGTCGAGCGAGTGATCGACGAGCGCCCCGATCAGGGCGGCCCTGGACGCGGGCGCGGCCAGGTCCGTGCGGCAGGGCAGCCGGGCGGCCAGGCGGGTGGCCGCCTCGGTGGCGGGCTCGCCCGTGACGACCTGGCTGACGATGAGCCCGTGCGCCATGGTGAGGGCGAGCGGCCAGCCTCCGGCGCGCTCCGCGAGCAGGGCGGCCGTGTCCTCGTCCAGGGCGGGCAGGTCGCGGCGCAGCAGCGCCGTGCCCTCCGCGACGCTCATCGGCCCGACGCCCACCGTCGTCACGAACGACGGTTCCTCGCCGACGGCCCGCACCGTGACGAGCCACGTGCAGCCGGGCACCGTGAACGCCAGCGGCACCACCAGACCGGCGTGCCGCAGCCCGTCCAGCACCATCAGCCGCGGACCCGGCCGGAAGATCTGCCCCCGCAGCAGCTCGTCGGCGGCCTCCTCGTCGTGGGCGGCGCTGATCAGGTCGTCCGGGTCCACGTGCGAGAACGGCTCGACGTCCGCGCCGTGCAGGTTCTCCAGCACCTCGGTGAACTCGGCGGCCTGCTCGTCCGGGTGGGAGCCGCCGGCGTTCAGCCAGCCGACGCCCTCGGGGAAGCGCGCGACCACCTCGGGACGGCGCAGCGCCGCCGCCACGACCGCGGTGACCCCGAGCCCCTCGACGCCGTCCAGTTGGGGCGCCACCACGATCAGCCCGCTGTCGTCCGAGGTCAGCGCGGCCACGACCCGGTCCACGTCCGCCTCCCGCCCGATCCAACCGTCGATGCTCGCGATCGCCCCGGCCTGCGCCACGTACGCTCCCCTCCCGTGCCTGCTCCTGTGGATCAACGAAGGGACGGGCCGGTGAGTTCGCGACGGCGGTGGGAAACGTCCGGACGCTTCGCGCGGACCACGGTCGCCGCCGGTCCGGGGTGATCGGGGGTGGACGGCCGGCGCGGTGAGGCGGACGCTGCTCGTACGGCCCCGCGCCGCAATCCGGGGGCCGGCCGTACCACCCATCGCACATCCGAGGAGGAAGCATGCCCGCGACACCCCATGCCGAGCACGTTGGCAGCCTCCTGCGCCCGCCCGAGCTGCTGCGGGCAAGGCAGGCGCGCGAGAGCGGCGAGCTGAGCGCGCAGGAGCTGGCCGAGCTGGCGGACGAGGCCGCGCTGGCCGCGATAGAGCTGCAGCGCCAGGCCGGGATCGAGGTGTTCACCGACGGGGAGATGCGGCGGCAGACCTGGCTGGCGGGTCTGCTGGAGTCGCTGGGCGGCGTGTCGCCCGTGCCGCTGCCGTCCACCGAGTGGTGGCGCGGCGACGGCGAGCCGGTCCCGCCGGAGGAGACCTCGTGGGACATGGTGGTGGCCACCGGCAAGCTCACCCAGAAGACGAACCTGACCGCCGTCGAGGCCGCCTTCCTGGCCCGGCACGCCCCCGGCCCCTACAAGATCACCATGGTGAGCTGCTCGATGGGCAGCCTGCTGTGGCGTCCCGACCTCAGCGCCGCCACCTACCCCAGCCCCGCCGACCTGCTGCGCGACCTGGTCGAGCTGCGGATCGAGGAGATCAGGGGCCTGATCGCGCAGGGCGTGCGGTGGATCCAGCTCGACTCGCTGGCCTACGACTTCGTCATCGACGCGGGCTTCCGCGCCCGCGTGCTCGGGCCGGACGCGCCGGACGGCAAGGCGCTCCTGGACGCGGCCGTCGCCGTCGACGCCGAGCAGGTGCGCGCCGCCAAGGCGCTGGACCCGGGCGTCACCGTCGCGCTGCACCTGTGCAGGGGCAACAACCGCAGCGCCTGGTCGGCCAAGGGCGGCTACGACCCGGTGGCGGAGCGGCTGTTCGGCGAGGTGCCGGTGGATCGGTTCCTGCTGGAGTACGACACGGAGCGGGCGGGCGGGTTCGAGCCGCTGCGGTTCGTTCCCGAGGGGACGGCCGTGGTGCTGGGGCTGGTGTCCTCCAAGGTGCCCGTGCTGGAGTCGCAGGACGAGCTGCGGCGGCGCATCGACGAGGCGGCCAAGTTCGTGCCGATGGAGAACCTGGCGATCAGCCCGCAGTGCGGGTTCGCCTCCACCGTCAGAGGCAATCTGCTCACCGTGGACGAGGAACGGCGCAAGCTGGAGCTGGTGGTGGAGACGGCTCGGATGGTCTGGGGCTGAGCCGGGGTCGCGTCGGGCATCACCGGCGGCACACGTCGCGGAACGGCAGGCCGGGCACGTGCGCCGCCCACTCCTGGCGGGTGAGCGAGCGGGCCGCCTGGGCGCAGGCGGTGGTGGTTGGGTCGGTGGCGAGGGTGGTGGTGTCCCACCTCCAGACGGCGTAGGCGTCGCCGGTCACCTGCACGAGATCGGCGGCGGCGGCGACCAGCGTCCTGCCGTCGGCCGTGAACGCCAGCGCCCGCACCTCGCCGCCGTGCCCGGCCAGCGGCGGTCCGAGCGGCTGTCCCGTGGCGGTGTCCCACAGCCTGACCGTGCGGTCCTGCCCGGCGGTGGCGAGGTACGCGCCGCCAGGGGCGAAGGCCACGGCGTGGACGCGCCCGGTGTGACCGGTGAGGGGTGCGCCATGCGGGCGGCCAAGGGCCCCGTCATGCGCGTCGGGCGGGCGATCCGTCGCCGCGTCTCGCGCATCGGGCGGGCCGTCCGTGGCCGCGTACCCCGCATCGGGCGGGCCGTCCGTGGCCACGCTCCGCGCGTCGGGCGGCCCTGTGGTCACGTTCCAGAGCCGGGCCGTCTGGTCCTCGCTGGCCGTCACCAGCAGCCCGCCACCCGGCGCGAAGGCCACCGCGGTGACCGGCAGGCTGTGGGCGCGCAGCAGGCCGAGCCGCCTGCCCGTGGCCGTCTCCACCAGCAGCACGGTGCCGTCCGATGCCCCGGCGGCGAGCACGGCGCCCGTGGCGGAGAAGGCCGCCGCGGTGATCCGCCCCGACTGCCCGGCAGCGGGCTCGCCCCTGGCCCGGCCCTCGGGCAGCGTCCAGACCTGCACCTCGGCGTCCGGCACGGTGGCGGCCTCCTGCACGGCGGTGGCGAGCAAGCGACCGTCCGGGCTGTAGGCGAGGGGACGGCCGCGCACGGTCGAGGGGCCGCCGAGCACGGCGGTGGCGAGCCCGTGCCCCGCGTCGTCGCGGCCGGAGGCGGCCACGGAGCGGCCGTCGCGGCTGACCGCCACCCCGTCCACGAGGTCGTCGGGCCGGATGCGCAGCCGTTCGCCGCGCCAGCGGGCCGCGCGCACGTCCCACGACCAGAGGCTGCCGAAGCCGGGCCGGGTGCCGTCGTACGGCTGGACCACGAGCCGGCCCGCGTCGGCGCTGAGCACGGCCTGCGTGTCGTCGGAGCGGTCGTACCAGCGCTCGGGAACCGGCCGGTCGGCGGGAACCGCGCCGCCGCCGCCATCGCCGCCGCCAGTGCCGTCGCCAGTCTCGGTTCCGGGGAGGGTGAGCGGGTGGCGGGTGGCGCGCGGGATCCGCCATAGGCGGACGGTGGCGTCGGCGCCCGCGCTGGCGAGCAGCCCCCCGCCCGGGCCGAAGGCGACGGCGTTGACGGCGTGGGTGTGCCCGGTCAGCGGCTCGCCCAGCGGCCTGCGCCCCCGCACGTCCCACAGCCTGACCGTGTGGTCCTGGCCGGCGGTGGCCAGGACGCGGCCGTCCGGGCTGAAGACCGCCGAGGTGATCAGCCCCGTGTGGCCGGTGAGCGGGCGGCCGGCGGGGCGGCGGGTGGTGACGTCCCAGAGCTGGATCTGCTCGCTGCCCGTGGTCCCGGCCAGCAGCCCGCCGCCGGGGCTGAACGCGAGCGCGGCCACCTCCTCGCGGGGCTCGGGCGTGAGGCTGCCGGCGGGCGGTTCGAGCGGGTCGCCGGTCAGCATGCCGGACGCGGCCTCGAACGTCCTGATCGGCCCGCCCGGGTAGGCGGCGGCGATGAGCGTGCCGTCGGGGCTGAACGCGACGGGCCCTGGAGCGCCTTCGAGCGAGCGCAGGGCGGCGACCTGCGTGCCGGTGCCGGCGTCCCACAGCCGGGAGGCGCCGCCTGAGCCGCCGGTGGTGGCGAGGAGGTTCCCGTCGGGGCTGAACGCGGCCCACTGCCTGGCCCAGGCCGCGCCGCCGCCGCCGGTCCAGCCCTGGCGGGTGGCGGTGTCCCAGACGCGTACGCCGCCGTCGGCGCCCGCGACGGCCAGGCGATCGCCGTCGGGGCTGTAGGCCACGGCCATGCCGTCGGCCTGCCCCTCCCCCGTCGGCCAGGGGACGGGGGCGAGCCTGGCCACGTCCCACAGGCGCAGCGGCGCGGCCCGGCCGGCGGCGGCGAGGGTGGCGCCGTCGGGGCTGAAGGCGACCGCGTGCACCTCGCCCGGGAAGCCGCGCAGCACCGCGAGCTGCGGCCGGGCCACCGCCGCCCGGACGGCCGACCGCGTCTCGGCGGACTGCGGGGCGACCCTGGTCGCGGCCACGGCGAGCAGCCTTGCGGTCTGGGGGTCGGTGGTGGCCAGGACCTGGCTCTGGGCGACGAGTGCGCGAGCCAGGGCCAGGTCGCGCTGGGCGAGGGCGCGGTCCCGTTCCGCGCCCGCCCGCACGTTCGTGACGGTCAGCACGGCAACGGCGGCCACGAGCACTGCCACCAGGGCGATCGCGGCGGGTCTGGCCGATGAGCGCAGCCGGTCGAGCACCGCGGACCTCCACGAACGACAGGGGGCACCCGTCACGCTAGACCGGCGGCGGCCCGCCCGCCCTCACCACGGACGTCTCGGTTCCGTTCTCAACGGAAGGCGCCACAGGTCCTGCCACGCCACCCCATCCGGAACGGTCATTCCTCCTGGCGGGCCGCGCGGCGGGCGGCGTCGATGGCTTCGGCGGGCGCCGAGGAGGCGGGCCTGGTCAGGATGCGCCGCACGACCTCCACCGGCAGCTTGAAGTCGCGCCCCGCGGTCAGCAGCCCGTTGGTCTCCTGCTCGGTGTCGGTGAGCTGAGTCCAGCAGAACCCGGCCAGCTCAGGGCTGTCCAGCACCGCGTCCACGAACTGCCGGAACTCCTCGGCCAGCTCCCCGGTGCCGGCCACGGCGGCGTACCCGTGCCAGGCCTCCCCCGCCTCCGGCCGCAGGCTGAGCCCGCCGATCTCGGACAGCACGACCGGCTGCCCCCGCCTGACCGGGTCGCCGAGCAGGGCGACCCTGCGGGCGGGCGGCCGATCGCCGAGGACGCGGGCGACCGCGTCCCTGGAGGCGTAGCGTTCGCGGATGGACGCGCCGGTCGGCGCGTAGTCGTGCAGGCCCCAGATGTCGCTCTCGGTGTGCTCCCACCCGTCGTTGGAGATCACCGGCCGGGTGCCGTCGAGCGCCTTGGTCAGGTGATAGAGCGCGGCGGTGGCGTGCCGCTGCTCCGGCACGTCGGCGGCGTGCCAGACGCCCCAGCTCTCGTTGAACGGCACCCACGTCACCACGCACGGGTGGCTGCGGTCGCGGGCGACGACCTCGAGCCATTCGCGGGTGAGCCGCTCGACGGTTCTGGGCGCGTACTCGTAGGCGCTGGGCATTTCGCTCCACACCATCAGCCCGAGCCTGTCGCACCAGGCGAGGAAGCGTGGGTCCTCGACCTTCTGGTGGACGCGCACGCCGTTGAACCCCAGCTCCTTGACCAGCTCCACCTCCCTGCGCAGCGCGCCGGCGGGCGCGGCGAGGTGCGAGTCGGGCCAGTAGTTCTGGGCCAGGACCAGTCGCAGGAAGCGGGGCTGGCCGTTGAGCAGGAAGCGGCCGTCGCGGACGCCGGTGCTGCGCAGCGCCGTGTACGAGGTGACCGCGTCGATCGTGCGGCCGTCGCGCAGCAGCTCGACGCGGGCGTCCAGCAGGGTGGGGCGTTCGGGCGTCCACAGCAGCCGCGCCTGTTCGAGCTGGTGCCTGGCGGCCGGGATCGCGATCGTCCAGCGGCCGTCGCGGCGGCCGGTGCGGCAGGTCTGGTCGGCGAGGACCTCCTCCCCCAGGGTGAGGACGACGTGCACGTCCACGTCCGGCTCGGGCGCGCGGGACAGCTCGACCTCGACGGTGACGGCGGCGCCGGGCACATCGGGCGTCCAGTGCAGGCCCCGCACGTGCAGATCGGGCACGACCTCGGCCCACACCGGCTGCCAGATGCCGGTGGTGCGGTGGTACCAGACGTCGTGCGGCTCGGCCCGCCAGTCCTGCTTGCCGCGCGGCTGGGTGGCGTCGTCGCACTCGTCCTCCGCGCGGACCACGACGACCTGCTCGGCGCCGGGCACGAGCGCGTCGGTGACGTCGAAGGAGAACGGGGTGTGCCCGCCTTCGTGGCCGCCCACGTGCACGCCGTTGACCCAGACGCGGGCGCGGTAGTCCACGGCGCCGAAGTGCAGCAGCAGCCGCTCACCCGGGCCGGGCGCCCGGTCGGGGCGCAGCGTGCGGCGGTACCACACGACGGGGTGGGGGGCGGTGTCGCGCACGCCGGACAGCGCGCTCTCCGGCGGGTACGGAACGGTGATCGTGCGGGTGTACGGCGCGGGGTCGTCGTGCCAGCCCTCGGCCAGGCCGCGGTCCTCGTCGTCGGTGGCGAATCCCCAGGGTCCTGACAGGTCCTGCCAGTGCGGGCGCACCAGCAGCGGGCGGGGGTGGTCGGTCACAGTTCTCCTGATCTCAGGGGGTCTCAGAGGGACAGCACGGTCACCGAGTGCGGGGCGACGTCCCACCCGCCGCCGTCCGAGGCGACGTCGCCCAGGTCGCGTACGGCGATCGTGCCGGGCGCGGCGAGCGTGTTGACCGCGTCCAGGGCGGGGACGTCGGCGCCCAGGGTGCGGATCCTGGCGGTGGCGGGCGTGCCGGCCTGGGAGCCGTCGAGCACGACCCGCAGCCGCACGGCCGCGTCGCGGTGCCGGTTGACGACGGCGATCCGCAGCGTGCCGTCGTCGGCGCGGGTGGCCGACACGTCCACGTACGGGACGGTCATCGGCGCGGTGAGCAGCCGGCCGTCGGGCCCCCGGTTGTCGCCGAGCGTGACGGAGGCCGTCCTGGCGGGTCCCGTCACCTCGCAGGGCAGCACGATGCGTCCTGTGTGGTGCCGGTACAGGTGCCAGACGTGGTAGATGGCCGAGCGCAGCGCGCCGCCGGGGCGGGCGACGACCAGGCCGTTGGCGTTGACCAGGTTGACCGGGTTGGCCATGGAGACGGGCGAGGGCAGCCCGGCGGTGCGGTGGATGGCGTGGAAGACGCCGGCGCAGAAGAGCGCGTCGCCGACCGTCCTGGGGCTCCACCGGTTGACCCGCACCTTGAGCGGGTCGTGCACCGGGGCGGTGTCGCGCGGGGCGACGCCGCCGTCGTCGCCGGGCTGCGGCTGCGGCCACTCCTCGGGTTCGAGGTGCCGCATCGTCCACTCGTCCAGGGCGAGCGCGGGCGGCCGGTCCAGGCCCGCCTCCGCGGCCAGGGCGGTGACGAGCTGGGAGTAGGTGTGCAGCTCCCGCTCGAAGTAGAGGGACTGGGCGACGACGGCGTCGTAGTCGTCGCCGGTCCACAGGTGGGTGCTCGCCCCGTACAGGTGCAGGGAGAGGTGGTCGAGCAGCGAGCCGGCCCGCTGGAGCAGCGGGCGGGTCCACTCCTCCTGCCGCCACGGGATGCCGACGCCGACGAGCTTGACGTCCGGGTCGACCAGCCGCATGAACAGGGCGTGCTCGCGGGCGGCGGCGGCGTACTCCTCGGCCGTGCGGTGCCCCATCTGCCAGGGGCCGTAGACCTCGTTGCCGACGCCCCAGTAACGCACGTTCCACGGCTCGGCCCTGCCGTTCCGCGCGCGGCGGGCGGTCAGGGTGGTGTCTTGGGCGGAGTTGGTGTATTCGATCCAGCGCACCGCCTCGTCCACGTCCCTGGCCGAGTGCACCAGGTACGGCTCCGCGCCGACCGCCTCGCACCAGGCGAGGAACTCGTCCGTGCCGAACCGGTTGCTCTCGCGCCCGCCCCACGCCGGCTCCAGGCGGCTGGGGCGGTCGTCGCGCGGGCCGATGCCGTCCTCCCAGTGGTAGGCGGAGGTGAAGTTGCCGCCCGGCCACCGGATCGGGCCGGGGCCCAGCTCGCGCACCAGCTCCAGGACGTCGGCGCGCACGCCGCGCAGCAGGCCGGGCTCGTCGACGGACAGGGGCGAGCCCTCGTCGAACACCCCGCCCTCGATGTTGCCGAAGAACGCCGACTCCAGGAAGTGCCCGTAGACGTCGTCGTCGATGCGGCCGACCGGCCGGCGGGTGTCGATGGTGACGAGCGCTTCCCGCATGCCGGTGGGCTCCGTTCCTGTCATCGCTGCACCGCTCCCGTTTCTGTCATTGCTTCACCGCTCCCGCGAGGCTGTCGACGAACTTGCGCTGGAGCGCCACGAACACGGCGATCACCGGGATCAGCGAGATCACCGCGGCGGCGGCCATGCCCGACCAGTCGGTGCCCCGCTCGCCCACGAAGACGGTCATGCCGACGGCCAGCGTGCGCAGGTCGGGCTCGCTGAGCGTGAACACCAGGGGCAGCAGGTAGACGTTCCAGGCGAACAGGTAGGTGAGGATCACCACGGTGGCGGTGATCGGCCAGGCCAGCGGCAGCATCACCCGGAAGAAGACCGTGAAGGGTCCCGCGCCGTCGAGCCGCGCCGTCTCCTCCAGCTCCTTGGGCAGCCGCCGGAAGTAGCCCGCGTACAGCAGGGTCGAGGCGATCTGGCCGCCCGCGCCCAGCCCGAGTATCACGCCGGCGTGCGTGTTGAGCAGCCTGAGCTGGTCGGTGAGCTGCGTGATCGGGATGATCGTGTAGCCCTCGGGGAGGAAGAAGGTGACCAGGAACAGGCCGATGAGGAACTTCCTGCCGATGAAGTCGTAGCGGCCGAGCACGTACCCGGCCAGAGCGCTGCGCACGACCACCAGCAGCACCGTGCCGACCGTGATGACCAGCGTGTTGACGAAGTAGCCGGCGAAGCCGACCTCGCTCCAGGCGCGCGCGTAGTTCTCCCAGACGGGCTGCTCGGGCAGCAGACCGAGGCCGCTGCCGAAGATCTCCGAGGACGTCTTCAGCGACGCCGACACCAGCCAGACGAACGGGTACACCCACAGCCCGCCCAGCACCAGCAGCACGACGAACGTCACCACCTGCCGCACGCTCGGACGGCGCAGCCGCGAGGTCACGGTTCTCCTTTCCTGCCGCGCGCCCGCAGGACGCAGCAGCGGCGTCACGGCTCCCCCCTCCGGCCGCGCGCCCACCGCATGCCCAGCGCCTGGGCGACCGCGAGCACCATGGTCAGCACCCCGAACAGCACGGCGGCGGCGGAGGCGTAGCCGAGCTGCGGGACGGTGGCCTGGAAGGCCGTACGGAAGATGAAGATCTCGATCACCTCGGACGAGAAGGACGGCCCGCCGCCGGTCAGGGTCTGCATCAGGTCGAAGACGTTGAACGCGGCCACGGTGTCGATCAGCGTGATGATCACCAGGAACGGCACCAGCAGCGGCATCGTCACGTGCCGGAACTCCGCCCACGCCCCGGCGCCGTCGATCATCGCGGCCTCGTGCACGCCGCGCGGGATCGTCTGCAGCGCGGCCAGCCAGTAGATCAGCGTGATGCCGAGCCACTTCCACACCCACACGGCGATGCCCGCGTACAGGGAGGTGCCGGCGTTGGCGGCGAAGTTCTGCGGCGAGTCGATCAGCCCGGACCACACCAGCGACAGGCTGAGCGGGCCGCTCGCGTCGAGCAGCAGGGTGAACACGACGCCCACGATCGCGCCCGTGGTGACCACGGGCAGGAAGAACAGGGTGCGGAAGAAGCCCTTGAACGGCGTCTTGCGCGCGTTCAGCACCAGCGCCAGCAGGAGCGCCAGGCCGACCCGCAGCGGGACGGCGATGACGAGGAACACCAGCGAGTTCCAGAACGCGTTCCAGAACAGGTCGTCGCCGATGAGCCGCTCGAAGTTCTCGAACCCGACGAATGTCCCCGTGCTGGCGAAGCCGGGCCAGTCGAGGAGGGCGTACCACCAGGAGGCCAGCAGCGGGTAGACGGTGTAGGCGCCGTAGCCGAGGACGGTCGGCAGCAGGAACAGGTAGATCCACCAGTCCTGGCGCAGGCGCCGCGCCCGTCCGCCGGGCGGGGGCGGGGAGGTGGTCGTGGTCATCTCAGCGCCCGGCGTAGTCCTGCTGGCCATAGTCCTTCTCGCGGTCCCAGTTGGCGAACACCCACGCCTTCTCGTCCACCTCGACGCCCTTCTCCTCGCGCACGGCCTTCAGCGCGCGCTCGCGCTCCGCGCTGATCTGGTCGTTGAAGCGGCGGAGCTGGCCGCCGACGTCGGTGGAGGCGCCGGTCAGCACCGACTGGACGATGTCGCCCAGGTTGGGGTGGACGTCGCGCATCTCGGCCAGCACCTGCCAGACGCCGGGGTTGCCCACCTCGGGCACGGGGCCGATCTTCACGTCGTCCTGGAAGTTGGCGACGCACTTCCTGTACGCGTCGTGCACCTTGGCGTCCTGGATGACCTCGGCGGCCAGCGCGGGCGGCTGGTCCATCGCCTCGGCCAGCCTGGTCTGGAACTCCTTGGTGGTCATCTGGAGCATCAGCTCGGCGGCGGTCCTGGCCTGCTTGGACTGGCTGGACACCCAGAACGTGCCGGACGAGGGCGGGCTGTAGACGAAGTTCCTGGTGGTCTCCGGGCAGGGGATGTGCCAGGTGCCGACGCCGCGCTCGACCGCCTCCGGCTCGTCCACCAGCAGGCCGCCGATGAACCAGGCGCCCCACAGGTAGATGCCGGCCTGGCCGGCGGCCCAGCGGGCGCGGGCGTCGCGCGCGCCCATCGAGGCCGAGGCGGGGTGCACGACCTTGTCCTTCTGGAGGCTGACGAGGAACTCGATGGCGTCGATGTAGGGCTGGGTGTCGTAGACGTAGGCGCCGGTCGCCCAGTCGATGTTGCCGGGGCCGGGCGCGCCGGCGGTCATGGCCAGCCGCTCGACCAGCGTGCGCAGGTACTCCGGCTCCTTGCTCGGCAGCACCAGCCCGGCGGCGCCGCCGTCGTTGCCGGTGGCGACCTTGCGGGCGATCTCGCGGAGCTTGTCCCAGGTGCCCGGCTCCTCCTCGGGGTCCACGCCCGCCTGCTTGAGCATCGCGGTGTTGAACCACGGCACGGCCTCGTGCCAGCGGCCGGAGAACGGCGGGAAGGAGTAGATCTCGCCGTTGAAGCGGTGGATGCCGTCGTAGACGTACTCGCCGATCGGGCTGCCCGCGAAGTCGGCGAGCTTGCCGATCGGCTGGAACCAGCCCTCGCTCACCAGGGCGGCGGGCGAGACCGTGCCGAGGCCCGCCAGTGAGTGCACGTCGGGCATCTGGTTGCTGCGCCTGCCGACCTGGAGCGCCTGGCCGAGGTCGGGGGCGTCCATCTGGCGGCGCTCGACGGTGACGCCCGCGTGCGACTGCGTGAACGGGGTGAACAGGGCGTCCTGGAACATCTTCGTGAGCGGCCGGAACTGGTCCCACCACTGCAGGGCGCCGCCTGCGCTCGCGCTCTTCTGGGCCAGTTGGCCGCCGCCGGTGCAGGCGGCCAGCGCCGCGGCCAGGACGGCGGCGCCCGCGCCGCCGAACAGGCGGCGGCGGGTGAGATCGCTCGGGCTCTGAGCGCCCGTGATTGCGAAGATCCGGTGGTGATGCCGCCTCATGGCGACTCCTCTATGTCTGTGTGTACGACTCGGTCACCGACCTGGTCCGCTCTCCCCGGCCAGCCAGGGATCCCCCGGAGCGGATCTATGTTTGCGCTAACTTAGGCTGCGGGCCTATCAGCGTCAAGAACGTGTTCGTGAAGGGCCGCCACCGATGTAGCCTGTCGGCGTTCCACCTCGCGGCAGCCACGCAACGCGCTGCCCTGATGAAGGGAGACGGCCGGGCGTGGTGCGACCACCGGGGACGAGGGCGTCCGGAGGCCCGTCGATGGCGGACGTCGCCAAGCTCGCCGGAGTCTCCGGCCAGACCGTGTCGCGGGTGGTCAACGGCAACGACCGGGTGACCTCCGAGACGCGGCTCAGGGTCGAGGCGGCCATGCAGCAGCTCGGCTACCGCGCCAACATCGCCGCCAGGGCGCTGGCCACCGGCCGGTTCGGGACGATCGGCGTGGTCACGTTCAACCTCAGCGCCGTGCTGAACGTGCGCATCGTCGAGGCGGTCGTGACCGGCGCGCAGGCGCGCGGCTACTCCGTCAGCGTGGCCATCGTCGACGGGCCCACCGAGAAGGAGGTGCGCGCCGCCGTGCGCGGGCTCACCGACCGCGCGGTGGACGGCGTGATCGTGGTCGAGGCCCGCGTCCTCGACACCCCGCACCTGCGGCTGCCCGAGGAGGTGCCGCTGGTCATCGCCGACAGCAGGGCGGCGCACAAGCACCCCACATTCGGCATGGACGAGGCCGCCGGCGCCCGCGCGGCCGTGGACCACCTGCTCGGCCTGGGGCACGCCACCGTGCACCACGTGGCGGGCCCGGCCGGCTCCAACCCGGCGCAGCGGCGGCGGGCCGCCTGGCAGCGGCAGCTCAAGCGCTCAGGGCGCGCGGTGCCGCCGCCCGTCGCCGGCGACTGGTCGCCCCGCTCGGGGTACGAGGCCGCGCTGCGGCTGCTCGCCGACGACGACGCCACCGCCGTGTTCGCCGCCAACGACCAGATGGCCGTGGGCGTGCTGCGGGCGGCGGCCGAGCTGGGGCGCCGGGTGCCGGACGACCTGAGCGTCGTCGGGTTCGACGACCTGGACTTCGCGCCGTACCTGACGCCGCCGCTGACCACCGTCCGGCAGGATCTGGAGACGGTCGGACGGCGCTGCGTCGAGCACCTCATCGCCCGCGTCGAAGGCCCGCCAGGAGCGGCCTCAGCCCAGCCCAGCAGCCGTTTCGTCCGCCCCGAGCTGATCGTCCGAGGCTCCACCGCCCCTCCTCCCTGACCCCTCACCACGGCGGGACGGCCATTGACAGGCCGATCAAGTTAGCGCAAACATGAATCCGCGCCGATGACGATCTCCCCAAACCCGTCAGAGAGCAGGCACCTTGCTTCGTCGACTGTCGCTCGTCGCGCTGACCGCGGTCCTCGCCACGGTCTCGCCCCTCACTCACGCCGCCACCGCCACCGCTTCGGAGGGCAAGCCCGTGAACCGCCCGATGCCCGCCGCTTCAGAGGGCAAGCCCGTGAACCCACCGCTGCCCGCCGCTCACGGCGCCCTCGGCGCGAACTTCAACCAGAACCTCGACGCCCTCGACTACCGCGAACTACGCGAGTCCGGCACCCGCTGGGTGCGCGGCTTCTACCCGATGCCCGCCACCGACCAGGGCGACCCCGCCGGGCACTTCGCCATCAGCACCATCACCGACGCGGGCCGGCGCGGCTACGACACCATCCTCAGCCTCAAATGGCCCTACAACACGGCCTCCTTCCCGCAGCCCGGCAGCGCCGCCATGGCCGCCGAACTCGCCCGCCTGGACCGCGTCCTGCCCGCCGTTCTGAACAAGGTGGACATCCTCGCCATCGGCAACGAGCCGTTCATCGAGAGCCTGCCCGCCGAACGCGACGAACGCCTCAACGTCTTCTACGAGACCGTCGCCCGGCACGTCATCGCCTACCGCCGCGAACACTGCGGCCCCGGCTGCCGCACCACCCTCTACATGGGCGCACTCAACCGCCTCGACCTCGCCGACCGCCGCACCCCAGCGGCCGAACGCTGGATGACCTTCGTCCGCGAGACGCCCGAGATCCAGGGCGTCGACATCCACCCGCACATCCCCGCGCCCGGCAACGCGCAGGCGTTCCTCGACTACATCCTGCCTCGGATGCGAGCCGACCAGACCTACCTCGTGACCGAGTTCTCGCTGGTGTGGTACTGGAAGCAGCACCTCCAGGACCCGGTGTCCGCGTCGTTCGCCTCGCGGTACGGCTTCGCCCCGGACACCCGGGTGTGGGAGGTGATCAAGGCCGCCATCGACTCGCCGTTCAGCCGCAAGCAGTGGTCCGACTTTCTGACCAGCAGCACTTGGTTCGTGGAGCAGGCGGGCTTCTTGCGGGAGCAGATGGCTCTTTATCGGGGGACGGGGCGGTTGGCGGTGGCCACGTATGGGTTCAAGCAGGATGACCTGATGGTGCAGAACTTCGGGCCGGGTAAGGATCCGTGGCTGCTCAACAGCGTGTTCGCGCCGTACACGGTCAAGGGGCGGGGGGATGGGCTGTCGGCGCCGAACTACTGGCTGAAGGACTTCAAGGCACTGCAGCACTGATTACGGCGACCGGCACCGCGACGACGCGACGGCACGGTGTGACAGCGCGGCAAGCGACAGCGCGACGAGTGGCAGCGCGACGAGTGGCAGCGCGGCGAGCGACAGCGCGACAGCGCCACGTCGCGGCAGGCGGCAGCACGGCGGCGCAGCAGCACGGCGGCGCAGCGGGCGGGCGGCATGGCGGGCGGGCGACGACACGACAGTGCGGCGGCACGGCAGCACAGCGGCGCGACGAGCGACAGCGCGACGAACTGGCGGCAACACGACAGTGCGACAGCGCAGCGGCACGGCGACGCATCGGGCGGCAGCACGACAGCGCGGCAGCGCGACGACGCGACGGCACGGCAGCGCCACGGAGTGACAGCGCGGCAAGCGACACCGCAGCAGCACGGCAGCACAACGGGCAGGCGGCATGAGGGCGGCGGGCGGCGACGCAGCGGCACGGCGACGCAGCGGGCAGCAGCGCAGCGGGCAGCAGCACGGCAGCGCGACGGCACAGCACCGCGGCGCGACGGCACGACAGCGCAGCAGCACGGCGACGCGACGGCTGGCGACAGCACGGCGGCCGTAGGGCGGCGACATGGCAGCACAGCGGCGCAGCGGCGCGACGGGTCGGCTGTTGCTATGACGGCACGTCGGCGGTGTCGAAGCGGGTCAGTGCCTTCCTGCCGTCCGTCACCACCACGACGGAGTCCTCCTTCCCCGTCACGAACACCAGCTCATCATCCCCATCCCCGTCATAGTCCCCCGCCGCCAACGGCACCCCCTCCGCCACCCCGGCCACGGCCGCACCGGCGCGAAGCCCACCCGCCGCACCCCAGAACACCTTCGGAGCAGTGGCCGCACCCCCGAAGGCGAGGTCGTCGCGCCCGTCACCGTCAAAGTCACCAGCGACGGCGGCACCCGACGTGCCCTTGAACGCCGCCTGCCGCCCGTTCCCGTAGTAGACGGTCAGTGTCCGGTCCACTGACGGCGGCTCGGTCTCGTAGCCGGGTTCGTTGTTGCGGCTCCCGTCGTCGCCGACCGCCACGTCCCTGGCCCCGTCCCCGTCGAAGTCGCCGAACGCGGCGGCCATGCCCGGGTTGAGCTTCCTGCCCGTCCGGGCGAGACCGCCGGGCCCGGCGGCGAGCAGGAGGCCGCTGGTCTGCTCGCCGTCGTCGGCCTGGTGCACGATCAGGGCGGTGGCGCGGCGGCCGTCGATCTCGTCGGCGGTCATCCGCCAGAAGTCCCGGCCGGTGGGCGACGGCTGGACGCCGCTTCGGGCCGCGGCACCGTCCCTGGTGAAGGGGCCGTACAGGACGGTCAGGTCCGCGGCGAGCCCGCCCGACTTGGGCGGGGTGGCCATGGCCATGTCGGCGGCGCCGTCCCCGTCGAAGTCGCCCGCGACGGCGCGGTAGCTGGCGGCCCCTGAGGTCGCGGGCAGCCGGACGGGGGTGGGGGACGCCGTCGCGGCGATGCCGTCCGGGCCGCCCCAGAGAACGTGCGGGCCCTGCGGCTGATCGGGCGGCCCGCCGTAACCGAGGACGTCCCCGAATCCGTCGCCGTCGAGGTCGGCCCTGGTGCCGCCGCCGATCAGCCACGAGGTGAACGTGTCAGGCGGCACGACCGCGCCCTTCGACGGGGCGAGTCCTTGCGGGGAACCGTGGACGACGCCGAGGCGCCTGCGGTCGGCGGGGCCGAACTCCGCCACCAGGTCGGCGTACCCGTCCCCGTTGACGTCGTCGGCCTTCCCGCTCGCAGGCCTGGTGGAGCCCGGCGTCGCACCGGAGCCGGTGGATGCCGGGGAGCCGGTAGGTGTCACGGCTCCTGGCGGCGCACTGGACCCGGGCGGCGTGCTCGATCCGGGCGACGCGCTCGACCCGGATGGCGCGCTTGATCCGAGCGGCTCGTCGCCGGGGCCGGTCTGCGAGGCGGTGGAGCCGGGGCGTGGCGACGCCGCCGAGCCACCCGCCCCCGGGTCGCCCCCGCAGCCCGCCACCATGAGGGCGGCCACCAGCAAGATCATCGCCTTTCGCGGCACAGCCAGACAGCTTAGGACAGCACGACCCACGTTTCCTCATCTGCCCAGGAGCCCCATCCTCATGTGGCGTTAAGAATGGTCGCTTAGCGTGTGCGGCTGTGCTGGTGCAAGAGGTCGTGGAAACGGAACGGCGGAGCCGCCCCCGCCGGGTGTGGCGCAGGCGGCTGGCCGTGGCGATGGCGGTGCTGTTCGCGGCGGGCACCGCGGTGCGGCTCGGCGGGCTGGAGTCGGGCATCTTCCTTGTCCCGCTGGTCTCGTTCACACCGTACTTCGCCCTCGCCGCGCTGGTGATGCTGGCGATCGCGGCCCTCCTGCGCAGCCGGGCCGCGACGGCGATCATGCTGGCCGTGTGCGTGTCCCTGGCCTGGGTCGTGCTGCCACGGGCACTCGGCGGCAGCGCCGACGCACCCGCGCCCGCATCCGGCGACGCGTCTGGCACCGGCACCGGCACCACCTCGGGCGCTGACACCGGCACCTCATCCGACACCGCATCTGGCATCGGCACCTCATCCGGCACTGCATCCGGCGCTGGCACCGCATCCGATGCTGGCACCTCATCCGGCACCGCATCCGATGCTGGCACCTCATCAGGCACCGGCACTGCGTCTGCGTCCTCGTCCGCCGGTGGCCGGACGTTGCGGGTGCTGACGGCCAACCTGAACGGCGGGCGCGGCGACGCGACGGTGATCGTCGACCTGGTCCGCAGACTGAACGTGGACGTGCTGAGCATCCAGGAGCTGACGTACTCGGCGCGTGACCGATTGTCGGCCGCCGGGCTGGCGACGCTGCTGCCGTACCACGTAGGCAGGGCCGACTACCGCGGCCCGGAGGGCAGCGGCGTGTACTCGCGCTACCCGATGACCGAGCGCACGGGCCTGTTCCAGCCGGTCGGGCACCACATGCCGGTGGTCGAGGTGGCGCTGCCCGGCGGGTCGGCCGTGGAGGTGGTGGTCGTGCACCCGGTCGCGCCCGTGCCCTCGACGGTGCCGGAGTGGGAGGCCGGGATCGCGACCCTGCCGCCGGCGCCGTCCTCGGGGCCGCCCAGGATCCTGGCGGGCGACTTCAACGCCACCCTCGACCACGCGGTCTTCCGTCGCCTGCTGGACACCGGCTACACGGACGCGGCGGCCTCCACCGGTCAGGGGCTGACGCCGACGTGGCCGCACGGGCGTTCGCTGCCGCCGCTGGTGGCCATCGACCACGTGCTGACGGACGGGCGGGGCTCGGCGGCGGCGACGCGGGTGTTCGACGTGCCGGGGTCCGATCACCGCGCGCTGTTCGCGGATCTCCGCATCCAGGGCTGACCCCCCACCTCCCCAGATCCAACGCTGACCCGCCACCTCTTCCCCGCCACTTCTCCCGGTCCAGCGCCGACCACCCGCCTCACCCTGCCCGCCTCACCCTGCCACCTCGCCCTACCCACCTCGTCCCGGCCGCCTCTCCCGGTCCAGCGCTGACCGCCGCCACACCGTGACCGCCCCCATCTCGCCGCCCGCCCTGGCCATCTCGCCTCCCCGCCTCGCCCTACCCGCCCCTCATCCCGGGCCGCCGCTCCCGGTCCAGCGCCGACCCGCCGTCTCGCCTCGGCCTTCTCACACCGGCCGCCTCTCCCCCGCCCGCGCGTACGGCATCGTGGGTGAAAAGCGGTCAAGAAACCGAAAAAGAATGCGGCGATGTCCCGTTTGTTCCGACCATGACGCGAATATGAGACTCCTGCAAAAAGTTGTTTAAGCAGGACGGGGAATTTATCGTCTACGTGCCGGCCGGCACTTTCAGACCGAGGCCGGAGGTGGGCGGGAATTGTCGGTTTTGTTTCGTATGGGGGTTGCGCGAAGAATCGCGGCCGGGGTGGTCATCGCATGGGTGGCCGTCGCCGTCGCGGCCGTGCTCGCGAGCGGCCCGCTGGACGACGTCCGCGTCACCAGCGGCAGCTCCATGCTGGCCAGGGGCGCCGAGTCGGCACGCGTTCTCGACCTGCTGGCCAAGCAGTCCGGCCGGGTGGTGCCCGCCCTCGTCGTCTACGAACGCCCCGGCCTGCTCCAGCGCGCCGACATCAGGGCGGCCCGGCAGGACCTGCGGCAGTTCGCGAGCGTGCCCGACGTGATCGGCATGGCGTCCGCGCCCGTGCCCAGCGCCGACGGGCGCGCGCTGCAGGTGACCGTGCTGCTGTCCGGCAAGCCGGGCGTGCTCGTCAGCCCGCTGGTCGAACGGCTGCGCCAGATCGCCACCGAGGGCAGTCCCGCCGGGCTGATCAGCCATGTGAGCGGCGCGGGCGGCGCCGCGGCCGACTACGTCGACTCCTTCCGCCGCGTCGACGGCACGCTCCTGGCGCTGAGCCTGGCCGTGGTGCTCCTGGTGCTGCTCGCCGTCTACCGCAGCCCGGTCCTGTGGGTGATCCCCATGCTGGCCGTGGTGGTGGCCTACCTGTGCTCCGCCGCGGCGATCTACGCGCTGGCCCGCTCGGGGCTGATGACGTTGCGGGCCGCGACGCCCGAGGTGTTCACCGTGCTGGTGTTCGGCGTGGCCACCGACTACGCGCTGCTGCTCGTCGCCCGCTACCGCGAGCGGCTGCGCGCGACGGCCGACGAGGCGGCGGCGCTGAAGGACGCGCTGTCGGGCGGGATCCGCACGGTCATCGCCTCCGCGCTCACCGTGGCGGGCGGCGTCGGCTGCCTGGTGGTGGCCGACACGCACGCGCTGCGCTCCATCGGCGCGGCGGCCGCGGTCGGCATCCTCATCACCACGGCCGTGATGGTCACGCTGCTGCCCGCGCTGATGCTGCTGGGCGGGCGGCGCGCGTTCTGGCCGAGCACGCCGCGTCCAGGGGAGGTGGCGCGCGACGGCCTGTGGCGCGGCGTCGCGGGCTTCGTCGGCCAGCGGCCCCGCCTGGCCTGGGCGGGCTCCGCCCTGCTGCTGACCATGCTCTGCATGGGGCTGACCACGCTCGACACCTCGGGCATCCCGCCGTCGTCGCTGTTCACGATGCGCACCGACTCCGTGGCGGGCTACGACGCGCTGCGGCGGCACTATCCGGCCAGCGCGCCCGTCGTCGTCCTGGCCAGGCAGGACAAGAGCGCCGCCGTGGAGCGGGTGGTGCACGAGGCGGAGGGCGTGGTGGCGATGCGCCCTGGCCCGCCCGCCCCGTGGCGTACGTTCGACGTGGTGCTCGCCGCCGAGCCGAACACGCCGGACGCCCAGCGCCTGGTGGAGGACCTGCGCGGCGCGGTGCGCGCCGCGGCGGGCGGCGCGGCCCTGGTGGGCGGGTTCACCACCGAGCTGCTCGACGTGCAGAAGGCGGTCCTCGACGACGCGTTCCTCGTCGTGCCGCTGATCCTGCTGGTCGTCGGGCTGATCCTGGTCGTCCTGCTGCGCTCGCTGGTGGCGCCGCTGCTGCTGATAAGCACGGTGGTGCTGTCGTTCGCGGCCACGCTGGGGTTGTGTTCGGCGCTGTTCACGCAGTTCCTGGGCTATCCGGTGGTGGACGCGTCCTTCGCCCTGTACGCGTTCGTCTTCCTGATGGCCTTCGGCATCGACTACAACATCTTCCTGATGGCCCGCGTCCGCGAGGAGGCCGTCCGCCTGGACACCCGTGAGGCGACCCTGCACGCCCTGCGCGCCACCGGCGGGGTCATCACCGCTGCCGGGGTGGTGCTGGCGGCGGCGTTCTTCGTGCTGACGGTGCTGCCGCTGGTGCCGGTCGTGCAGCTCGGCCTGCTGGTGGCGATCGGGGTCGTCATCGACACCGTGGTCGTACGGTCGTTCCTCGTTCCGGCGCTCGCCCACCACATGGGCCGGCGGATCTGGTGGCCCGCGCGTGCCACTTCCTGACCTCTCACCCGAGGAGGCGCTCAGCCGCCCCCGCGGGATCGACGCGGAAATTCGGCACGCCCCTGTCGCTGGCACGGATTTCCGTGGCGGCTTTTTCGAGCGGGCATATGGCCGCGGAGTCAAATTCCGCCCCGCAGAATGGTTGATGCTGGGCTATTTCGCGATAATGGCGCTCATTGCCATCCTGTTCCGGGAGCGCCTCGCCGACGGGCAGGGGCTGCTCGCGGGATACGCGCTCGCGAGCCTGTTCCTGCTCGTGACGGCACAGGCGGAGCGGCGTTTCCCCCGCGTGAAGGTGGTGCGGTTCGTCCGGTTCTCCGGGCCGTTCCTCCTGCTCCCCTTCGCGTACGGCGCCGCCGCCCGCACCTCCCGCGTCCTGCACGGCCGCTACCTCGACGACGACCTGCACGCCTGGGAGACGGCGCTGCTCGGCTTCGACCCCAACACCGCCGTGACCGCCGCCCTCGGCTCCCCGCTGACGACCGAGGTGCTGACCCTCTGCTACTTCTCCTTCTACGGCGTCTTCCTCATCCCGGGCATCCTGTACGCCTGGGGCCGGGTTCCCCTGGCCGAGCGGTACGTGTTCGCCGCGCTGGCCGTGTTCCTGCCCTGCTACGTGGGCTTCATCGCGATCCCGCTGATCGGCCCCGGCCTTGCGCTGCCCGAGCTGTTCGCCGCGCACGGCCCGTCCGGGTACGCGGTCGCCGCCGTGCAGAACCAGATCATGGCCGCCTTCGACCCGCCCGGCGCGTGCTTCCCCTCGACGCACGTGGCGGGTGCCTGGATCACCCTGCTCTGCCTGCGCCGGCACGTCTCCAGGGCCGTCCGTGCCGTGTTGTGGGCGCTGACGTCAGGGCTGACGGTCGCCGTCGTGTACGACTGGTACCACTACCTCACCGACGCCGTCGCCGGGCTGGCGGTGGCGCTGGCCGTGCACGCCGTCATGGAGTGGCGCACAGCGCGGCGAGCGCGGCCTCGAAGCCCCGGGTGAGCGTGGTGGCGGGGGCGAACCCCAGCTCGCGTACGGCGGCGTCCGGGCTGCACGTCCAGTCGGCGCGGCCCATCTCCCGGGCCTTGTCCCTGTTCAGGGCGGGGACGGCGCCCCTGGTGACCAGCTCGGCCAGGGCTGCCGCCGCGTGCACGGCGGGCATCGGCAGCGGCAGCACGAGGGGGGTGCGGCAACCGGCGGCACGGGCGAGGGCGCGGCAGATGTCGGCCATGTCGTAGGCGTTGCCGTCACTGATGGGATAAAGGCCGGGGCAGGAGTCAGAGCGGGTGTCGGGGCTGGTGGCAAGGCGGATGTCGGGGCCAGGACTGGCGGCCATACGGGCGCCGGGGCCCGGGCCAGGCGCGGTGTCGGTGGCAGGTCGCAGGACGGGGCCGCGTTCGGCGGCGGCGAGCAGGGCCGTGCACAGGTCGTCCACGTACACCATCCCGAACCGCCGAGGCCCGCACCCGGCCTGCACGACCACGCCCAGCCGCACCATGGGCAGCAACGCGGGCAGCAACGCCTCCTCGCCGGGCCCGTACACGATGCCGGGCCGCAGGATGACCGCGGGCACCCGCCCCGCGTGCTCCCTGGCGACCTGCTCACCGGCCCGCTTGCTGGCCCCGTACAGGGAGATGGCGGGACCGGCGGCGAGCGAGGAGCACAGGACGAGGCGCGCGGGCCGCCGCTGGGCGGCCAGGGCGCGCACCAGCCGTTCGACGCCGTCGCGGTTGACCGCCCAGAACCCGGCGGCGGTGCGGGCCCGCAGGGTGGCGGCCAGGTGGATCACCCGGTCGGCGCCCCGCACCGCCTCCTCGACGCCCCGCCCGGTGGCCAGGTCGCCGGGCACCACCTGGACTCCCAGCTCGCGCAGCGCCCTGGCGCGCGGCGACGGCCGGGCCAGGGCCGTGACGGTGCCGCCGCGCGCCAGGATCATGCGGGTCAGCCGCCTGCCGACGAAGCCGGTGGCGCCGGTGACCAGGTATCGCCTGCCGGTGACGCCCGTGACCAGGCGCCGCCTGCCGGAGGCGCCCGGGTCGTGCCCGTCGGTCACAGCTCCCGCCCGTAGATGCGGTACACCTTGGACCGGGTGCAGCCGAGCAGGGCCAGGTACCGGTTGATGGCCTGGTTGTCCTCCAGCGTCCAGCCGAGCTCCACGCCGCCGCGGTAACCGCCCGCCGCGATGGCCTCGTAGGCGCGGGCGATGACCGCGGCCTCCACGCCGTGCCTGCGCAGGGCGGGGACGACGCCGAACAGCACGCCGCGCACCCGGTCGATGCGGCGCGCCGCCAGGGTCAGCCGCACCCGGCCGATGGGCAGGCCGAAGCGGCTGAGGCGGCCCCGCGCCGCGGCGACGGCCTGGTTGAGGTCGGGCAGCATCAGCGCGACGGCCACCGGCTCGCCCGCCACCTCGGCGAGCAGGACGAGCCGCGGGTCCACGACCTTGCGCAGCCGGTGCTTGGCGGCGGCGAACTCCTCGTCCGTCATCGGCGTGAAGCCCCAGTTGCCCTGCCAGGCGCTGTCGAAGACGCGTTTCACCCCGTCGAGGTCGGCGTCGAAGCGGGCCGGGTCGAGGGATCGCACGGTGAGCCGGTGGCGCTGCTCGGCCCGGCGGGCGATGCGCAGCAGCCGCTCGTGCGGCTCCCGGCCCGCGCCGTCCCACGCCCACAGGTCCTTCACCTTGGCCAGGCCGCCGGACTCCAGCAGCTCCGGGTAGTAGGCCGGGTTGTACGGCATCATGACGCTCGGCGGCGCGTCGAACCCGTCGACCAGCACCCCGCACTCGTCGTTCATGGTGAAGTCGACCGGCCCCAGCATGGTCTGCAGCCCGCGCCCGCGCAGCCACGCCGCCGCCGCGTCGAGCAGCTCGCGCGCGGCCCCTGGATCGTCGGCGCACGCGAACTGCCCGAAGAACCCGTCGTGCGTGCCGTGGGCCGCGTTGTGCCGGGGGTTGTGCACGGCCGCGATCCGGCCGGCGACCCGCCCTTCGCGGCGTACGGTGAACAGCTCGGCGTCGCCGTACCGGAAGAAGGGGTTGCGCCGCCGGTCGAGCAGCCGCCGGCAGTCGCCGCGCAGCGGCGGCACGAAGTGCGGATCGCCGCCGTGCAGCCGGTACGGCAGCTCGATGAACTCCGCGAGCCCGCGACGCCCCTTGACGGGCTCGGCGGAACGCTGCGGCGAGAACGTGACCGGCATGGCGACCCCCTGCGACGACGGCGTGCGTCAGCCGGCCCGGACCCCGGCGCGGACCAGGACGGTCACGTCGCCGAGGGTGCGCACGTGCTTGGCGAGATCGAAGTCCACCAGGAGGTTGAAGCGGTCGCCGCTGGCCACGGCCAGCTCCGCCATGTCGAGGCTGTCGGCCTCCAGCTCCTCGCGCAGGTCGGTGTCGGGGGTGATGAGCGCCGGATCCACCGCGAGGATCTCGGCGCAGAGACCGCGCAACTGGTGGAAGATCTCGTCTTCTGTCATGCGTACGTCCTTGTCGGCTGTCGCTTGTCGGGACAATGACTGCCGGCTAGCCCCACACCAGCAGCGATTACTCTACTATCACGTTCAACCACTGTCAGCTACGATCGCCTGATGCGGAGTGAGTCGCCGGAATGCTTCGGACGGAGCCGGAAAGTGAGTGCCGCGCAGTGACGGACCCCTTCGACAAGTGCCGTCTCCCGGAGGCCGGGGTCCTGGCCTCCGCGGGCCTGTACCCGTACTACCTGCCGGTGGAGGGGCGGCCTGGCGGCGGCGAGGTGGTGGTGGGCGGCCGGCGGGTGCTGATGGCCGGCTCCAACGACTACCTGGCGCTGGCGGACGATCCGCGGCTGAAGGAGGCGGGGGCCGAGGCGCTGCACCGGCTGGGGTCGGGCAACTCGGGTTCGCGGGTGCTGAACGGAACGCTGGCCCTGCACGAGACGCTGGAGGGGGAGCTGGCCGCGTTCCTCGGGCACGAGGCGGCGATGGTGGTGACCACCGGATACCAGGCCAATCTCGCGTTGAGCGCGCTGTTCGGGCCGCGTGACGTGCTGTTCGCCGACCGGCGCATCCACGCCTCGCTCATCGACTCGGCCCGTCTCGGCCAGGCCACGCTGCGGCGTTACCGGCACAACGACATGACGCAGCTCGCCGGGATGCTGGAGGCGGCGGACCCGCAGGCGGGGGCGATCGTGCTGACGGAGGGCATGTTCTCGGTCGGCGGCGATCTGTGCGACCTGCCGGGCATCGCGAAGCTGGCGGCGCGGCACGGGGCGCGGGTGGTGCTGGACAGCGCGCACGACGCCGGGCTGCTGGGCGCCGGCGGGCGCGGGGCCGCCGAGCACCATGGGCTGCAGTCGGCCGTGGACGTGCAGACGGTGACGTTCTCCAAGTGCTTCGGCACGCTCGGCGGGGCCGTCGCGGGGCCGCACCACGTCGTGCAGTACCTGCGGCACAGCGCCCGGTCCGCGCTGTTCTCCGCGTCGCTGCCGCCGGCCTGCACGGCCGCCGCGCTGGCCGCGCTCGACATCATCCGCACGGAGCCGGAGCGGCGCAGAGCCGTCATGTCGGCGGCGGAACGGCTGCGCGCGGGGCTGGTGGCGCTCGGGTTCACGCGGGCGGCGGGCGGCACCCCGACGGTGTCGCTGCGGGTGGGCGACCGGCTGACGGCCTGCCGGTTCTGGGCGGGGCTGCTGGAGGAGGGGGTGCTGGCGAACGTCATGCTGCCGCCGGCCGTCCCCGAGGGTGAGGCGCTGATCCGGCTGAGCGTGACGGCGGCGCACACGAACGGGCAGGTCGATCGCGTCCTGGCCGCGGTGGCGGCCGTCGCCGGACGGCTCGGCCTGCTCGAAGACGCCTGACCACACCGCCCCGGGGTCTCCTCCCGTTGACGAGAGGGGCTTCCCTTAATTATTTTCTACCCGTTAGTTATTAAGGAGGGGTCGCCATGCCCAGTCCGGTGCAGGACGTCCGCAGGCTGCACAGACGCCTCGTGCTGCGCACCCTGCGCGACCACGGGCCGCACCCCCGCGCCGACCTGGCACGACGGCTGGGCCTGTCCCCCACGACCATGACCAAGGTCGTGGCCCAGCTCCTGGACGAGGGCCTGGTGAGCGAGGGCGCCACGGACGGCCCCGGCACCCGCGTCGGGCGGCCCTCCACCGGCATCCGGCTGCGCGCCGGCGCCCGGCAGGTCATCGGCGTCCAGGTCGGCGCGGGCACCGTGCGGCTCGGGCTGTGCGACCTGAAGGCCCGCGCGCGGGACGTGCGCTCGTTCGCCTTCGACCTGGCGGGCGAGCCGCCCGAACAGGTCGTGGCCCGCATCGCCGACGCCGCCGCGGCACTGGCCGGGCAGGCGGGCGACCGGCTGCTCGGGATCGGCGTCGCCGCCCCGGGCCCGGTGGACCCCGGGCAGCGCCGCAACGTGCTGTCGGTCAACCTGGGCTGGCGCGACGTCGCGTTCGCCGATCCGCTGGAGCGGGCGCTCGGCGTGCCGGCGGTGGTCGATCACAACGTTCGGGCGATGGCGCTGGCCGAGGCCCGCTACGGCGACACGGGCGGGGCGGATCCGCTCCTGTACGTGTACGTCCGCACCGGTGTCGGCGCGGGCGTGGTGATCGGCGGGCAGCCGTTCAGGTCGGGCACCCACGGGGTCACGGAGCTGGGGCACCTTCGGGTGGTCGAACGCGGCAGGCCATGCGCCTGCGGCTCCACCGGCTGCCTGGAGACCGTGGTGGCGGAGCCGTACCTGGCCGAGCGGGCCCACGCCCTCCTCGGCGCGGGGGCCGACGACCTCGGCGCCGATCCTCTGGCCCGCCTGACATCCGCCGCCGCCGGGGGTGACGGGCGCGCGGACGCGGCCCTGGACGAGGTCGCCGGTCACCTCGCCACCGGCCTGGCCAGCGCGGTCAACCTGCTCAACCCCGCGCTGATCCTGCTGGGCGGCGCCTTCCGCACCGCTCCCGAGCCGGTCTTCGACCGGGTCAGGCAGGCGTTGCGGGCCAGGGCGTTCCCCCTGCTGCGCGACGCCGTCCAAGTGCGGCGCGCCACCCTCGGCCCGGACGCCGGCGTGATCGGCAGCGCCGCCGTCGCCCTGGACCGGTTCTTCTACGACGTCTGAAAGACGAGGACGAAATGATCTCTCACGCTCCGCTTCCCGCGTTCGACCCGCTGGCGGGCACGGTGGTGCTCGCTCCGGAGAAGGACGAGGAGGGCTACTGGGCAGGCTGCCCCGGCGTGCTGCACGACGGGGAGCGGTTCTGGCTGACCTACCGGCGGCGGCGTCCCCGCGGGGCGGGGGCCGAGCGCGGGTGGCGGTGCGCGGTGGCGGTCAGCGACGACGGGGTGAGCTTCACCGACGTGTGGTCGGTGCACAAGGACGAGCTGCGCACACCGTCCATGGAGCGGTTCTGCCTGACGCCCGCGGACGGGGGCGGGTTCGTCCTCTACCTGTCGTACGTGGACCCGGCCGACAACCGGTGGCGGATCGACGCGCTCGGCCCGGTGGCGCATCCGTCGGAGTTCGACGTGGCCACGGCGCGGCCGGTGCTGACGGCCGCCTCCACCGGGACGGAGGGGGTCAAGGATCCGTACGTGCTGCGGGCCGGGCCCGTCACCTACCTGTTCGCCAGCTACGCGGCGGCGCTGCCGGGGCTCGGCGGTGAGGCGCACGCCAGCGCCGACATCTACAACGTGGGCGCCACCACGCACCCCACGGGGCTGGCCACCAGCCTGGACGGCGGGGCCTCGTTCACCTGGCAGGGTCAGGCGCTGGGGGTCGGTCAGGGGTGGGACCGGTACCAGGCGCGGCTCAACAGCGTGGTGCCTGTGCCGGGCGGGTTCGTGGGGTTCTACGACGGGTCGGGCTCGCACGAGGAGAACTACGAGGAGCGGTGCGGGGTCGCGGTGTCCGGCGATCTGTTCGGGTGGCGGCGGCTGTCGGGTGAGCGGCCCTGGGTGAGCTCGCCGCACCGTGGTGGGTCGGTTCGGTACCTGGACGCGTTGGTGGTGGAGGGGCGGTGGTGGCTGTACTACGAGATGACCCGCGCTGACGGCGCGCACGAACTGCGGGTGCTGCGGCTCCCGGCGGAGTGAGACGGCCCGCCGGACGCGGAGGGCTTCTCCGAGAGGCGGGTACGAGCACGGCGCGAGGGGGACACTCCGCGCGCGGCGGCGCGGGATGGGCGCGTGAGGCGCAACGCGATATGGCGCGTCAGGCTCGGCGCGGGAGGGGCGCTCCACTCGCGGCGGCGCGCGCGGGAGGTGCGCGTCAAGCGCGGCGCGGGAGGGGCGCGTTACGTGCGGCGGCGGGCGCGGTAGGCGCTGGCCTTGGCGCGGTTCTGGCACGGCAGCCCGCAGAACCGCCGTGACGCGTTCCTGGTGACGTCGAAGAACACCAGCTCGCACCCGTCCGCCTCACAGGACCGCAACCGCTGCCCCTGCCCCACCCCGATCACCATGGCCAGCGCGGTGCCCGCGTCGGCGGCCAAGGCGTCCGCCCAGTCGGCGTCGGGGGCGTGGAAGGCAAGGACCGGCGGGTCGCCGTGCAGATTGGGCACGGCGGCGTGACGTACCAGGGCCTGGTTGAGCGAGGTGATGTCGCCGGAGAAGGCGGGGTGCAGCTCGGCGGCCACCTCCGCGAGGCGGTCCACGTCCGCGGACGTCAAGGTGTGGCCCGGCGTCCAGTTCTGGCGGGCGAAGGCCTCCTGCAGTGCCGCGCGGCGGTCGGGCGGCGGTGTGACGGCCCGGCCGCGGGCCTGGGTGACGTGCAGTTCGTTCACGAGCAGGACGGCGAGCTCCGCCCACCTCCCGACATAACTGTCTATTTGCGATTGACCAGTGATGCGCCATGCCTCTATCGTCACTGGCACAGCTTATCTAGACAGTGAGGGGTTTCGTCATGAGCGCACCGTCCAGGCTTGCCCGCCGCATGTGGCACCAACTGGAGCCGATCCACGCCGTGCTGTACTTCTCCCCGCAGGCGTTCGGGCGGGCGGCGGCGCTCGGCTACGACGTGGAGTCGCGCTGGCCCAGCTATTTCGCCTACCGCACGGCCCCGCTCGGGCGGGCCGGCGCGCGGCTGGCCACGGCCGCCTACTACAGCTTCAGCCCGCGCATGATCGCCGAGCATTTCCCCGCCGTGTGGGAGGTGGCCGCGCCCGAGCAGGTGCTGCGGGCGCGGCTGGAGACGGTGGACGAGACGTACCGCCACCTGATGGGCGACCGCATGGCGGGGCCGGACGTGGCGGAGGCGGCGGAGCTGGCCAGGCGGGTGGCCGAGAGCGTGCCGGTGGAGGGGCGGCCGTTCGCGGCGGCCAACCTGGACCTGCCCTGGCCGGACGAGCCGCACCTGGCTCTCTGGCAGGCGGCCACCGTGCTGCGCGAGCACCGCGGCGACGGCCACCTGGCGGCGCTGGCCGCGGCCGGGCTGGACGGGTGCGAGTCGCTGGTGTCGTTCGCCGCGGTCGGGGCCGCGCCGGTGGAGAACTTCGCCGGGCGGGGGTGGAGCGAGCAGGAGTGGGGCGAGGCGCTGGAGCGGCTGGCCGCGCGCGGTCTGGTGAAGCCGGACGGGCAGGCCACCGAGCGCGGCAGGGCGCTGCGTGATCAGGTCGAGCGGATGACGGACGATCTGGCCTTCGAGCCGTGGCGGCGGCTCGGCGAGGAGCGGGCGGGGCGGCTGGGGCAGCTCGCCGCGCCGTTCCTCGGGGCGGTGTTCGAGGCGGGGCTGCTGCCGATGACCAGCACTCTCGGCATCGCAACCGTCCAGGTACCCGACTGAGACCAGCAAGCCAGCAGGCCAGCGGGTCACAGGGCCAGCAACCCCCACAGAACAGCAAGTCAGCAGACCGACAGGCAGGCAAGCCCGTGGTCGGCGGGACAAGCAGGTCAAGCGGGCTGGCGGGGGCCGACCGGGCTGGCGGGCTGGCTGGCGGGCCCGCGGAGTCAGTAGGCCAGCCAAGGCAGTAGGCCGGCGGGGTCAGTCGAAGCCTGGGGCGGGCTGCCAGATGCTGATCTCGGTGCCCTGGTCGTCGGTGCAGGAGCAGCCGCGCCCCGACTTGCTGTCGAGGATCTCCCCGGTGGTGCCGCCGAGCTCACGCACCCGCTCCACCACCTTGTCGATGTCATCCACGTGGTAGTACACGTTCGGCTGCGACGACGGCCCGCCCGCGACGAACCCCATGGCGACGGCGGTGTTGGTGACGTGCAGGTACGTCTCGTGCTCGCGCTTGAACTCCCAGCCGAACAGCGCCCCGTAGAACGCCGCCGCCCGGTCCAGGTCCCGTACGGACAGGGTGTAGTAGCCGAGCTGGACAGCCATCCGCATACCTCCGCGATAATTGTTGCCTGAAGCGTTAACAGCCTAGCGGAAGTAGGCAACAATTAACACCAACGTTAACGAAATTGACGCGACGCTGGCGGCGCTCGCCGACCCCACCCGCCGCAAGGTGATCGACCTGCTGCGGGCGGGCCCGCGTCCCGCAGGAGAGCTGGCGCAGGCCGTCCAGATGAGCGCGCCCGCGCTCAGCAGGCACCTGCGGGTGCTGCGCGCGAGCGGGATCGTGCAGGCCGAGGCCGGCGGGGCGGACGCCCGGCTGCGGCTCTACACCCTGCGCCAGCAGCCGTTCACCGCGTTGCAGGCGTGGCTGGACCAGGTGCAGGCATTCTGGGCCGAGCAGCTCGGCTCGTTCAAGGACCACGTGGAGCGCACCCGGTGAACTCCGTACGGGCCAGCGTCACCGTGCCCGTCGATCCGGACACCGCGTTCCGCGTCTTCACCGACGAGATCGACGCCTGGTACGTGCGGGGCCGCCACAGCTGGGTCGATCCGGCCCGCGCGGTGGGCATCCGGTTCGAGGACGGTTACCTGCGCGAGCTGTGGTCCGACGGCGGTCACGTCGACACCGGGAGGGTGATCGCGTGGGAGCCGCCGCGCCGGCTGGTCTGGGCCGACCTGCTCAACGACGGGGAGATGGAGATCGAGGTCGCCTTCAGCCCCGTCGAGGGCGGCACGGAGGTGCTGCTGGAGCACCGCGGCCTGGACACGCTGCCACCGGACGTGGCGGGGCGGATCCGGCGCGGCTACTCGTGGAACATCGCGCTCGGCTGGTTCGCCGACCAGTGGAAGGGCTAGCGCCGGCCGTACTTCTTGTGCGCCGCCTGCTTGCTCACCCCGATGGCGTCGGCGATCTGCGCCCAGGCCAGCCCCGCCACCCGGGCGCGCCGGACCTGGACCGCCTCCATGCGTTCGATCTCACGCCGCAGCGCGGTGGTGGCGTGCAGGGCCACCAGCGGATCGTCGTCCTGCGCCTGCCTCATGAGGGACGCCAGGTCGTTCGTCATGCATCAAAGGTAGTCCAGGAGCAGCGCGTTGATCTCCTCAGGACGTTCGAGCGCGGGCAGGTGGCCCGCCCAGGGCAGCTCGACCAGCCGGGCCTGGGGCAGCTCGCCCGCGAGGTGGCGGGCGCTGTCGCGGAAGTACGGCAGGTCGTGCGCGCCGGCGACCACCAGCGCGGGCACGTCGATCTCGGCCGGCGTCAGGTCGCCCTCGGTCTGCTCGGGCTCAGGGTCGGCGGCCAGTTGCACCTCGAACGCGTGCCGCTGCATCGCCACCACCCGCTTCCAAGCGTCGTCGCCCGCCTCGGGCCCGAGCAGCGTGCGCGCGTTCAGCTCCGCCGCCCCCTGCACGTCGCCGGCCTCCAGGAGGCGCGACTCCTCCGTCCAGTACGCCCGCAGGTCGGGCGTGGGCTCCAGCGTGGACAGCGGGTTGAGCAGCACCAGCCGCCCGGCCAGCCCGGCGGCGGCCAGCTCCAGCGCCACCCGGGACCCGCCCGAGGAGGCGACCATCGCGGCCCTGCTCACGCCCAGCGCGGCCAGCACCTTGGCGACGTCGCCCGCGTCGCTGTACGGGCCGTCGGCCTGGTACGGCGAGCGCCCGTACCCGCGGAAGTCCACCTTGATCACCCGGAAGCGCTCGGCCAGCGCCTCTTCCTGGGCGTCCCACATGCCGGAGTCGGCCGCCGTCGAGTGCAGCAGCACGACCGGCTCTCCCGTGCCCCGTTCACCGTGCCAGATGGTCAACGCGACTCCACCACCATCCGCACGCCGAGTCCGACGAGCACGACGCCGGAGATCTGTTCCAGCCGCCTCTTGACGGCCGGTCGCCCCAGCCATGCCTTGGCCCGGTCGACCGCCCAGATCAGCAGCCCGTACCAGAGCAGATCGACGAGGACCCACACAACGGCCAGCGTGACGAGCGTCAGCGGCACGTTCTGCCCGGCGGGCACGAACTGCGGCAGGAACGACATCGCGAACACCGCCGCCTTCGGGTTGGCCAGGCAGGTGCCCACCCCGGCCAGGTACGGCGCGCGCCGGCCGGGCATGACCTGCCCGTCGGGCGCGGGCGGCGCCCCCTTGCGGGCCTGCCACAGCGCCTGCGCGCCCATCACGATGAGCAGGACCGCGCCGGTCACGCGCATGACGTCGTAGGCCACCTGCGAGGCGACCAGCAGGGCCGACAGGCCGAACGCGGCGGCCAGCCCCCACAGCAGGATGCCGGTCTCGTTGCCGAGCGTGGCGGCCAGCCCGGAGCCCCGGCCGGCGCGCAGGGTCTGGCGCAGGATGATCGCGGTGCTGACCCCCGGCACCATGGCGACCAGGACGCACGCCCCGATGAAAGCTAGAAGATACATGCCGGGATGCTGACACAAGCGGCGCAGAGATCTCGCCTGATTTTCAGCCGTAGAGTTTGGCCAGCTCCGCGACCGCCTCGGCCATCATGGCGCGCAGCTCCGGCGGCTCCAGCACCTCCACGTCGGCCCCCATGCGCAGCAGCAGCCAGCGCGCGTGCTGGATCGACTCGACCGGCACCGTCAGCGTGTGCCAGCCCTCGGGGTCGGGCCCCGAGGCGGCGGCCATCACGGCGGCGACGACGTCGGTTCCGATGGTGTAGGCGAGCAGGTCGCCCCGCCCGGGCGCGACCTTGATGACGACCTCGGCGGTGTACATGCGCTCGCGGAACTCCTTGGCGTACTGACGCCAGAACTCCCCCAGATCGAACCCCTCCGGCCGGGCGAACCGCCCCGGCAGCGTCTCCAGCGTCAGGATCCGCGCCACCCGGTACGTGCGCGGCGTCCCGTCGGGCGGCGCGGCGACGAGGTACCAGGAGCCGCCCTTGAGCACCAGCCCGAGGGGGTGGATCACCCGGTCCACCTCCTGCTTGCCCCAGCGCCGGTAGGTCATGTGCAGGGGACGCTGGTCCCACACCGCCTCGGCCACCTCGGCCAGGTGCGGCACGTCGTCGCCCGACCGGTACCAGCTCGGCACGTCCAGCACGAACCGCTCGCGCATCCGCGAGGCGTGCGAGCGCGGCTCGGGCGGCAGCGCGGCCAGCAGCTTCAGCTCGGCGTTGGCGGCCACCTCGGCCAGCCCCAGGTCGGCGGCCGGTCCTGGCAGCCCGGCCAGGAACAGCGAGGACGCCTCCTCGGCCGTCAGCCCGTTGAGCCGGGTGCGGTAGCCGTCGAGGAGCTGGTAGCCGCCCGCCGGGCCGCGATCGGCGTAGACCGGGACGCCCGCCCCGGACAGCGCCTCCACGTCGCGGTACACGGTGCGTACCGAAACCTCCAGTTCGGCCGCCAGCTCGGGGGCGGTCATGCGGCCCCGGGTCTGGAGGAGCAGGAGCAGGGAGAGCAGGCGGCTGGCGCGCATACCGTCCATTGTATTGCGCACATATGTCGTGTTTGTATGAACACATGGAACGTGTGCGAGCCATCATGAGCACCTTGCGTACCCAGGACAGCGTGTCCGTGGCCGAGCTGGCCGCCGAGCACGGCGTGTCCGAGATGACGATCAGGCGCGACCTGGACGAGCTGGCCCAGCAGGGCGTGGTGCGGCGGGTCAGGGGCGGCGCGCTGTCGCTGCTGCTGCGCGGCGAGGAGCCGCCGTTCGGGGTGCGCGAGCGCGAGGCGGTGGAGGCCAAGCGGCGCATCGGCGAGGAGACCGCCGCGCTCATCGCCGACGGCGAGGCGGTGGTGCTGGACGGCGGCACGACCGCGCTGGAGGTGGCCCGCGCGCTGGCCGACCGGCGGGTGACAGTGCTGCCGCTGGCGCTGCAGCCGGTGATGCTGCTGGCCGCCGCGCCGCGCGTACGCCTGGTGCTGCCCGGCGGCGAGGTGCGCAAGGGCGAGCTGAACGTGATGGGCCCGCTCACCCAGAGCTCCATCGGGGCGCTGCGCTTCGACACGGCGGTGATCGGCTGCTGCGGCCTGTCCGCCGAGCACGGGCTGACCGCGCACGACCTGCCCGAGGTGGCGGTCAAGCAGGCGGCCATCGCCGCCGCGCGGCGGGTGATCGTGGTGTGCGACTCGGCCAAGTTCGCGCGTACGGCGTTCGGCGCGGTCTGCCCGATCGGCCGGCTGGACGTGGTGGTGACCGACCCCGGCATCCCCGCGGAGGAGCGCGACGCGCTGGCCGCCGCCGGAGTGATCGTCAAGGAGGCCGCGTGAGACGCGGCCGGGATGATCGTCGAGAAGGCCGCGTGGGACGCGAGCGGGTCGCCGTCTACCTGCTGTTCTTCCTGTCGGGCGCGGCCATCGGCACCTGGACGGCCCGCATCCCCGCCATCAAGGAGCGGCTGGAGCTCGGCGACGGGCAGCTCAGCCTCGCGCTGCTCGCCGTGGCCGCCGGGGCGGTCGTCGGCATGACGGCCGTCGGCCGCCTGGTGGACCGGTACGGCAGCACCCGGGCCGTGGTCCCGGCGGCCCTGGCGCAGGGGGTGGTGCTGGTGCCGCCCGCGTACGCGCCGGACCTGGTCACCCTGTCGGGGACGCTGCTGGTGTTCGGGATGGTGCACGGGATTCTGGACGTGGCCATGAACGCCAACGCGGTCGAGGTGGAGCGGGCCCACGGGCGGCCGATCATGTCGTCGTTCCACGCCGTCTACAGCGTCGGCGGGTTCGCCGGGGCCACGGCGGGCGGGCTGTTCGCGCACCAGGGGCTGTCGGCGGCAGTCACGTTCTGGGCGGTGGGGGCGGTGATCGCGGTGCTGGCGGCGTGGGCGGCGCGCTGGGCGCTGCGCTCCGAGCCCGCGCGGGAGAGCGCCGCCCCCGGCGGGGCGGGGCGGCCTCAGGGGATCGTGTTCCTGGGGGTGCTGGCGTTCTGCTGCCTGGTGGGCGAGGGGGCCGCGGCCGACTGGAGCTCCGTCTACCTGCGGGAGGACCTGGCGGCCTCGCCGGGGATAGCCGCCGCCGGGTACGCGGCGTTCTCCATCATGATGACGGCGGGACGGCTGGCCGGGGATCGGCTGGCCGCGCGCTTCGGGCCCGTCGCGCTGGTGCGGTGCTGCGGGCTGCTGGCGGCGGCGGGGCTCGGGCTGGCGCTGCTGGGCGGGCACCAGGTGGCGGGGGTGGTCGGGTTCGGCTGCTTCGGGGCGGGGCTGTCGTGCATCGTGCCGCAGGTGTTCTCGGCCGCCGGGCATCGGGATCCGGCCTTCGCCGGGCGGGCGCTGGCTCGGGTGGCTTCGATCGGGTACTTGGGGATGTTGTCGGGGCCGGTGTTCATCGGGGCGTTCGCGGAGCTGACCGGGTTGCCGCGGGCGCTGGCCATTCCGGCGCTGCTGGCCGCGTTCGTCGCCCTGACGGCGACCGCGCTGCGCGTCCGCGCCCAGGAACCGGCCTGACCACCGCGGCCTGACCACCGCCCTGACCACCGCGGCCTGGTCACTGCGGCCTGGTCGCCGCGGCCTGGTCACTGCGGTCAGCCGAAGTGCTGCCAGCCCAGTCTGATCACCATCGCCACCACCACGCACAGCAGCACGATCCGGACGAATGACGCGCCCCGCTTGAGCGCCATCCGTGCGCCGAACTGGGCGCCCGCCACGTTGCACACCGCCATGCCGAGCCCCAGCGCCCAGTTCACGTGCCCTTGCAGGCCGAACACCACGAGCGCCCCCACGTTCGTCCCGATATTGATGATCTTCGCCGAGGCGGAGGCGGAGACGAAGTCGAGCCCGAGGATGGTGGTGAAGGCGATGATCAGGAACGTCCCGGTCCCCGGCCCCATGATCCCGTCGTAGAAGGCGATCACCACGCCCGCCACCGCCACCGCCGTGAACACCCGCGGCCCGGTGCGCAGGTGCGGCACGGGCACGGCGCCCATCGACGGCCGCAGCGTCACGAACGCGGCCACGGCCAGCAGCACCACCATGACGGCGGGCCGCAGCACGTCCGCCGAGATGGACGCCGCCGCCCACGCGCCCAGCCCGGCGCAGAGCACCGCCAGCGCCGCTCCGGGGACGGCCACCTGCCGGTCCACCTTGGTGGAGCGGGCGTAGGCGACGGCGGCGGAGGTGGTGCCGAACACCGAGGAGAACTTGTTGGTGGCCATCGCCTCGACCGTGGGCATGCCGGTCATGAGGATGGCGGGCAGTTGCAGCAGCCCGCCGCCGCCCACGACGGCGTCCACCCATCCCGCTCCTGCCGCCGCGACCAGCAACACGAGGATCTGATCCAGCGGCACGCGCCACTCCCCCGACTTTCCCCCGACAAAACCGTCATGAGTGTATAAGTCGGGCCTTAGTTACTCGGCCGCGGCCTGCCCCGGGCCGGTCGAATATTCGTTTCCCCAGGGCAGAGACGCCTCGGTAGGGTCGGAGGCATGTCGATCTTCGGCCCGGTCATCGATGTCAGGCCCCTCTTCCCTCTTGAGCGCCAGGCCCTGCTCGACCTGCTCCGCTCGCTGACGCCGGCCGACTGGGCGCGGCCGACGGTCTGCCCGGGCTGGGACGTGCACGACGTCGTCGGGCACGTGCTCAACGACTACATGCGGCGCCTGTCCGGGGCCCGCGACGGGCACGCCGGCGCCGTCTTCGCCGACGACGAGACGCTGCCCGCCTACCTCGCCCGCGTCAACGGCGAGTTCGTCCAGGCGACCCACCAGCTCAGCCCGCGGCTGATGATCGAACTGCTGGAGCTGCTCGGACCGCGGCTCGACGAGGTGTGGGCGGCGCACGACCTGGAGGCGCCCGCCGGCTTGAACGTGTCCTGGGCGGCCACCGACGTCGGCAGCCCGGCGTGGCTCGACGTCGGGCGGGAGTACACCGAGTTCTGGGTCCACCAGCAGCAGGTGCGCGATGCGGTCGCCCGGCCGGGGGCGGCGCAGCCCGAGCTGCTGGCGCCGGTGCTGGGCGTCTTCGCGCAGGCCCTGCCGTTCACCCTGCGGGAGCATGATCGTCCTGAGGGGACGGTGGTGGTGCTGGAGGTGCTCGGGGCGGCCGGGGGGCGGTTCTGGGCTGCCTGGCGGGACGGGCGGTGGCGGATGGCCGAGGCCGGGGGTGAGCCCGTGGCGCGGGTCGCGATGGGGCAGGACACGTTCTGGCGGCTGGCGACCAGGGGGATCGGGGTGGCTGAGGCGCGGGCTCGGTCCGAGGTCAGCGGGGATCGGGAGCTGACCGACGCCATGACGACCTTGCTGGCCGTCGTCGCGTAGACCTTGAGACGGTATGGCTCAGCCGTGGGCGGGGCAGGCGTTCGCGAGCAGTCGTTCGAGCACGTCCAGTGACGCCTCCCGCTGCCGGATCTCGCCGACCAGCCGCGCCCGCGCCTGCTCCAGCTCCCCCGTCAGCTCACCGGGCACCGTCACCCCCTGGCCGTCGCCGCAGGCGGCGGGCAGCAGCTCGCCGACGGCCGCGCTGCTCAGCCCCGCCGCGTACAACAGCCGGATCCGGCCCACGACCGCGACCGCGTCCTCGTCGTAGTCGCGGTAGCCGTTCGCGGACCGAGCCGGGACCAGCAGCTTCTGCTCCTCGTAGTAGCGCAGTGCCCTGACGCTCACCCCGGCACGGCGCGACAACTGACCGATGCGCATGCGTCCGATCCTAGGCAACGGGCTTGACCCTCACGCGGGCGTGACGGTTTACCTTCGCCGCATGGAACCCACTTCCGTGCTGGTCGTGGGCGCGGGCGGCGCCGTCGGCACCGCGCTCGCCGACGAGCTGCTCCCCGACCACGAGGCGGGCCGGATCCGGCTCGTCGCCACCGCCCGCCGCCCCGAGAGCGCCCGCAGGCTGCGCGAGCGCGGGATCGAGGTGCGGCGCCTGGACCTCGACGAGGCCGAGACGGGCGGGCTGGACGCCGTCCTGCCGGTGTTCGACGGCATCGAGCGGGTCTTCCTGCTCACCGGCTACGACGTCAGGATGCTCGCCCAGTCCAAGGCCGCCGTGGACGCCGCCCGGGCCGCGGGCGCCGCCCATGTGGTGCACGTGGGCGTGAACGCCGCCCCCGACACCACGATCGTGCACTTCGCCTGGCACCAGCTCGTCGAGGCCTACATCGAGCGTTCCGGGCTGGGGTACACGCACCTGCGGCCGTCCGCGTTCATGCAGAGCCTGCGGCTCGGCGTCGAGCAGCCGGGCGTGCTGACCCACTTCGTCGGCGACGGGCGGCCCAACTGGGTGGACGTCACCGACATCGCCGCCGTGGCCGCCGCCGTGCTGCGGGATCCGGCGGCGCACGCCGGGCAGGCGTACGACCTGGCCGCCGAGTCCGCGTCGCCGCACGAGATCGCCGCCCTGCTGGCCGAGGTGACCGGGCGGCCGTGGCGGTACCGGCCGGCCGAGCCCGAGGTGTTCTACCGGCGGATGACCGCCGCGGGCGGCGATCCCGTCTACCTGGCCTGCGTCCGCAACGTGTTCGAGCGCACCAGGAACGGCACCCTGACGGACCCGCCGATCACCGATCACATCGAGCGCGTCACCGGGCGACCGGCGACCACCCTGCGGGCGTTCGTGCTACGGAACCGCGAGCTGTTCGACTCCGGCGAGGCACTGAGCCCCGCCCGATGATTCACCTCCCGGCCATCCGCGCGCCATCGCCCGCCGCGAGAATCTGCAGCGCGGCAGCGGAGCGGACCCGGGGGAGCGGCACTGTGACGACCGATCAGCGGAGCCCGGCACTCGGGTTCGTGCGGGAGTTCATCAGGTCGCCCATGCGCACGGCCGCGGTGCTGCCCAGCTCGGCGGGGCTGGCGGCGCGGATGGTGGTGGGCGTGCCCGAGCGCGGCGAGCCGGCGGTGGTCGAGCTAGGCGCGGGGACGGGCGCCTTCACCTCCGCCATCCAGCGGCGGCTGGGCGGCCGGGGCAGGCACGTCGTGGTCGAGCTGAACGCCAGGTTCGCCGCCGCAGTCGCCCGCGCCCACCCCGCCGTCGAGGTGGTGTGCGAGGACGCCGTGCGCCTGCCGGAGCTGCTCGCCCGGCTCGGCGTCGGGCCGGTGGACGTCGTGGTCAGCGGCCTGCCGTGGGTCGCGTACGCCGGGCAGCCGCCGCTGATCGGGTCGGTGGCGCGCGTCCTGTCGCCCGCCGGGGTCTACACGCAGTTCGCCTACACCTGGACGCGCTGGGCCGCGCCCGCCCGGCGGCTGGCCGGGGGCCTGCGGGAGGCGTTCGAGGAGGTCGTGACGACCGCGACCGTCTGGCGCAACCTGCCGCCCGCCGTCGTGTACGTGGCCCGCCGCCCCCGCCTCCCCGCGGCCGACGGGGAGATCACCGGCCCATGACCCACGGCGGACGCGCAGGTCACCGCCCACGACCCACGGCGGACGCGCAGGTCACCGCCCACGACCCACGGCGGACGGGCGGGTCACCGGCCCAGGGGCTCGGACGCGCTGTCCTGCCGTCCGGTGAAGCGCTGCTGCCCCAGCACGGCCAGCAGCCGCAGCTTCTCGTACCCCTCGGTGCGCGGCGGGGCGGTCAGCACGAGCAGCGCCTGCGACTGGTCCTCGGTGAACAGCACCTGGCAGTCCAGCTCGATGTCGCCCAGCTCGGGATGGACGAGGATCTTGTGGTCCTCGAAGCGCTTGGCCACCTCGTGCCGGTCCCACAGCTCGGCGAACTCGGCGCTCTCCTTGCGCAGCGCCCGCACCAGCTCGCCCGCCCGCGACTGCGGGCCCCTCGTCCCGTAGGCGGCGCGCATGTTGGCGACCAGGGCGCGGCTCTGCCGGTCGCGGTCGTCCTCCGGGTAGTGCAGCCGCTCCGCCGGGTCGGTGAACCAGCGGTAGATCTCGAAGCGGTCGAGACCGGTGTAGCCGGACCTGTCGCCGAACAGGGCTTGCGCCATCCGGTTCTGCACGAGCGTCTCGCTCAGGTCGGACAGGATGAGCGCCGGGGTGTCCTCCAGCCGGTCCAGCACGCGCAGCAGGGCGGGGGCGACGTGCGTCGCGTCCGTCACCGAGGCGGGGGCGTTGTGCCCGGCGATCTGGAACAGGTAGTCGCGCTCGCCGCTGGTCAGCCGCAGGGCGCGGGCGAGCGAGGCGAGCATCTGCACGCTGGGCTGCGGCCCGCGCTGCTGCTCCAGGCGGGTGTAGTAGTCGGTCGACATCACGGCGAGTGCGGCCACCTCCTCGCGCCGCAGGCCGGTGGCCCTGCGGCGCGCGCCCTCGGGGAGCCCGACGTCCTCGGGCCGCAGGTCCTCGCGGCGGCGGCGCAGGAAGTCCGCCAGTGCTGCACGATCCATGTGTCCATTATGTTCGCAGGTGGGCGGCGGCCTCGCCGCTCAGCCGGGTATCGCCGATCCCCCCTTGCGGGATGGCGTCGTTTCGGTCCGTGCCCGTCCTCATTAAGGTGAGACACGCCGGCGAGAGCGGTGTCCCCGGCATGCGCCGCCTTCGCCGTCCTGACGAGCACACGTCAGACGTCTGGAGGTGTCGATGCTGGAAGAGCGCGAGATTCGCAGAGCCGCGGCGCTGCTGGCCGCGCTGGCCTCACGTGACCCCGACCATCCCCTGAGCCGCCAGGCCTACCGGATGGCCGCCCGCCTGCGCTCCGCCGCCGCCCCTCCCGGCGGCCGGGGTTCCGGTCCGGCGGGCTCCGCCACAGCGTCGGCCACAGCGTCGGCCACAGCGCCGGCTCGCCAGGACGGCAGGCGGGCGACGCCGGCCGGCGAGGACGCCGCCGAGCTGGCCCGCCGGGCCGACGAGCGGGCGGCGCTGGCCGAGCAGCGGTCGCGGGAGTCGGCCGAGAGGACCAGGCGGGCGACGGTGCGGCTGGTCACACTGCGGCGGCGGCAGAGCTTCCTCACGGTTCGCGGTCTGCTGCCGGCCGGTCACAACGGCGCGCTCGGTGCGGAAGCCGGTCACAACGGCACGCTCGGCACGGAAGCCGGTCACAACGGCACGCTCGGCACGGAAGCCGGTCACAACGGCACGCTCGGCACGGAAGCCGGTCACAACGGCACGCTCGGCACGGAAGCCGGTCACAACGGCACGCTCGGCGCGGAAGCCGGTCACAACGGCGCGCTCGGTGCGGAGGCCGGTCGCAACGGCGCGCTCGGTGCGGAGGCCGGGCTCAACGGCTGGGTGATCCGCGCGGTGCCGCCCGACGCCGGTCAGCCCCTGGCGGCCTCGGCCACCTGGCCCGCCGCCTCAGAGGCGGGTGAGGGAGCACGGCCCGCCGCCTCAGGGGCGGGTGAGGGAGCCCGGCCCGCCGAGCGGACGGACATGATCCCTTCGCCGCAGGGCGCGGGCCGGCGAACGGCGACCGGCAGGACTACGACCACCTCGACGGGCTGACCCTGCGCGTCCACCCGGGGCCGGACGGCGAGGTCTCGCCCGCCTCCGGGTGGACGCACGGGAGAACGGTCAGCGCACGTAGACGTCGGGCTGGGGCGGCGTGGCCATGCCGGCCCCGATGAAGAAGCTGGGGTGCGGCGGCTGGTTGTAGGCGGTGTTCTGCCAGGCCAGGGCCACGCGGTACTGCGGGTCGTGCAGCAAGGTGTGGATCTTGACGGTGGTCGCGTGGGGGGTGGCGTAGATGCGCAGGGCCCGGTTGTCGGTGGTGGGCCAGATGACCTCCTCGCGCCAGTCGCCCAGGATGTCGCCGGACAGTGACGGGGTGGCCTTGGTGCCGTTGTTGCTGTGCACGCCGGAGGCGGTCAGCAGCCGGGTCTCGCCGCCGGTGCCGTACTTGTCGATGCGGGTCTGGTCGAGCAGCTCGCGCACCGGGTCGCCGTCCCACCAGGACAGGAAGTTCGCCGAGGACGGCTGGCGGCCGACGACCGCGCCGGACGTGCCGCGCAGGCCGTTCTGGCCCGCGCCCGCGGCCCAGGACTCGGCGCCGGGGCTGCCTGCGTACACGTCGGCGGACACGCCGCGCGCCGGGCCCTCGCCGTCGGAGCCCGAGCCGGAGCCGGTCTGCCACAGCACCTGGCCGGTGCGGGCGTCCACCATGTACAGGCCGGGCCGGCCGGCCGACTCGGAGATCTTGACGTACTCCTGGCCCGCCCGGCCGGGGACGAGGTCGCCCAGGTGGGCGGCGTCGCCGTGGCCCCAGCCGACGTTCCACAGGCCGCGCCCGTTGTCGTCGATGGCGGCGGCGCCGTAGAGGATCTCGTCGCGGCCGTCGCCGTCCACGTCGCCCACGGTCAGCGAGTGGTTGCCCTGACCGGCGTAGGAGCCGTTACCTGAGGCGCTGCTGTCGAACGTCCAGCGCTTGACGAGCCGGCCGTCGCGGAAGTCCCAGGCGGCGATCACGGAGCGGGTGTAGTAGCCGCGCGCCATGATCAGCGACGGGCGCTCGCCGTCCAGGTAGGCGGTGCCGGCCAGGAAGCGGTCCACCCGGTTGCCGTAGCTGTCGCCCCAGGAGGCGACGTTGCCGCGCGGCGGGTCGTAGCTCACGGTGGACAGCGCGGCGCCGGTCTGCCCGCTGAACATGGTCAGGTACTCGGGGCCGGACAGGATGTAGCCGCCGGAGTTGCGGTGGTCGGCGCCCGCGTCGCCGATCACGGTGCCGCGGCCGTCAATGGTGCCGTCGGCGGTCTTCGCGGCGACCTCGGCCCTGCCGTCGCCGTCGTAGTCGTAGACCTGGAACTGGGTGTAGTGGGCGCCGGCGCGGATGTTGCGGCCCAGGTTGATCCGCCACAGGCGGGTGCCGTCCAGCGTGACGCCGTCGAGGTAGACGGGGTCGGTCACGCCGGACTGGGAGTTGTCCTTGGAGTTGTTGGCCTCCCACTTCAGCACCAGGTCGAGGCGGCCGTCGCCGTCCAGGTCGCCGACGCTCGCGTCGTTGGCATGGTGTCCTGAGGACGGCGGGGTGATCGGCACGTCGAGGTAGCCGCCGCCGAAGCGCAGCGCGCCCGGCGAGGCGGGCCCCTCCACGCCGCCGCTGACCGGGCGGACGGTGTAGGAGGCGTCGGCGGCGGCCCCGGCGTCGAGGTAGTTGGTGGAGTCGGTGACGGTCGCGACGCGGGTGCCGCCCCGGTAGACGGTGAAGGAGGTGTCGCGCGGCTCGGTGCCGAGCAGCCGCCAGGAGACCAGGTTGCCGCTGCCTGAGCGGACGCTGATCAGGCCGCGGTCGAGGTCCTCCACCTGCTTGGCCCCTTCGGGCGCAGAGGTGGGAGTGGTGGTGGGGGTGACGGTCGGGGTCGGCTCACCAGGCCCGCCGGGGTCGCCGGTGCAGGTGACGCCGTTGAGCGTGAACGTGGCGGGCGCCGGGTTGGCGGTGCTCCAGGAGGCGTTGAAGCCGAACGTGGCGGTGCCGCCCTGCGGGATGGCGGCGTTGTGGCCGGCGTCGGAGGCGGTGACCGCCGCTCCGCTCTGGACGGCGGTGGCGTTCCACGCCTGGGTGATCCGCTGCCCGGCGGCGAAGGACCAGCCGAGGCGCCAGCCGTTGATCGCCTCGCCCAGGTTCCTGATGGTCACCTCGCCGGTGAACCCGCCGGGCCACTGGGTGGCGACGGTGTAGCCGACGTCGCAGGCCACCGCCGCGGCGGCGGGCGACTGCAGGCCGAGCGCGCCGGCCAGCACCAGGCAGGCCGCGCCGCCGCCGAGCGCCGTGGATAAACGTTTCATTGGACGTCCAATCGATGGGGAGACCGCACCAGCGGGCACACGGTAAGAAGCCCCTGATCAGTGTGTCAACGAGACGTCGCGGCCCGTCCGAGATCGGGATTGTTACCTTTCAGGTCAGCGGCGGGATGGCGCGCACGACCGTCCTGAAACTTTCGGAGCCGGTCAGCGGCGAGGGGGCGCGGTGGACGCGCGGACGACCAGCCGCGGCCGGTAGACCAGCTTCTGGTGCCGGTGGCCGGGCCTGGCCTCGTCCAGCAGCAGCTCCGCCGCCACCCGGCCGAGCTCGCGCTTCGGCTGCCACACGGTGGTCAGCGCCGGGGCCAGCTCGGCGGCGAAGGCCACGTCGTCGTACCCCACCACCGACATCTCCCCCGGCACGGCGATGCCCCGCTCCCGCAGGCCGCCGATCACGCCGAGCGCCGCCGTGTCGTTGAGGCACAGGATCGCGGTGGGCGGGTCGGCCGCGCCCAGCACGTCCTCCAGGGCCGCCGCGGCCGTCACCGTGATGTCGGGCGACGGCACCCTGACGTCCAGCACGCCCCGGTCGGGGTCCAGGCCCGCGTTCAGGAACGCCCTGCGCACCCCCCGGTGGCGTTCGGCGGTCTGCTGCACCTCGATCGCGGCGCCGAGCAGGGCGACGCGCCGGTGCCCCAGCCCGATCAGGTGCGCGGCGACCTGCTCACCGCCCCACTCGTTGTCCATCGACACCGAGCACAGCCGGCCGTCCGACCGGTGGTCCAGCAGCACCACCGGCACCCCGCGCGCGGCCAGCGCGACCAGCGGGTCCAGGTCGGACTCGGCCGGCGTGACGAGCACGCCGCGCACCCGCTGCTTCTCCAGCTCCTGCAGATAGTGCCGCTCCCGCCCGGGCTGCAGGTCGGTGCTGCACGTCATCAGCATGCAGCCGTCCTGGAGCAGCCGATCCTCCACCCCACGGCACACCTCGGTGAAGAACGGGCCCGCGATGTCCAGCGTCACCGCGCCGACCAGCGGGCTGGGCACGCCGCGTAACCGCCTGGCGGCGTTGTCCGGCAGGTAGCCGACGCGTTCCATCGCCGCGTGCACGCGGCGGCGCGTCTCCTCGGCGACCAGCTCGGGGTTGTTCAGGACGTTGCTGACCGTCGTCGGCGAGACCCCAGCCTCCCTGGCGACCTGGCGCATCCCGGGGCGGCGCGGCCCGGTGGAGACGTCCCCGTTCACCGCAGCACCATATCCGGATCAAGGCGGATCCGGGACGGCTCAGCGCACCTCCTGGATGCGGACCAGGTTGCCCGCGGGGTCGCGGAAGGCGCAGTCGCGCACCCCGTACGGCTGCTCCACCGGCTCCTGCACCACCTCCGCGCCCGCGCCCTGGACCTTCTCGAAGGTGCCGTCGAGGTCGGCGGTGGCCAGCAGGATCCAGCCGTAGGTGCCCTTGGCCATCATCTCGGCGATGGTGCGGCGCTCGTCGTCGGTGATGCCGGGGTCGGCGGCCGGCGGCGCGAGGAGGATGGACGTGCCGGGCTGGCCGGCGGGGCCGACCGTGATCCAGCGCATCTTGCCGCTGCCGACGTCGCTGCGCACCTCGAAGCCGAGCGCGTCGCGGTAGAAGGCCAGGGAGGCCTCAGGGTCGTCGTGCGGGAGCGAGCTCGTGTGAATGGTGATGTCCATGGCCTCACGTTAGCTGTGGCACGGCGGCGCGCGCCGCAGGCCTCCTGATCGGCCTGGTCACCTGCTTGGCGACGCAGGACGGCAGGCCCGCCGCCGCGCGGGCCGCCTCGCGCCGGTAGACGCTCGGCGGCACGCCGACCAGCTCGGTGAACCGGGTGCTGAAGGTGCCCAGCGACGAGCAGCCGACCGCGAAGCACACCTCAGTGACGCTCAGGTCGGCCCTGCGCAGCAGCGCCATCGCGCGTTCGATGCGGCGCGTCATCAGGTACGTGTACGGCGACTCGCCGTAGGCCCGCCGGAACTCGCGGCTGAGGTGCCCGGCCGACATGTGCGCGCCGCGCGCCAGCGCCTCGACGTCCAGCGGCTGCGCGTACTCCCGGTCGATCCTGTCGCGGACGCGCCGCAGCCGCGCCAGGTCGCTCAGGTGGTGCGCCGTGGTGAGCGCGCGGCTCCACGAAGGGTGGCACATGGGGTCGTGCTTCCTTTCACAACGAGGTACGGGCCGCGGCCTGCCACGCGAAGCCGTCGGGGTCGGTGAACTCGCCGAGGTCGCCGCCGATGACGAGGCGGTGGGAGCCGGTGCCGTCGGCGGGGACGCCGGCGGTCTTGGCGAGGGCGCGGCGCCGGTAGAGGGCCAGCTTGACGGGGCTCTCCCCGGTGTCGAACTCGACGTACATGCGGCCGAAGCTCTTGCCGACGGTGAGGCCGCGTTCGAGGTAGAACCGCTTGCTCGCGGCCACGTCCGCGACGCCCAGCAGCAGGACGAAGCTGTCGAACTCCCGGGTGACCGGGCCGGTGTCCTTCTTCGAGGTGGTGGCGATGTTCCAGATCGACCCGTCCGGGCTGCGGACGACGCCGCCGTAGCCCCACAGCGACTTGGCCGGCGGCTTCAGCGGCGTGGCGCCGGCTTCCAGGGCGGTGCCGATGAGGCTGTCTACGGTGCCGGGCTGCGACACCGTGAGCGACAGGGTGAAGCCGCGGAAGCCGGTCGTCGGCGCGTCGGAGGTGTCGAAGGACACGTGCGAGTCGAGGTCGAAGGCTGCGGTGTAGAAGCTCCGCGCGGCGGCGGGGTCGGCTGCTTCGAGGGTGACGGAGTCGATGGAGGTCATGACGAGAACGCTACGCGTGAGCGCCTGACCAGTGCTTCTCGATTCCTGATCGGTCGTGGGCGTCATGGTGTGAGACGGATCAGGACCTGCGTGCCGCGTCCCGTCTGGTACCAGAACAGGCCCTGCTGGGCGTGCAGGGTGGGGGGCGCCTTGTCGCCGCGGCGCGTCGGGATGCGGAACAGCGTGCCGGTACGCCCCGTCGCCAGGTCGTGCACGGCCGCGGCTCCCGCACCTGAGGCGTCGCGCTGCCGGAGCAGGACGTAGCGGCCCGAGTAGAGGTCTCCCGAGGCCTGCCCGGGGAGGGCGCGCAGGCCGGTGCCGTCGCGCCGCCAGGTCTCGATGCCGCTGAAACACCACGTCACCCCGCAGCCTGTCCACCAGGTGCGGCCGGAGGGCGGGGTGGCGTCCCTGGTCTCGCCGGTGCGCACGTTCTTGAGGTGCTCCATCGGGCGCGGGACGGGGTGGTCCACCGCGCGGTCGCCGCGCGGCTCGCCCGCCCAGGGCCATTCGAGCAGGTGGTAGCCCCTCGTGCCGGTGATCAGGGTGGGGGTGCCGCCCTTCAGCGGGAGGCGGTAGACGCCGCCCTCCTCCGGGGACCACCACACGGTGCCGTCGGCGATGGTCAGGTTCTGGGCTCCGATGAGCTCGTTGTCGCTGGTGAGGGTGGCGGGCACCGTGGCCAGGCGGCGGGGCTTGCCGCCGGTGACGGGCGCGGCCCAGATCTCCACCTCGCGGTCGCCGAAGGCCGACCACGCGACGTGTCCGCCACCGAAGACCACGGACCCGTTCGGAATGGTCTTGTGCCCGAGGGTCGCGATGCGGGTGAAGCGGCGCTTGTCCACGTCGTAGGACCAGACGCTGTCCGGCCGGTTCCTGGTCAGGCCCCGTCCGGCGACGACGCGGGGGTTGATGAACACGTCCGGCTCGAAAGCGCGCTTGCCCGGTGCGGTGGTGGGGATCTCGTGCACGGCGTCCGGCCACACCTGCTCGACCGGCGGGGCGAAGGGGCCGACGTACGGGGTGGGGCGCTGGGCCGGGTGCGGCGTGGGCGGGGTGACGGCGCGGGTGGTCGCGAAGGAGATCGCCACGACCAGCACGAGGGTGGCCGCCACCGCCAGCGGCGCCCACCACCGGTAGGCGGCCGGGCGGGAGTGCGGCGGGGGCAGGACGCGTGGGCGGCCGTCGTCGCGTACGCTTCCCGCCTTGGCGGCCAGCGCGTCCCTGAGCCGATCCTCGATGCCCGTCATGCCTGGCCTCCCAGTTCACGCTGGAGGCGGTCCAGTGCCCTGGAGGCGGTGGACCGCACGGTGCTCTCTCTGACGCGCGTCATCCGCGCGATGTCGGCGTCGGGCAGATCGAGGTAGTACCGCAGCACGAGAACCTCGCGCTGCCGCCTCGGCAGCCGGCTCAGCGCGGACAGCATCTCCTGCCGCGACTCCCCCAGCAGCGCGGCCGTCTCCGCCGAGTCCACCGGCTCGTCCGACCGGCCGGGCCGCGCCGCCCTGGCGGCCACGCCGCGCCGCCGCAGCACCGAGCGGGAGCCGTTCAGCACGCAGGCGCGCACGTACGCCAGGCTCAGCGCGTCCGGCCGCTTGCCGTGCAGCCGCGAGAAGACGTCCTGTACGACGTCCTCGGCGCTCTCCCTGTCACCGACGAGCAGCACGGCCAGGCGCACCAGCGCGAGCCAGTGCTCGCTGTACAGGTCCGCCAGCTCGGCGCCGCTGCCCGCCGGCCCGGCTCCAGTGCCCGCCGGCTCGGCTCCGCTGCCCGCCGGCCCGGCTCCAGTGCCCACCGGCTCGGCTCCGCTGCCCGCCGGCCCGGCTCCAGTGCCCGCCGGCTCGGCTCCGTGGCCCGGCGGCGCGGGTGCGCGGGCGGCTGTCTCACTGTTCATGACCTTTGTAACGCGCACCCTCCCCGATCCGCTGCTTCCCGCACACCGATGAGTTCGCGCGCCCGCGGCGGTCATCACCTGCATGACAACCTTCGCTCTCATCCACGGCGGTGGCGGCAGCGCCTTCGACTGGCACCTGGTCGAGGCAGAGCTGCGCGAACGCGGGCACGACACCGTCGCGGTGACCCTCCCGATGTCCGACCCGGAGGAAACGCTCTGGGACTACGCCGGCAGCGTCGTCCAGGCGATCGGCGAGCGCCGGCCCCTTGTGGTGGTGGCCCACTCGTGGGGCGGCTTCATCGGCCCGCTCGTCTGCGCCCGGGTCGAGGCCGCCGCGCTGGTCATGCTGACCGCCATGATCCCGAGCCCGGGCGAGCCGCCGGAGGAGTGGTGGGGACGCTCCGGCCACCCCTCCCCCGGCATCGACGACGAGTACCAGCTCTACCTTCAGGACGTCCCGCGCGAGCTGGCCGAGCGGGTGCTGGCCCACGACGGCGAGCTGGCCGCGAAGATGAGCATGGACCGCGCCTACCGGCAGCCGTGGCCGCTGGACGCCTGGCCGGACGTCCCCACCCGCTACCTGCTCTGCCGCGACGACCGCTTCTTCCCGCCCGAGTTCGTCCGGCGGCACGTGGCGGAGCGGCTCGGCGTCATCCCGGACGAGATGCCCGGCGGCCACATGGTGATGCTGTCGCGGCCGGGCGAGCTGGCCGGCTACCTGGCGGGGATCCCCGCCGGCGGGTGAGCGGCACGGCTCAGCACTCGCCGTCGGCCAGCACCCAGTGGCCGGGGCCGGTCTGGCGGAGGGCGTGGACGACGAAGGTGTTCCACAGGCCCATGGGGTCGTTGGAGCCGTTGGCGTAGGTGTAGCCGCCTTCCTGGTGGGCGCGGCCCGCCGTGGTGTGGGCGTAGTTGCTGGCCCGCACGCACGTGCCCGGCACCGTCGGGGTCGGAGTAGGCGTCGGGGTGGGAGTGGGCGTCGGCGTGGGGCTCGGGGTCGGCGGGGTGTCGCTGGCCAGGCCGAAGAAGCGGGCGTCGTGGTAGGCCGAGCAGATGGTGTCCAGGAAGTAGGCGGCCGTGGCCCCGCATTGGCCGGTCGCGGTGCCCGGGTCCACCGGCAGGCCGTGGCCCATCCCGGCGATCTCGTACAGACGCACGTCGTCGCCGCCGTACACGGTCATGGTGGTGCCGCCGGTGAGGGAGGCGGTCGAAGTGGGCGTCTGGGAGACGCCGCGCACGTCCGTCCACTGGTCGCGCAGTTGCCTGCCGTTCGCGGGCACCACCGTGTAGTCCGACTGCCCCTGCCAGATCGCCACCCTCGGGTACGGGCCCGCGTAGCCGGAGTGGGCGGCGCGCACCAGGTCGCCCCACTGCCGGGGGGTGCGCTGGGTGGAGCCGTACTGGCAGCTCGACGCCTGGGTCAGGCTGGTGGCGCACCGGTAGGCCAGGCCCGCGCCGATCGAACCGGCCGCGAACACGTCCGGGTAGGTCGCCAGCATGACCGCCGCCATCGCGCCGCCCGCCGACAGGCCGCTGACGTAGGTCCGCGCCGGGTCGGAGCCGTACGTGGCGGCGGCGTGGGCCACCATGGCGCGGATCGAGGCCGCCTCGCCCTGGCCGCGCGTGGTGTCGCCGGTCTGGAACCAGTTGAAGCAGCTGGAGGAGTTGTTGGCGCTGCCGGTCTGCGGCAGCACCAGGGTGAAGCCCCACTGGTCGGCGTACTGGCGCCAGCCGGAGTTGGCGAAGTAGCCGGCGGCGTTCTGGGTGCAGCCGTGCAGCAGGACGACCAGCGGGCGGCCGGTGCCCGCGCCGTCGGGGCGGTAGACGTACATGGTGAGGTTGCCGGGGTTGGCGCCGAACGAGGTGACCTGGACCAGCGACGCCGCCCGGGCGTCGTGCTGGGCCGACAGGGCCGTCCACGGCAGGACGGCGAGCAGCAGGAGGGTGAGGGTGCGGCTGAGGAGAGTGGTGGCCACGGCAGGCTCCCTGCTCTTCTGGGGGTGTTGCAGCGCACGTTAGACGGCTGGACGGGCGTGGGACATGGTGCCGGTCCACACCTTTGACACCGCCCGCACGGGCGTCCGTCACGTCACGCCGGAAGCGCCGCGGGCAGCCGTCAGCTCACGCCGGTGGCGCTGAGGCCGGACGTGACCTCACGCCGGGGGGCAGCGTTCCGGGTCGTCATGCCGCAGGATGCCGTCGGCGGACGGCTCGGGCAGGACGTCGCCGGACGGCCGCAGGCTCGACAGCAGCAGGGCCAGGTAGCGGCGCGGGTCGTGGTGGGCGGGATCGCTGGAGTGTGCGGTGGCCAGCGCCATGATGACGATCGCCGCGAGATCCCTGACGACCAGGTCGCCGCGCACCTGCCCCGCCCGCTGAGCCCGGTCGAGCACGGCGCCGAGCGGCCCCATGAAGCGCGCCGCGATGTCCACGGTGGAGGCGCCCGACTGCCGGGCCGCCTTCAGCAGCCCGTGGTGCGCGGCCAGGGTGCCGACCGCCGCCGTCAGCGCCCCGGCCAGCCCGTCGCCCGGGTCGGCGGCGTCGCGGGCGGCCACCACCAGCGGCTCGACCTCCTCGGCGAAGTACGTCTCGAAGGCGGCCCTGATCACGCCGTCGCGGTCGCCGAAGCGCCGGTAGACGGTGGCGCTCCCGATGCCCGCGTGCCGGGCGATCTCCTCCAGGGAGACCTCGGGGCCGCGTTCGCGCAGGATCGCGATCGCGGCCCGGACGATCTTGTCCGCGTTACGCAGCGCGTCGGCTCGCTGTCGCTGCTCGTACACACGGTGAACGCTAGCAGCCGGGACGGAATGGGTGGTTACCAGGCGACTTCGAAGGCGGACAGGCCGTACACGACGTTGAAGGAGCGGAACTGCGGCGCGGTACCCGTCTCGCGCAGCCCCGGGAAGCGCTCGAACAGCGCGGGGAAGGCGATGCGCATCTCCATCCTGGCCAGCGGCGCGCCCAGGCAGTGGTGCACGCCGTGGCCGAAGGCGACGTGGCCGAGGTCGCCGCGGGTGATGTCGAGGCGGTCGGGCTCGGAGATGTAGGCCGGGTCGCGGTTGGCGGCGGGCAGCACGCACATCACGACCTCCCCCGCCGGGATGCGGACGCCGGACAGCTCGACCTCGGTGGTGGTGACCTTGCTGGTGCCCGAGTGCACGATGCTGAGCCAGCGCAGCAGCTCCTCGACGGTGGCGCTGATCCGCTCGGGCTCCTTCCTGAGCAGGTCGAGCTGGTCGGGGTGGCGCAGCAGGGCCAGGGTGCCGAGGCCGAGCATGTTGGACGTGGTCTCGTGCCCGGCCAGCAGCAGCAGCGCGGCGATGCCCACCAGCTCGTCGGTGGTCAGGTCGTCGCCGTGCTCGCGGACGAGCATGCCGAGCATGTCCTCGCCGGGTTCGGCGCGGGCGGCGGCGACGAGCTCGGCCATGTAGTCGCGCTGCTCCTGGCTGGCCGCCGCGCGCCGCTCGAACGGCAGCGAGATGTCGAGCAGCTTGCCGGTGCGCCGCTGGAAGTCGTCGCGGTCGGCGTACGGCACGCCCAGCAGCTCGCAGATGACCAGGGACGGGATCGGCAGCGCGAAGGCGGAGACCAGGTCGGCGGGCGAGCCGGCCCGCTCCATCGCGTCGAGGTGTTCCTGGACGATCTGGTGGATGCGCGGCTCCAGGCGGCGCATCCGCCGCATGGTGAACTCCGGCGTCAGGATGCGCCGCAGCCGGGTGTGCTCGGGCGGGTCGAAGGCGAGCAGGTTGCCGGCGCGCGCCCGCTCGCGCTGCTCCTCGCTGTACTGCTCGCCGGCCGGACGGAACGCCATCGCGCGGGCGTTGCTGAACCGGGCGGGGTCGCCGAGCACCTCCCTGACGTCGGCGAAGCGGCTGACGAGCCACGCCTCGACGCCGAACGGCGTGGGCACCTTGCGGACGCCTTCGTCGTCGCGCACCGAGGACAGCTCAGGGACGGGGTCGAAACCGTTGCGCCGCATGTGCAGAGGCAACGTCATGGCATCGCTCATGTCATCTCCCGGACGATCTCCACTGACCGCTTGTCACAAAAACGAGAGTAGCCCATCATTTCTCCCGCCGCGCGGCTGCCCGGTGTAGATCACCGGGCGGAGTGGCACAACCTTGAGGATGAAGCGGGTGTCCGAGCTGCTCGGGGCCTCGGTACGGCGCGCCGCCCTGATCGCACTCGCCACCGGGCTCGCCGCCGTGGCCGCGGTGGCGGCGGTCGTGCCGCTGGCGTACGTGCCGCTGGTCGGCTGGGACGTGGCGGCCGTGGTGTTCCTGCTGGCCACCTGGGCGCGGATCTCCCGGCTCGACGGCCCCGCGACGGCCGCCGACGTGAGCAGGGAGGATCCCACCCGCACGGGGGCGGACGTGGCCGTGGTCGTCGCGGCGGTGGCCAGCCTGGCGGCGGTCGCGAACATGATCGTGCAGACGGGCGCCGGAGTGGTCCTGGCGGTGGGGCTGGGCGTCGCGAGCGTGGTGGCGTCGTGGGCGGTCGTGCACACGATCTTCACCCTGCGGTACGCGCTGATGTACTACTCCGCCGAGGCCGGCGGTGGCCTCGGCAGGGGCGGCGGTGGTGGCGTCGACTTCCACGACAGCGACCCCCGCGCCCAGCCGTGCTTCACCGACTTCGCCTACCTGGCGTTCACCGTCGGGATGACGTTCCAGGTCTCCGACACCGAGCTGAACAGCGCCGCGTTCCGCTCGGCGGTGCTGCGGCAGGCGCTGCTGTCGTACCTTTTCGGCACGGTCATCGTCGCCCTGACCATCAACCTCGTCGCCGGCCTGAGCCGATGAGCGGAGTCGCGGCCGGCCGGAACGCCGCGTGCGGACGGCCGGCACCCGGCGGCGGTCATCGCCAGGTCAGCGGCCACACCAGCACCTGCTCACCGGGCCCGGCCGTGGCCACGTGGCGGTCACCGGCCGCCATCTTCGGCCCTCCGCCCTCCTCCTGCTCCTCCACCGGCTCGCTGCCGATCACGCGGCCGGCGGTGAGCTCCCAGACCTGCTCGGAGAAGCCGCCCTCGCCGAAGCCCGTGACGACGGCGAAGGTCCTGCCGCCCGCCGTCGCCGTACCCGCGAACTTCGAGACCGGCACGGCGACCGGCGCGCCCCGGTCGCGGCCGTTGAGCGGGTCGAGGACCCGCGTCACCCGCTCCAGCCCGCGCGCCGCGAACAGCACCGGGCGGCAGCCGGCGAGCCCCAGGGTGGCGAAGTCGGGCGGCGGGGTCACGGTGAACGCCGACACCGTCCGCCCGGTGGCGGCGTCCCAGATCGTGACCCGGCCCTGGGCGTCGTAGGCGGACACCAGGGGGCGGCCTCCCACGACGGACAGCTCACGCGCCCCCGGCCAGCGCGGCTCGGCGCGCAGGCGGGCGGTGCGCAGGAGCCAGCCCGTCCGCAGGTCCCAGGCGTGCACCGCGTCGGACGTGGCGTCGGACGTGGCGGCGAACGCGTAGGCCACCGGACCGCCCGCCCCGTCCACCACCTTCAGCCCCGCCACGTGGTCATCGTGTCCGAGCGGCGCGGGCAGAGCGAGCCGCCTCAGCTCGGCGCCCGCGTCCAGATCCCACATCGTGATCACCCCGTCGTCGGTGGCAACGACCGCGACGGCCCGCCCGCCGACAGGGGCATGGGGCGGCCTAGCACGGGCTCGCCCGCACGGGGTTGCGGGCAGGCGGTCGGGGCGGGCCACTCCGGGGACGGCGGGGCGGGCGCTCGCAGCCCTGAGCCGCTCGCCGTCGTCAGGCAGACGACGGTCGCGGCGAGACCTGCCAGGCGGCGGAGGAAGATCATGATGTGTTGGATGCCGGGCGGGGTCCCATGGTTCCGGCAGCGGGTGGAATGCATAAAGTTGCATGAACCTGCCTGAATCGGAAACCTCCGGAGCTCTCACTCGCATGGACCTCGCCACGCGCCGGCGCCGTCAGGCGTTGTTCCTGTTCTTCCTCCTCCCCGGCATCGCCCTGTCCTCGTGGGTCACCCGCACCCCGGACATCCGCGACGGCCTCCACGCGTCCACCGGCCAGATGGGCTGGATCCTGTTCGCCCTGTCCCTCGGCTCGATGGCTGGGATCCTGAGCTCGGGCCGGCTCGTCTCCCGCTACGGCACCCGTCCCGTCATCGGCCTGGGCACCGCGCTGATCGTCGTGAGCCTGGCCGTCATCAGCGCCGGCGCGCTCCTGTCGTCCGTGCCGCTGGTGATGGCGGGCCTGTGCGGGTTCGGCGCGGGCACGGGGGCGGGCGACGTCGCCGTCAACGTGGACGGCGCCGACGTCGAGCGCATCACCGGCCGCACGACGCTGCCCGCCCTGCACGGCTGCTGGAGCCTCGGCACCGTCATCGGCGCCTGCACGGGCATCGCGGCCACCGCCGCCGGCTTCCCCGTGCACTGGCACCTGGCCGCCGTCACCCTGCTCTCCGCCGCCATCCTCCTGTACGCGATCCGCTCCGTCCCCGCGGGCACCGGCCTCGGCACGCCCGGCGAGCCCGGCAACGGCGGCCCGCGGCCGGCGCTGTGGAAGGACACCCGGCTCGTCCTGATCGGCGCGATCGTCCTGGCGATGGCGCTGGCCGAGGGCGCCGCCAACGACTGGCTGCCGCTGCTCATGGTGGACGGGCACGGCCTGGACGCCACCGCCGGCTCCCTCGTCTACGCCGGGTTCGCCGCCGCCATGACCATCGGCCGCTTCGCGGGCACGTTCTTCCTGGACCGCTTCGGCCGCACCACCGTCATGCGCGCCGGCGCCGCCTCGGGCGCGCTGGGCCTGCTGCTGGTCATCTTCTCCGACAACGCCGTCGTGGCCGGGGCCGCCGTGCTGTTCTGGGGGCTCGGCGCGTCGCTGGGCTTCCCCGTCGCGCTGTCGGCGGCGGGCGAGACCGGCCCTGAGCAGACCGCCCGGGTGAGCCTGGTGGCCACGATCGGCTACGTCGCCTTCCTGGTCGGCCCGCCGGGTCTCGGCTTCCTGGGCGACGAGTGGGGCCTGCGTCCGGCCATGCTCGTGGTGCTCGCCTTCGTCGCCGCCGCCTTCGTCCTGGCTCCGGCCGTCGACACCCGCCTCCGCACCGCCGGGGAGCGCTCTTCGACTTGATCCCGCGGCTCACGCCCGGCCTTGGCGTGCCCGGCGCATGACCTCCTCGTCGGTCAGCGGCCTGCTCGGGTGGTAGCTCAGGCACAGAGGCGTACGGATCTTCTGCGGCACCTCACCCTCCAGCGCAACGTAGAACTCGCCCGAGGTGAGAGTGCCGATGTCCGGCACGTCGCCGCCTCTGGCCCTCGCCATCTCCTTCGCCGCCGTGATCTGCGCCAGCACTGTCAGCCGTCCGAAGAAGTGCGTCGCGGCGTTCCCGGCGATCCTGTTGTGCAGGTTTCTGGGCGCCTGCGTCGCGAAGATCAGTCCTAGACCGTACTTGCGTGCTTGTGAAGCAAGCGCCAGTGTGCTCTGGGTGCACGCGGTCGCCGCGCCCGAGGGCGCGAAGGTCTGTGCCTCATCCATCACCAGCAGGCCCAGCAGTGGCCTGCCTTGCACCGGATGCTTCTTGATCCAGGCGAACAGTCCCATCTGCAGCTGGTTCACGAAGCTCAGACGGGCCTCGTCGCCGAGCCCGATCATGCTGATGACGGAGATTCTGGCGCGCTTTCCCGGCGACGGAGTCAACAGGATGCCGGGATCGACAGGCGTTCCGCTGCCACCGAACATGGGATCGTTGTCCATGGCAGCGGTCAGTGTCTGGGCCAGATCGGCGGCGATCGTCGGAGCACTGCCGAGATTGCTCACTCCGTCCGGCAAGTCGGACAGCAGGTCTATCAGGCCACGGAGGCTGTTGTCACCCTGCCTGCCGTAGAATTCGATCGCTCGGCGCAGCACGGCGAGACCACGGTGAGCCTTCGTGGTGCGTCCAACGAGGTTGGCTCGCGGCGCCAATGCCGACGCGGCGATCTCGACTGCCGCGTCGAACTCGTCAGGGTCATCTGAGACGCCCGCGAAGTCCGGAAGTGGCTGGAAGCTCAATGGACGCCCTGATTCGCGGCGTGGCGTCCAGATCACGGCTTCGCTGCCGGCCAGGTAGTCCGCCGCCCGTCCGGCGTCCCCGGGACGCCATTGCGAGGGCGGCTCTGGCCACGGGTCGCCGAGCCGTGCCAGGTCATTGTTGGGATCCAGGACGATCGCCGAGACACCCTGCAGCGCGCACTCCTCGACCAGGTGCCGGATCAGCACCGTCTTGCCTGACCCCGAGGCGGCGAAGATCGCCGCGTGTTTGCGAAGCGCCTCCAGCGTCACCGGAACCGGCGCGTCATCGTGATGGCCATGGCCGACGATGAATCCCGCCGGGGCTTCCTCGGCCTCGGCGCTCCGCCGGTCCTGATCCAGGGTGACGGCCTGCGACGCGGATGCCGTCCAGGTGCCGGCGTCGGCCAGCGCCTCCTTGAAGAGCGAGATCTGCTCGCTGGGACGGTAGCGGACCAGCCAGGCGTGCAGTTCGGCCGGGTTCTCCTGACGCAGCTCGTGCAGGGCGGCGAGCACCCGCAGATCGGCTTCGTCGATGCTCAGCGTCTGGCCGCCTTCCGTCTTCAGTTCCTCGAGAATCTCCTGAGTCCTGACCGACCGGGACCACGGACCGTTGCGGATGAGGATGAGCCTCCGCTTGTGGACGTCGGCGCTCAGCCCGGATGCCGTACGGGCGCGGCGGATCCGATGCAGCGCGCCGACACCGTGATGGGTGTCGCTGATCGCCCGGAAAGACCAGTGCATCTGGTCTTCGATGCGGGCATCCTCCGGGGAATGTTCCCGTTCCTCCTCGCTGCGCTCGTCGAGTGCACGGCGCAGCCGGGCGTGCAGGTCCGGTTTGGCGCTCGGAGGCGGGTCGACGCTGAACAACTCGCCGTTGTCGCCGCGCTCCACGATCCAGGCGTGCAGGCCGGCGGAGAGGAGGGCGGGGAACGTCTCGTCCTCGGTGTCGTGTTCCAACGCTGAGGTCACATCCGCCTGTTTCTTCAGGGCTTCGAAGCGCGACTCGATCCTGGCCAGCGCCTCCTCGGACGCGGTGGGTGCCGTTTTGTCCGAGGGGCGGCAGATCTGGTCATCGGGAGCAATCTCGGTGAGGCTGGCCAGCTCACGTACTTCGTCGCTGATCAGGCAGGCGCGGATATGGCGATCGATGTCGACCAGCAGCCTTCTTGGCGTGTAGTTGACGGCTTGCTCGAAAACCCGATCCCGCACCGGCCACGTCGGGTAGGGCGGGGTGAAGCCGATGGCCGCGTAGCGTGTCGCGAACCGCTTCGCGATGATCTCCCGGGCGAGCGCAGGACTCCGGATTCCGCCGAGGGTCGGACATCTCCGAAATCGGTCCGGAAATGACGCGATTGCCCGATCAGCGATCAACGACCAGGTCGTGGACAGAGTCGCGACGACCGTCAGGGTCCTGCGGGTGGTATCCCGCAGATCCGTGAGGCCGTTGGCGAGCCCGGCGACCATCACCGCCATGTGCAGATCCGACGCCTCGCGGGAGAACTTGGCGAGATCCTCCTGGAGAGCGGATTGGGCGATCAGGGTGTCCAACTGGTCGAACGCGATAACGGTCGGGCCGGTGAGTGCCAGCAACCAGGAGATGTCCTGGACAATCTGCTGCGGCGTTCGCGACTTGGGACGAATGCCCCAGGCATGGCGCTCGCCGCGGATCGCCTCCTCTTCGCACGCCAAGTAACTGTAGGCAACGTCCTGATGTTCCTCCCTGTCCGACGCCAGCAGTACAAGGGCGCGCGCGGTGTCCCGGCATTGCAGGGCGGCGTGCCGGTCATAGTCCTTGAGCCCGTCGATGAAGGTGTCCAACGCGGCGCGAGACAGTTCCGTCTCTCTCATCACCGCGCGGCGCGCTGTCCGTGGCGTACCTGTCCTGGCGGCCAGTCGGCGCAGCAGCAGCCCGAGTTGCGTTTCGTCACCGACGACCTGCCGATACATGCCGTCCAGTAGGAGGACGAGCACACCGTCCCAGAACTTCTTGCCATCGAGGAGACCGATAAGGAAGAAGTAGCCGCCTCGCTGATGAACCTGCTCGCGCACCCAGCCCAGCAAGTGAGTCTTGCCGGATCCGGATCTGCCCTCGAGAACTAATCCGATCGGATTGGCATCGGGGCTCGCCTCCGCCTCAGCGATGCCGTCCAGCACGTCTCGGACGACTCTCGTATGCAGCCCATCGACGTGGAAGGGCGAGCTTCGCCACACGTCATCGGGCACCTGCGCCCAGCTGAACCGCAGTGCGGCGAGCGCGGCCCGCTCTTCCTCGGTCATCGCAGTCCGATCGCCAGTTTGTGCCGGTCTTCGCCACCGATCCGGACGGACGCCTCTCTCTCGCGCTTGCCGAGCCGGTGCCGGGTGACCTCTGGCTCAAGCCGAACGTCGGGTGCGTCCAGCATCTGTTCCAGCGCCTTGTCGAGGTCCGCCTTAGGCACATCCACAAGGCGTGACCTGATCTTTGTGAGATCGACCCAGGCACCTGGTCCATCCGCCGCTTGCTCGTACACAGCGCGGATCCTCTCGTCCAGGCTCCGGACGTCCTCAACCCCGCTCTGCTCCGCTGCGGCGGCGCGGAGCCTGAGATTGTCTTCGTACGTTGCCGCGAGAGCGGCCCAGAGCTGCTTCTCCTTCATCGAGCGCCGCTCGCCTGCCTCGGCCTGATCCTCTTCGAGCACCAGGGGCGTTGCCAGCAACCGCCTGCCCTTGTCCGCCAGACTGTGCCGGTACGGCCTGCGGTCCGTCTTCGACACCACGTAGCCGGCGGCGTTGAGCTTCTCGTACACCGGGCTCACCAGCCTGACGCCGTGGACCTCGGCGAGCTCGGTGTTGGAGATCTCCCGGTCCTCGATCTTGAGCAGAACGAGCATCGCGTAGTCCGCGGATGACAGGTCGTCCGACATCTGGGGTCCTTTCACCGCACTATCGAAGAGTGGATTCGGGGCCGGGGAACGCCGGCTCCTCAGCGTCCAAGCCGAAGGACCGCAGACGTGCCGCCCATCCGGGCGGATGGCGCCCCGTAGCCGTGTAGAGCGCCAGGAGCCGGTCGGCCGCGCCGTTGGTGCCCGCGTTGAGCTCGTCGGCGAGCCCGTCCTCGTCACGGAGCTCGAACAGCAGCGTGCAAAGCTGTAGTGCCGCTTCGGGTTTGCCGTCGTCCACGGCTGCCCGCAACTCGGCCAGCTCCGCCGCCGCGACTTCGGCACGGCTGGCGTCGCGACGGAGTTTGGACAGGCGAAGCTGGGCCGGCCGGTCGCCGGCCTCGGCGCGGACAGTCAGCAGATCCGTCTCTCCCCAGGCCAGGTAGAGATCGGCGAGCACCTCGGCGGCGATCATCTGTCCCTGGTCGGCCCGCGTGCGGAGCTCCAGGACGCAGCCGCGATCCGCGAGACGCTCGACCAGCCGCTCGGCCGCGATCAAGTCACCGTTGCCTTCACGGATGCGCAGATCGTCGCTGATGCCGCCGTCGACGAGAATCTCCGCCAGCCGATCGCGCGCCGCGTCATCGCCGGCGTCAGCCGCCGGACGGATCTGTTCGACTCGTTGCCACAGTTCCTGGGCTCGCGACAGCTGACGTCCCACTTCCCAATCGCGCGGATCGGCCGCCAACCGGCGGCGCAGAACGTCCAGGGCCCGTTCGAAGCGATCCTGGCGGATCAGCAGATCAGCCAGTTCGATGGCAGCTCCACCGTCGCCGAACTCGTCGACGAGCCGCTCCAGTGCCGGCTCGGCGTAGCGGTACCGCAGGCGCGCCTTGGCGGCGTCGGCGAGACGGCGCAGGTCCGAGGCGCGATGCAGACGGGTGATGAAGGCCTGCCACGCCTCGTGCGGCACACACACTGTGCGCCGTTCACGGCGCAGGTGCTGAGCCAGATAGTCCGCGAGGGTGTAGCCGGCGAGGGTACCGGCCACGCCGTCGTCCGCAGGTGACAGGGCGGCGACCTCTCCGTGCAACGGTCTGGTGGCGTGCGGCAGAGCCTCGGCGAGCCACACTTTCGCAGGTCGCACGCGATGGGCCGGCTTGAGATAGCCGAACATCGCGTCGGTGAGAAGCTCCGGGCTCAGCGGCGCGTGCACCCCGAGACGGTGCCCGTCGGCGGCCGCGGCGATGATGGCCTTCGTGTACGGGGTTGCGGGTTGTTCCCAGCACATGACCAAGGCGGGAGCGCCGGCCAGCGCCTGGGTCAGCCCCGCGTCGCGGGTGTTCAGCGCGACGCGGATCCGGCTGTCGCGCTCCGCGATGCGGTTGGCTTCGTCCAGCTCGGCCACCGTCAGGGAATCCGGGACGCTGATGGGATGAGCGATCTTCACGAGACGGCGGACGTCCTCGGACGCGGATGTGCAGGCGGCATACTCGTCCGGCCACAGGGTGCCGACGACGACGTTCCCGTGACGGAGCAAGGTCCGAACGCACTCGGAGGTCAGCGGTGGACGTCCGCCGAGGTACTGCTGAAGCTCGTCGAGCCAGAAGACGGTCCTGCGTGGCGGGAGGTTCTTCAGCTCCAGCAAGTCCGCCGCCTCCGACGGTTGCTCCAGCGCCCAGTCGGAGAACAGGTCGAGGACCGCTTCGTACAACGAACGCGTCTTGCCGGTCGCCGAGGTGCCCACCATGACGACGAACGCGCCCCGGTCCGGGCCCTTGGCTGACAGGGCGGTCCGCAGGTCGAAGTCGAAATCGCGCTGCACGTACGCCGGAAGGTCGTCAAGGCTGCCAGGAGCGGTCATGGCGCTGTGAATGCCGAGGTCGCGCGGCATGGCTTCGTCAACCCGCAGGCGATCACGCGGGTCCTGCCGCATGACACGTTCCCAGGCGGCCAGCCAGGCCCGCCGCGTGTCGCCGTCCTGTACGTCGCAGACGTCCAGGACGCTGAACAGCAGTGGCTTGGTGATCCGGGACTTGCCGCGGAAGGCGTCGCTGACCGTCGACCGTTTCAGCACCTGCCTGTCCCGCCGTTGGTCATTGTCCCGGGTGGCCCTCTCAAAGGCGTCGAGAGTCAGCCCGCGGCGGCGAGAAAGTGTCTGGAGCGCTTCGGCGAGCTGCTCATCAGTGCGAATCTGAGCCAGACCATCAGCAGATTTCCGCTCCAATGAATTCATCTCGCCACCGCCCTCCGAAACACCGAAGAAAGGCCACGGCATTAAGATCTTCCGACCGCCAGGCATGCCCCATGTCGGCTGCGACCACCACTGCTGACGAGCGATCAAGAATGATCCACCCAAACATCGCCTCGGAGACTACCGCACGCTTCTGGAGATCACCAGAAGTAATACATGAATCGACAGGAACCTCATTCTTGCCTTTTGGTGATCCAATGGCACCACCTCCGAAGAGCTTCCGAACACGTCCGGTGACGTCCGGCCACAACGGCGTCACAGCGACCCGGAAGCTGGCTGGCCTGGGAATTCGTGTCACACGGTTCCGGGTTGCTCCGCCGTTGTGGCCGGAAGCCCCGCAGGGCTGATGCGCTGGTCCTCGTCCGCAACGGGGCCCTGCAGGGCCCCTCCCCAGTAGCACAATGGAGGTCCGATGCAGCATTGGTCGACGATCATCGAGGCCGCGCTCGGCCTCGCGGGCGCGATCATCGGCTTGGCCGCCGCCGTGGTGTCCACTCGCGCACGCCGGTCAGGCGATTCGAAACATCGATCGCCTGCGCGACGGCGCAACAAATTCCACCGTTCATGCGCCGTCCGGCGACTCACACGAAGGAATGGCTCCTGAACGGCACCGTCCCGCCACCAGAATATGCCTGCCGAGACTCGGCAACCGGTATGGCAAGGCAAGGCGATCGTTGCTTGTCTGAATACGGACCGGCGCGGAGGTGCATGTTGAACATGGAGTATCCGTTCAAGCCGAAGCTTCCGGTGTCGCACGGGGAGCCTGATTCCTGCAGCGTGGTGCGTGACCTGCTCGTATGGGATCCCGAGGCCGAGGAAACCCTTGAGGCAGCCGGATGGGATGGCACCCGCGCCGGACTGGTGAGGGCTCTCGAGTGCCTGACCACGCCTCTGTTCCGCAGTATCGCCCAGGAATGCGAGTTCATCGGGCACGTCCTGCGGGCAGGTCTCGCCTACCCGTCCGGCTCGCTGCGGGCCCGCAGAACCATGCCTGCGGTCCCTCGCCTGATCGGCCGCGAGGAGGAGTTGGCGGCGACCATGGATCGGCTCGGGCGGAACCCCGGCGGGGTCTCGGCGCTGTGCGTACGGGGCGACGCCGGGGCGGGCAAGACGATCTTCGCCCGCACCGTGGCGGGGATGCTCAGTCAGCGGGACAACCGCCCCGTTCTGGAAGTGAGCCTGCGCCCGGCGCAGACGGCGGACGACGCGCTGGTCCGGTTGCTCAGCGCTCTGGACGTGCCGGCCACGGAAATCCCAGCGGATGCCATCGAGCGGAGGAATCTCTACCACCAGAAGCTCCAGGAGGAAGATCCGATTCTTCTGCTGGAGGACGCCGCCGACGCGTCCCGCATGCGCCCGCTCCTGCCGCCGCGCGCAGGGTCGGTCATCGTGACCGGCCCCTGCGCCGGCCTCACCGATGACGAGGCGTTCGTCCTGCCGCTGAACCCGGTCGAGCCCTCACGACTCGTCCGCGCCTGGCTTGGCGATCAGAGTACGCCTCAGCACGTCGTCGAGGCCGTGAGGACGCTGTGCCAGGGTGTTCCCGCGATCATGAGGATCGTCTGCGGCCTGCTCGCGGGTCGCCCGGACCGCGAGGATCGTCTTGCGTACCTTCTGTCGCGACCTGCCGTTCCATCGCCGGCGGCCGTGTTCGCGAAGGAGCCGCCCCCGTGGTCGGCGGCGCTGAAGCTGTTGCACGAGCAGGACACGCGCCTGCTCCAGGCCGTCCACCTACTCGGCGCAGCAGGCATGGACCTGGAAGCGGTCTGCGTGTCAGCTGATGTCGGCCGCGATGCGGCCCTATCGGCCCTGGACAGGTTGACCGATCATGGTCTTCTGACGCGGATGGGCGATCGGTGGCGGGAGAACGAGCTGGTCGCCGACTTCATCCCCGCACCGTCCAGCGCCCAGCAGAGCCAGATGGCGGGCCTTCTGAACGTCCTGCAGCTCACCAGGCTACGCGCCCTGGACGACCTTCTGACGCTCTCCTCTTCGATCACGGCCGCCGCCCCTGTGCACTCGTGGGCCTTACGGACGTCGGCCGAGGAGACAGCCGTCGCTCACGCCGTCCAGAGCCTTCCCGCAGACGTCGAGCAGGTCCGGGGGAAGACTGCCCCCGACGCGACAACGGATTCGCCTGACATCCTTCGACTTCCTGACGCGGTCCTCTCGCCCGAGGCGACGGCGGAGCTGAGCACGCGCCTGGGTTCCCTCAGACTCGGCTCCCAGCAGAGCGAGCCGGTGGAGTCCGGTCCTGTTGTCGAGCCGACGGCCGCGCGCCCTCCCGACGGCCTGACGCAGATCGACGACGCGATCGCCACATCCCGCGGATCTCATCGCGGCCCGCAGGATCCGATGCGCTTCGCGTTGCGGAGCCGGTGCCATGGGTGACCTTTCGCCGGGCCATGAGCAGTCGCGCAAGGAACTCGAGAGCATCATCGCCACGCTTCCCCCGGCCTCCGGCCGGCCTGCGCTCGAGATGGGCACGGTCGGGAGCGTCGTCTCACCGGACGGCCTGCTGGCGATCGAGATCAGCATCGACTACGCCGAACCTCCCCATGTACCTGACGACGTGCGCCTGGACATCACCCTCCTCGTCCCCTCAGAGTTCCCGTTCGCCATGCCCAGAGCGGTGCTGTCCAGTCAGCACTTCGGCACGCGGGACGTCGAGGTCTGCCTGTACGAGTCGGAGGCCGACTGGGATCCGAGCGACGGGATGCACGGCTTCATGGAGCGTCTTGTCATGCGGCTCCGGCAGGCACGTGCGTCAGAGCGAACGCTCGACGCAGTGGTGCCCCGTCCCGGTGTGCCGGCGGGTGCCGACGTCGTCGTCAGTCCGGACCTGCCCGGTGACTTCCAGCGCGGTATGGCGATCATGGTGTGGCGCGGTCCCGAGCGTGTGGACGTCGTGGAGTGGCTCAGCGGCTTCTTGCCGGACGACGACCTCACCGCCCGCCTCGCCGCGTGTGAGGAACGCGAACGAGGAGCGGTATCGCTGGGACTGGTCCGCGTGCTGCGTCGGCCCTTCCCGCAACGGGCCGACACGCTCGGCGATCTGGCCCGCGCCATGTCCGGCGATGCGGCAGACCTGGCCACGTTTCGCTTGGATCTCGTCAGGATCACCCGGCTGAACGTTCGCCTGGCCAAGGAGCCGCGGACATCCGGCTCGGTCTTCGTGCTGGCCGAGGCGCCGGTCCTGACCGCTCCCGGCGCCAGGTTGCAGCTGCTGGCATGGCAGAGCCGGTGGCGTGGAGAAGCCTCCTTGTTGCGGGCGCGCTCCATGCCCGCAGCCGTTCACGACGTCCGGCCGCAAGCCTCTGTCCGCCGTGACACCGGCAGGCCGGCCGAGTGGCTGCTGAACAAGCGCGTGCTCATCCTGGGCTGCGGCGCCGTGGGCACCCGCATGGCTGAGCACTGCGCACGCGCCGGCGTGGCGAGGCTGACGCTGGCGGACTCGGGCGTGGTCACGCCCGGCATCCTGATACGCCAAACGTACGAGAACACGGATCTGGGCGAGACCAAGGCCGCTGTGCTGGCGAACCGGCTCACTCGCACGCTGCTTCCCGGGCGCACCTGCGCGATCGAGCACCGGTTCGGCGATGTGCTGGCTACGCTCCTGCGTGACGAACACGCCTGCCGGGACTTCCATCTGATCGTCAACGCAACAGCCTCCACCGCCGTGTCCAAGCGCCTCGAGTACCTCAGCCGGGACCGTGGCGCCGATTGGCCGGCGACACTCACCCTCGGGGTGTCGCACGACTGCGAGCGCGGCGTCGGAACCCTCGCCCTTCCCGGGGCTCATGGCGGCGACACCGACATCATGTACAACCTCGCGATCGATGCCTTCGCGGTGCCAGAGCTGCGGGACATCGCGGAGACCTTCTTCCCTCGCCCGGAGGAACGCCCGGTCTTCCGTCCCGATGCCGGCTGTTCCTCGACCTTCACCGGCTCGGACGTGGAGGTGGCGGCGCTGACCGGCCAGATCTTCGCCTGGGCGCTCAACAGACTTCACACCCATTCGCCGCTACGCCCCTCAGTACTGCGAAGCGCCTTCGTCGTCCGGCTCTACGGGTCCGGCGCCGGGCTCGCCGCCCAGCAGTGCCTCGAATGGCCGGACGACATCGTCAAGCAGGACAAGAACTGCGGCTTCGATGTGCGCATCCACACCCGGGCGATGGAGAGGATGCGGGCGGAGTCGCAGCGGGTTCATGCCATGGGCGGTCCGGCGTGTGAGACCGGCGGCGTGCTCATGGGCCGCATCGACACCGCGTGCAAGGTCATCTGGGTGACCCATGCGGAGATCCCACCGCCGGACAGCAAACATGGCGACCACCATTTCCTGCACGGCGTGCAGGACGTGGACCTGCGGATTTCGGCACATCGAGAGAGAACTCGCGGGCAGGTCGAGTTCGTCGGCATGTGGCACACGCACCCGGGCGCCGATCCCCGTCCCAGCCACGACGATCACGATGAGATGCGCAAATTGTTCGTCCCCACCAACCAGACCGTCCCCATGGCGCTCCTCCTCGTCCTCGGCGGCCGACCAGGTCGCTGGCACCGCTGGCTGGACGGTTCGGGCGAGCCGGAGGTGGACGCCCATGTGTACACCGCCACATGGTTCCGCGGTCCTGCTGCGCCGCGAGCGATGTAGGACAGCACGAAAGGAGACGTCCATGCAGGTGACGGACGAGCAGCTGCACGCCTGGTCACATCGGGGTGACCCGCTGCAGGCCTGGCACACCTTCACGTCGATCCAGTGGACTCTGACGAAGGGGCTGCGCGACTACGACTGCGACATCTATCCGCAGGGTTCGTACGGGAACGGCACGAACCTCGAGCACGACAGCGACGTCGACGTCGTCGTCGCGTTGCGGTCGGCCTTCTACAGCGACACCAGTGAACTCGACGAGAACGAGTTAGCCGCGTACGAGAACTGCTACACGCGAGACGATGTGACGTGGGCGGATTTCCGCGAGGTGGTGGGAGACATTCTGCAGAAGCATTATTTCTCCACCAGCGAAGGGCCGAAATGCACTGATGTGGGCAGGGGTCTGTTCAGGCTGACCGCCGATGTCCTGGTGTCCGTGAACTTCCGATATTACCAAGGGTTCGTCAGTTGCCAGAAACAGGAGTTCAAGGAAGGCGTCCGCTTCTATCACAATGCCACGGAGATCGAGAACTATCCGAAACGCCACATGGCCGCGTCCCGGCGGAAGGACAGGGAGAGCGGCGGGAGATTCAAGAAGGTCGTCCGCATCGCGAAGAACGCGAGGAACGCCGCCGTGAAGGACGACGCCTCGCGCATGGAGAAGACCACGGCCCCCTCGTACTACGTCGAGTCATTGCTCTGGAATGTGCCTACCGACGTGTACAAGAAGGATCACGTCACCTCGTACAAATGTGCGCTGACCTGGCTCGACGGACAGCGCGACCACTTCGGGTCCTTCTGGTACCCCCACGGCATGGGGAAGTTGTTCGGCGCTGTGAAGGACAAACCATGGCGGCAGGAGGACGCGGCGCTGCTCCTCGATGAGCTCATGGCTCAACTCCCCCGCGATTGATCCTGACCGACCGGCGGGTGACGCGCCCGAGATTCATCCGCATGAGAACGACACAACTCTCTCGCGCATCGTCGATCTTGTCCCGGGAGTACGCCTGCTTGAGAATCATCTGCGCGTCACGGGTCAGGATCGGCTCCTTCCACGCCTCCTTCATCTGACCGCCGGCCTGCTTCTTTGCCATGGCGACCAGTTCCTTGTAGGCGTTGCCGAGATCGACGGACTCTATGGACAACCACGCCTGGTGGAAGGCCATCCGCGCCTGCACGTCGCTGATCTTCTCCGAGAGCTCATACCTGCCCTCCTCCGACCTGGTTCGCCGGCGGATCCGGTAGGGCATCTCGGCATACTCTTCGATGGCCGCCAGCGCTTCGGCGAAGGACCTCGCCTGCCGCTCCCGTCGCGCGGTCCGCTGGTTCAGTGCGTACGTGACGGTCGCGGTGAGCACGGCACCGCCGAGGGCGATGATCGCGGCGAGCAACACCACCGTCTGCGCCCACGTCCACCCGAGGTTCTGCATCACAGACGTCATCCTGGCAACGGAGGACGCCGCTCGTCAGGAAAAGCCGGAGGCAGGCCCGCGTACACCTTCCTGGCGTTGCCCGCCAGGACCGCCGCCGCCACCTCGTCCGGCACCAGCCCCGCCACCGCGCGAGCGTTGGCGGCGACGCCCGGCACGCCCGGCCAGTCCGTGCCGAAGATCCACCGGCGGGCGAGCCGCACGAGGTCGAACCGCGCGTAGTACTCGGGCAGCCGTTTGGGCGGCAGCCCGGACAGCTCCAGCCACACGCTCTCGTGCGACAGCGCGAGGAAGGCGGCGGCGTCGTACCACCAGCCGCGCCCGCCGTGCGCGAGCACGACGTTCAGGCCGGGGAAGTCGCGCACCACGGGGATGAGGTGGCGCGGGTCGGCGTTCTCGTTGGCGGAGCCGGGGAAGGAGCTGGTGCCGCAGTGCACGACGAGGGGCACGCCGCGCTCCTCGAGCAGGTGGTAGGCGCGGTAGAGGGCGGCGTCGTCGCAGCGGAAGCCGCCGTGCACGGGGTGCAGCTTGAGTGCGGCGGCGCCGAGGCCGAGCTGGCGGCGCACCTCGTCGGCGAGGGGGAAGTGCAGGTGCGGGTTGACGTTGGCGACGGGGCGGAAGCGGGACGGGTTGTGCTCGACGATCGGCAGGAGGTCGTCGAAGGCCTGGACGCCGGTGGCCTTGGGGCTGTACTCGCAGAACAGGAGGGCGACGTCCACGCCCTGGGCGGCGAACAGCTCGTCCAGGCGGGCCGGGCGCGGCCGGCCGCCGGCGTCCCAGACGTCCTGGAGCAGGCCGGCGGGGCCGAAGTCGCGGGCCCAGCGCAGCCAGGCTGGCTTGAGGGTGCCGAGCAGGGGGACGTGGACGTGCGCGTCTATGAGCGCCATTCCGTCGATCATGGGATCACACGCGCTCCGGGTCGTAGTCGCCCTTGCGGCCGGTGCCGTAGCGGCGCAGCGCGCCGTCGGGGCCGGAGGCGTTCGGCCGGTTGAAGATCCAGTTCTGCCAGGCGGTGAGCCGGCCGAAGATCTTGGTCTCCAGGGTCTCCGGGCCGGCGAAGCGGTGGTTGGCCTCCATGCCGGTCAGCGCGTCGGGTGACAGGGAGGCGCGTTCCTCGACGGCGATGCGCAGCTCCTCCTCGAAGTCGAGGTCGTCCAGGGCCATGGTGACCAGGCCCAGCTCCGAGGCGGCGGCGGCGTCGAGCGGCTCGCCGAGCCTGGCCAGGACAGCGGCCAGCTCGGCGTCGTGGCCCCAGAAGCGGGACCGGAGGCGGGACAGGCCGTTGCCCATCGGGTGGTCGCCGTCGTTGGCGGCCGTGAGGACGACGGCGGCGGGGGTGGCGTCGTCGTCGCGGTCCTCGTAGACGCCTTCCAGCATGTACTGGCGGTCGGCGGCCAGCGCCAGCTCGGCCAGCAGCCCGGCGAAGGCGGTGCCCGGCTCGATGACGGCGATGAGGCTGCGGCTGGTGACGTCGAGCCGTTTGAGCGTGCGCTTGTAGTAGTGGCGCACCTCGGCCGCGAACCAGTCGTCCGCCGCGTGGAGCTGGGCGTCGTAGGCCAGCACCCGCCCTGCGTCGCCGGCGGTGCGCAGCAGCCAGATGCCGAGGCCGGGCTCGTTGGTCCGCAGGTGCAGGATGAGGTCGTCCAGGGCCCGGGTCATCGCCAGGGGCCAGTAGTCCGCGCCCTGGGCGGCCGGGTCGGCGGGCGGGGCGTCGTGCGGGCCTGCCACGGTGATCTCGACCTTGCGGCCGGAGCGGTCGAGCCGGGCGGACACGTACGGGTAGGTGATGGTGTCGCCCTCGTCCTTGCGGGCCAGCGGCGTCAGGCGCACGCCCCGCGCGCCGGAGGGGCGGGGCGAGGTCGCCGCCGCCTCCTCGGCGCGGCGGGCCACCTCGCGGGCGAACGAGTGGCGCGGCACGGCGGCGTCCACCAGCCCCCAGGCGGCGGCGGTGCTGCCCCGCAAGCCCTCCGCCCTGGTGGCGAACAGGTCGGCGCGGTCCTTGCGCACGTGCCGCTTGTCCACGAGGCGGGTCAGGCCGCCGGTGCCGGGCAGCACGCCGAGCAGCGGCACCTCGGGCAGCGAGACGGCCGAGGAGCCGTCGTCCACCAGGACGATCTGGTCGCAGGCCAGCGCCAGCTCGTAGCCGCCGCCGGCGGCGGTGCCGTTGAGCGCGGCGATCCAGGTCTGCCCCGAGTGCTCCGTGGCGTCCTCGATGCCGTTGCGGGTCTCGTTGGTGAACTTGCAGAAGTTCACCTTCCAGGCGTGCGAGGACCGGGCGAGCATCCGGATGTTGGCTCCCGCGCAGAACATGCGGTCGAGGCCGCCGGTCAGCACCACCGCCTTGACCTCCGGGTGCTCGAAGCGCAGCCGCTGGACGAGGTCGTACAGCTCGATGTCCACGCCGAGGTCGTAGGAGTTCAGCTTGAGCTCGTAGCCGGGCACCAGGCCGCCCTGCTCGTCCACGCGCAGGGTGACGGTGGCGACCGGGCCGTCCACCTGGAGGCTCCAGTGGCGGTAGCGGTCCGGCGAGGTGACGAAGGTGACGGTCAAGGCGCGCTCCCGAAGGTTCGACTTGATTTATGTGTAGCGTCAGGTCTTTGTAGCATTTGAGAGAATGCGCGTCACGGCGATGCCGCATGAGGAAGGGAGGGAGCGGTGACCCCGAGCGAACCGCGTCCGCAGGACAGGACGTCCGCCAGCGCCCGGTCGCTGCTGCTGACCGTTCTCGGCGAGTTCGTCATGCCCCGCCGCGGCGAGACGTGGACGGGCAGCCTGATCGAGGCCCTGTCGGCGCTCGGCGTGGAGGAGAAGTCCGCCCGGCAGGCGCTGTCGCGCACCGCGGCCGAGGGGCTGCTGCAGTCGGAGCGGCACGGCCGCAAGGTGCGGTGGAAGCTGACCGGCGCGGGCGACCGGCTGCTGCGCGAGGGCGCCGAGCGCATCTACACGTTCATGCGCGGGCCGCACGCGTGGGACGGGCGCTGGCTCGTGCTCACCGCGGGCGTGCCGGAGAGCCAGCGGCAGCTCCGGCACCGGCTGCGCACCAAGCTCACCTGGCTGGGGCTCGGCTCGCCCGCGCCCGGTCTGTGGGTGGTGCCGGACGCGTCCAAGGAGGCCGCGGTCCGCGAGGTCGTCCGCGAGCTCGACCTCGACGACAGGGCTTACGCCTGGACGGGGCCGTCGGCGGGCATCGGCGACACCACGAAGATCATCACGGCGGCATGGGACCTCGACGACGTCGAGAAGCGCTACGTGGCGTTCATCGAACGCTTCGAAGGCCTCCCCGTCCGCGCCGACCGGGAGGCGTTCGTCAGCCAGGTGCTGCTCATCCAGGAGTGGCGGCGCTTCCCGTTCCTCGACCCCGACCTGCCCGCCGAGCTGCTCGACCACGACTGGCCAGGCCCCCGGGCGGCGGCCGTCTTCCACGACCTGCACAACCGGTGGCACCGGCGGGCCCAGGCCGAGTGGGAGCGGATGGCGGAGAGCGCGGCCACGCGGCACTAGAGCAGCCCCTCTTCCGCGAGGTGCACGTAGTCGAACTCGACCGGCTGGTCGTTGATGCCGGTCTTCGGCGGGGCGATCCAGCCGGCGAACTCGCCGTACTCGTACTCGGGGACCATGAGCGAGGCCACCTGCTCGCGGTCCTCGCCGGTGGGCAGCCAGTCGCGGGCGCGGGCCTGCCAGGCGGCCTCGTCCACGACCTCGCCGTGCGGGGTGACGTGGTGGCCCGCGTACACGCCGACCTTGCGGTTGAAGCCCTCGTGCGGCAGGTACAGCCGCTCCTCCAGGCCGGCGTCCGCCAGGGCCTGGTTCCAGCGGCGCACGCCGTGGGAGCAGTCGGCCACGTACTCGTCGCGCAGGTCGAGGTTGAGCGCGCTGAGCATCGGCACGGTCCTGCTCCTGATCCGCCCGTCCCGGACGTGACGCAGCTCGCGGGTGTCCTCCAGCAGGACGTGGTCGTCCTTGCGGCGGGCCTCCATCCAGCGGCCCTTCAGCCCGGAGGTGTAGTAGTTGCCCGCGTTGGTGGACTGCTCGGAGCCGAACAGGTCGAGAGAGACGGAGAACTGGAAGTTCAGGTACTTCTGGATCACGTCCAGGGGGATCCCGCCGTACGGGAGGATGTCGGCGGTGCCGTGCCGCGCCATCAGCTCGGCCGTGCGCTCCAGGGTGCGCTGCACGCCGGTGGTGCCCACGAACATGTGGTGGGCCTCCTCCTTCAGCATGAACTGGCAGGTGCGGGCGAGCGGGTCGAAGGCCGACTCCTTCAGCGTGCCGAGCTGGTACTTGCCGTCGCGGTCGGTGAAGTAGGTGAACATGAAGAACTGCAGCCAGTCGGTGGTCTGCTCGTTGAACGCGCCGAGGATGCGCGGCGCGTCCAGATCGCCCGAGTTGCGCTTCAGCAGTTGCTCGGCCTCCTCGCGGCCCTGCCTGCCGAAGTAGGCGTGCAGCAGGTAGACCATGGCCCACAGGTGGCGGCCCTCCTCCACGTTCACCTGGAAGAGGTTGCGCAGGTCGTAGATGCTGGGCGCGGTGTTGCCGAGGACGCGCTGCTGCTCCACGCTGGCGGGCTCGGTGTCGCCCTGGATGACGATCAGCCGCATCAGGTCGGCGCGGTGCTCGCCCGGCACCTCCTGCCAGGCGGGCTCCCCCTTGTGCTTGCCGAAGCCCACCTTGCGGTCGGGGTCGCGCTCGGCCAGGAAGACGCCCCAGCGGTACTCCTCCATCGGGACGTGCTCGAAGTGCGCCCACCCGTCGCGGCCGACGGCGACCGCGGTGCGCAGGTAGACGTCCTTGGTGGGCAGGGCCGGGCCGAGCGTCTTCCACCAGTCCAGGAACTTCGGCTGCCAGCTCTCCAGCGCGCGCTGGAGGCGGCGGTCGCTCGCCAGGTCGACGTTGTTGGGGATGCGCTCGCCGTAGTCCACGCGGCTCAGCGGGCCGGTGGGGGCGGGCGCCGCACCCGTACGGGGATCAGGAGTCGTGTCCACCTCCTCAACATGCCACAGGATTCTTGCGGGACGAAAGAGCGATGTAGTGGATTGTGTCGGCTTGGCCCGGCTCTTCGCGGCGCCGGGGCGCGTTCGCGCCGCTCACCGTGGCCCGCGCGGGCGTCGCGGCCGTGCTGGTGGAGCAGGACCTGCACCTGGCCTTCCGCCTGGCGGACGAGGTGGCGGTCATGCGCAAGGGCCGGATCGTGCACCGGAGCCCGACGGCCGACCGGGCCCGCGCGGACGCCCTGCTCGGCGCCGGCTGATCGGAATTCCCTTTCGGGAGATGAGGCGGCACCGCCGTTAAGCTGATTGACTTAGATCGGCACCGTCTACGTCTCTGGAGGGCACGTGACCGTCGAGCAGGCTCCGCACTACCCGTTCGCCAACCCCACCGCGCTCGAGCCGCCACAGGAGTGGGCCGAGCTGCGCGGCGGCTGCCCGATCGCGCCCGTCAGGCTGGCGAGCGGCGACCAGGCGCTGCTGCTCACCCGCTACGACGACGTCAAGCAGGTGCTGTCCGACCCGCGCTTCACCCGGCAGCTCGACGCGCCGGACGCCGCCAGGGTGACCGCCAACGAGTCGGGCGGCGTGTTCGGCAGCGGCGGCAGCAGCATGAGCGGCGACGAGTACCGCGCCTGGCGGCAGCTCGTCGGCAAGGCGTTCACCGCCAAGCGCGTCCTGGCGATGCAGCCCAGGATCGAGGCCATGACGGTGCGGCTCGTCGAGCGGATGGTCGCCGGGGGCGCGCCCGCCGACCTGGTCAGCCAGGTGGGCTTCCCGCTGCCGGTGTGGGCGATCTGCGACCTGCTCGGGGTGCCCGACTCCGACCGGGAGAAGTTCGCGTACTGGTCGGACACCATGCTCAGCATGACCAGGTTCACCCAGGAGGAGATCGACACCGCCCAGGCCGAGTTCGACGGCTACCTCGTCGCGCTCGTCGAGGGCAAGAAGGCCGAGCCGGGCGACGACCTGATCAGCGAGCTGCTCGCGATGGTGGAGGGCCTCGACGGGCGGCTGACCGAGCAGCTCATGCTGGGCACCGCCAAGGGGCTGCTGGTGGCCGGGCACGAGACCACCGCGAACATGATCGGCAAGATGGTGTCGATGCTGCTGGCCGACCGTACGCGGTGGGAGGCGCTGCTGGCCGACCGCGCGCTGATCCGCCCGGCGGTGGAGGAGGCGCTGCGCTTCGACGCCAACCCCGGCTTCGGCATGCCGCGCTACCTCAGCGAGGAGACCGAGGTCGGCGGCGAGAAACTGCCGGGCGGCACCACCGTCATCTGCAGCATGGCCTCCGCCAACCGGGACGAGCGGCAGTTCGAGCAGGCCGGCGAGATGCGGCTGGACCGCTCGCCCAACCCGCACGTGGCCTTCGGCGTCGGCCCCCACTCCTGTCTGGGGCAGTCGCTGGCCCGCACCGAGCTGCAGACCGTGCTCAAGGTCCTGCTGGACAAGCTGCCCACGCTGGCGCTGGCCGTCCCGGCCGGCGAGCTGAAGCGCCGCGAAGGGCTGATCGTCGGCGGACTGGAGCGGGTCCCCGTCCAGTGGTGATCGGAACGCGCGTCTCGGTCCGCACCCCCACCCCCTGAACGGCCTGCACCCCCACCCCCTGACCGACCTACACCTCCACCCCCTGCGAGCGAGAACGGAGCCTGTGATGCGAGGACTGAACGGCAAGAGGATCGTCGTGGCGGGCGGAGCCACCGGCATCGGCGCCGCCACCGCCGAACGGCTGGCCGAGGAGGGCTGCCGCGTCCTGGTCGGCGACCTCAACCTCGCCGGCGCCGAGGCCACCGCCGGACGCATCGCCGCGGCCGGCGGGACCGCCGTCGCCGCCGCCTTCGACCTGGCCGACGAGGAGTCGGTGAGAGCACTGTTCGAACGGGCGGCGCAAGAGTTCGGCGGCGTGGACGGGCTGTTCAACGTGGGCGCCGACCTGTCGCCGGACACCATCGGGCGCGACGCCGACCTGTCGCGGATGGACGTGTCCGTCTGGCGGCGGACCCTGGAGGTCGACCTCATCGGCTACGCCCACACCTGCCGCACCGTCATCCCGTACCTGCTGGAGAGCGGGGGCGGGGCGATCGTCAACACCTCCTCCAGCGCCGCCTTCGTCGGCGAGCCGCTCCGGCCCGCCTACGCCGCCGCCAAGGCCGGGGTGAACGCGCTCACCCGGCACGTCGCCTCGCGGTGGGGCAAGGAGGGGATCCGCTGCAACGGGGTGTCGCCGGGGCTGGTGCTGTCGGAGACGGGGCTGGCGACGATGAGCGAGGAGTTCAAGGCCGCCGTGCTGGGGGCCATCCGCACGCCGCGCCTCGGCAAGCCGTCCGACCTGGCCGCGGCGGCCGCCTTCCTGCTGTCGGACGACGCCGCCTGGGTCAACGGACAGACCTGGTCGATCGACGGCGGCGGCTCCCTGCACGACTGACCCCCGCGCGCCGCCCCGCCCGGCAGGTCAGGCGGGTGGGGCGGTGGAGCGGCGGGCGACCAGGGTGGGGGTGACGGAGAAGCGGACGGCCGCCGACCGCCCCCCGATGCGTTCGAGCAGCAGCCGCCCCGCCGTGGTGCCCATGATGGCGCCGTCCTGGTCGACGGTGGTCAGGGAGATGTGGGCGAGGCGGCTCATGCGGGCGTTGTCGTACCCCGCGACGGAGATGTCGCCGGGCACCGTGAGCCCCGCTTCGTGGATGGCCGCGAGCACGCCGAAGGCGGCCTGGTCGGCGCCGGCGAAGATGGCGGTGGGCCGCGGGGAGCGGGCGAGGAGTTCGCGGGCCCCGTCGTAGCCGCCTTCCTCGGTGTAGGAGGTGGCCGCGATGGCGAGGTGTTCGGCCAGCCCGTGTTCGGTCATGACCTGCTCGTACGTCCTGGCTCTGATGGCTTGGAGGAGGACGGCGGAGCGGCGGGTCGCGGTGTCGCGCTGGGTGATGTGCGCGATGCGGCGGTGCCCGAGGGCGATGAGGTGTTCGACCATGAGCTGGGCGCCGAGTTCGTCGTCGTCGAGGACGCAGTCGTAGAGCGCGGACCGGTCGTGGCGGCCGAGCACGACGAGGGGCGTGTTCCTGGCGACCTCTTCGAGCTGGACGCGGGAGCAGACGGGGGCGACGGAGAGGATGCCGTCGACCTGGCGGTCCATGAGGGCGTCGATGGCGCGGCGTTCGGCGGCGGCGTCGAGGTCGCCGCTCTGCACCATGATCGCCTGGTAGCCGCTGCCGGAGATCTCGTCCGTGAGGCCGTCGACGATGTCGGAGAAGAACGGGTTGCGGATGTGCGGTAGTTGCACGCCGATGGTGAAGGTGCGCCCGCGCATGGCGCGGGCCGCGTTGTGCGGGCGGTAGCCGAGCTCGTCGATGGCGGCGCGGACCTTCTCGCGCATGGCGTCGCTGACGCCGTAGGCGTTGCGCAGCACTTTGGACACCGCCGTGGTGGACACCTGGGCATGGCGGGCCACGTCGGTGATGGTCACTCTCGCCTGCCGGCCTGATGTCGCCATGTGCCGCCTTTCCTCGGACCCCGACGTCGCCCGATTGTACGAGCCAGCGGCATCGTACGCGATGGGTAACGTTATCCAGACCTGCCATCCGAACCGGAGCAAGCCGCCTGTTGACATTGGTCACGATTGAAAACCGTTCCCCAATCGACCTCTTGACGCTCCGCTAGGTAACGCCTACGTTAACTCGCATCGGGGGACGCTTAAAACGTTTCAACGAACCCGGAGGGGCGTCGTGAACACCTCGCACCGAATGACGGGAGCGGTCCTGGCCGTTCTCGCGACAGCGGCCCTGAGCTCGTGCGGTTCGGGCTCCGGCACCGAGTCCGGCGGCGACGCCGGCACCGTCACCCTGCAGTTCCTGGTCGACAACAGCCAGGCCACGGTGGACACCGTCAAGGCGCTGTCCGACGCCTTCATGAAGGCGAACCCGACCATCAAGATCGAGACGGAGACGCGGCCGGGCGGCAGCGAGGGCGACAACATCGTCAAGACCCGGCTGTCCACGGGCGACATGTCGGACCTGTTTTGGTACAACTCCGGCTCGCTGCTGCAGGCCCTCAACCCGGCCCAGACCATGGTGGACCTGACCGGCGACCCGGTGCTGGCCAACGTACAGAAGGACTTCCTGCCCGTGGTGAGCCAGGACGGCAAGGCGTACGGCGTGCCGGGCGGCACCGCCATGGGCGGCGGCATCCTCTACAACCGCAAGGTGTACGAGCGGCTCAAGCTGGAGGTCCCGAAGACCTGGGCCGACTTCATGGCCAACAACGACAAGATCAAGGCGGCCGGCGTCGCCCCGGTGATCGGCACGTTCAAGGACACCTGGACCTCGCAGCTGTTCGTCCTCGGCGACTACTACAACGTGCAGGCCGCCGTGCCGGACTTCGCCAAGAACTACACGGCCAACCAGGCCAAGTTCGCCGGCACCCCGGCCGCCCAGGCGGGCTTCGACCACCTGGCCGAGGTGCACGCCAAGAACTACATGCAGGAGGGCTTCGGCTCGGCCACCGCCGACCAGGGCCTGAAGCTGCTGGTCGAGGGCAAGGGCGCGCACTACCCGATGCTCAGCGCGCAGCTTCCGCCGCTGGTGGCGAGCCTGCCGCAGGCCGCCACCGACGTGGGCTTCTTCGGCATCCCGGGCACCGACGCGGCCAAGAACGGCGCGACCATCTGGGAGCCGGCGGGCATCTACATCGCCAAGACGTCGGAGCACGTGGACGCCGCCAAGAAGTTCCTGGCCTTCGTCGCCTCCCCAGCGGGCGCCGAGGCGACCAACAAGGTCGTCCAGCCGGCGGGCCCGTTCCGCATCCAGGGCGCCAAGCTGCCCGACGACGCCATCCAGGTGGCCAAGGACCTCCAGGTGTACGTGGACGAGGGCCGCACGGCGCCGGCGCTGGAGTTCGTCTCCCCGGTCAAGGGCCCGTCGCTGGAGCAGATCACCGTCGCCGTCGGCTCCGGCCTGACCCCGGCCGCCGAGGGGGCCGCCCAGTACGACAAGGACGTGGAGAAGCAGGCCAAGCAGCTGGGGCTCGCGGGGTG